>CAXUJF010000058.1:8959-17948 GCA_964250865.1 uncultured Streptosporangiaceae bacterium
CCCCCCCCCCCCCCACCCCCCCGCCCCCCCCCGGCCCCGGCGCCCCGCGCGCCCCCCCCCCGGGCCCCCGGCCCCCCCCTTCCGCGGCGTCGCTGCCGAGCTGGACACCAGGATCGGCTACCTGCTCGCGGGCCTCGGCGCCCTGCCCGGCCGGGCCGCGTGATGACGGTCCCGGATGAACCGCCCGGGACCGTGGCCCTGGCCACGATCGTGCGCGAGTTGGGCCGGATCGGCTGCATCGGGTTCGGTGGTCCCCCGGCGCACATCAGGCTGCTGCGCGATCTGTGCGTGCAACGCCGCCAGTGGCTGGACGCGCAGGACTTCGAGGACGCGGTCGCGGCGTGCAACCTGCTGCCCGGCCCGGCCTCGACCCAGCTCGCCATCTTCTGCGCCTGGCGGTTGCGCGGCCGCCTCGGCGCGCTCGCGGGTGGGGTCGCGTTCATCGTGCCCGGGCTGATCGTCATCCTGGTGCTGGCCGCCCTGTTCCTCGGCACATCGCCGCCGCGGTGGGTGCTCGGGGCGGGCGCGGGTGCCGGTGCCGCCGTCCCCGCGGTGGCCATTCACGCAGGCGCCGGGCTGACCGGGGCGAGCTGGCAGCGCCGCCGGAACACCGCCCGCTGGCTGACTTACGTGCTCGCCGGGGCCGCCGCTGCGGCCATCCTCGGTCCCTGGCTGGTCCTGGTCCTGCTGGGCTGTGGACTGGCCGAACTGGCCCTGGAATGGCACCCCTGGCCCCACCGCGGCGCCCAGCTGCCCGGTCTGGCCGTGGTCCCTGCGCTGGCCGGCGCGCTCGGCAGCGGGGTGCTGCTGTCGGTGGCCTGGGTCGCGTTCAAGGTCGGGGCCCTGTCCTACGGCGGCGGGTTCGTCATCATTCCGCTGATGCAGTCCGACGCGGTCGGTCACTACCACTGGATGACCGGCGCCCAGTTCCTCAACGCGGTCGCCCTCGGCCAGATCACTCCCGGCCCGGTCGTCCAGACCGTCGCGGTCGTCGGCTACGCCGCGGCCGGCCTGGTCGGCGGCCTTCTCGCCTCGGTCGTGGCCTTCAGCCCGTCTTTCGCGTTCATCCTGCTCGGCGCCCACCGGTTCGACCAGATCCGCGGCAACCGCACCGCCCGGGCCTTCCTCGGCGGTGCCGGGCCGGCCGCCATCGGCGCCATCTACGGCTCGGGCATCCCGCTCACCCGCGCGCTCACCCACCCCTGGCAATACGCCGTTCTCGCCGGAGCTCTGCTCCTCCTGCTGCCCTTGCGCCGAGGCGTGGTGCTCACCCTGCTGTCCGCGGGTGCGGTCGGAGTAGCGGTCACCCTGACCGTCAGCACCGCCTTGTCCTAGCGCGACAGCCGGTGGCCTCTTCCGTGCCAGGGAAGCTCCGCCAATCTTCGAGTGTCTGGCCAGGTCTGCGTGAGTCACACGTAATACGCAAGCCGATATACGGGCAGGCTGACGGCGGGGCGGTTGTGACCAGGCCGCCCCGCCGTCGCTGAACGAACTCAGTGCCGTTTGACTCCGGGCAGTACCCGGGTGTGCTCTATCTGCACCGCCTGCAGATCGGACGGATTCAGGCCGAGCAGCTTCAAGATCGTCGGCGCGATCTGGGTTGTTTCCACTGGGTGGCTTGACTGGCCGGACCGGACGGCGCCCGGCGCGTAGACGATGAGCGGAACGTCCCGGTCGCCCGGGTTGTCGCCGCCGTGCTCGGCGATCTTGCTGCCGGTCGTGTAGATCGTGCCGACCTGTGAAATCGCAAACACGTCCGGGTGGTGCGGGTCGGCGAACGGGACGCGGAAGAACTGCGCGGCCTGGTGGCCGGCGTAGATCGCCCGCAGGCCGGAGTGCTGGACGGTGATGGTCTGGCCGGCGTAGTTGACTGCGGGGGCGGTATGGGTCCACAGGTAGTTCTTGACGAAGTTGGTCGCCGCCTGCGAACGATCGGACAGCCACCACAGCAATCCGTCGTCGTCGGCCTCCTGGGCGATCAGTGTTTTGCTGCCTGGGTGCTGTTTGGCCCAGGCGGCGTTGACACCGGCGATTATCGGGGCGTCGTTGATCCGCTGCAGCCGGCTGTTGTTCTGCGGCGACTGGCCGTGCTTGGCGGTCAGGATGATCGCCGTCGAGCTGGCCTGGCCGTCGGCCCGGATGGTGTTGGCCAGCCGCGCCAGGGCGTTGTTGGTGTAGTCGAGCGCGCTCTGCAGCAGCGGGCCCGGGACCTGCCGGCCGTTCACGGTCTCGTACCCGCCCGCCAGCTTCGGTCCCAGGGTGTACTTGCCCTGCGCGTTCGGGCCGGTCAGCACGGCCGGGGAGCTCTTCAGCTTCTCAGCGGTCGAGACGACCTGGAAGTTCATCCCGTAGATGGCCGGCGTGCCGACCTTGGGCCCGGTGCCGGAGTGGCCGTGGCCGTTGATCCAGTTGACGACCGCCTGCACCTTGTAGGAGTCGTACTGCTTGGTCGCGGCGTTGTCGACCGTCCATGCGCCGTCGTCCGGGTATGGCACGCCGTTCGGCTCGACTGCCTGCGAGTCGATCTCCGGCGCGAACAGGTCGTCGATGCTCGTGCCGTTCGAGCCCGGGCCGTTGAACGACGCGTAGATCGCGTGCTTGTCCGACCATGCGGTCCGCAGGCCGGCGTTGTGGATCACCTGGAAGATCGTGTTGACCCCCACGTAGTCCCACGGCTGGATCGGCTGGCAGGTCTTCGGATTGACTGGGTACGTCGCCGGGTTCAGGCCCGACTGCGGGTGCGGGCCGAGCTTCATGACCAGGGCCGGATTGGTGTCAACGCCGCCCGGGTAGAGCGAGCCGCCCTCATCGAACGACGGGAAGGTGTTGCCGCTCCCGTTGTGCAGCAGGTCCGGCACGGCCGCGAGCTTGTCGTCCGGCGAGTCGTAGATCACGTCGCCGCCCGGGACCGGCCCGGAGCAGTTCGTCGTTCCCGGCGGGAAGACGCCGTGGCTGTACTCGTCGTCGTAGTAGATGCCGGTGACCTTGGGGTCGCCGCCGGTCATGATCCCCGTGCCGCCCGGATCGGAGTCCGACGGGTCGGTGGTCTGCGCGCCGGTGTACTCGGCGCCGCCGGTGGCCAGCCGCGCGAGCTCCGAGCCGGGGTGGTGGCCGATGTACCAGTTCAGATCGGACTGGTGCATGCCGTCGACCGAGATCAGCAGCACATGCTTGATGCCGCGGGTATGGCCCCAGCCGGGCTGGCCCGGCTGAGCGGTCGCCGCCGACGACACTGCGGTTCCCGCCAGGACGGTCCCGGCCAGAGCCGTGGCCACGCCCGCGGTCATTGCCCCCCAGCGCTGAAGTGACCTAGGTTTTGGTTTCTTCCGTCGCATGATGATCCTCCCTGGCCGCGGTCGTTCGCCGGCGCCCATAAGACACGGGTATCGGCGGAAAACGGAGCGCCGATGACCGTGACCTGAACGGAGGATGACAATTACTACCATCAAAGTAGTAGACAGGCCGCTTCGACCGCCAGGAACATGGCACTCCAGCCAGCAGGGCCAGCCGGCCGACCTGATCCGCGAATCGATCGACGGTCAGACCAGCGACTGAACCTCATAGATGCTGATCAGTGTCATTCGCCGCCTAAGCAAAGGGGATCGTTGACATGGCTGAACAGTCGCCGCCTTGGCCCAAGCAGGGACCCGCGTCCTACTTCCCGTCCATCGAGAAGAAGTACGGCCGCTCAATCGCGGAATGGCAGCAGATCATCGCCGGCTGCGGCCAGGGAAAACATATGGCAATCGTCGGATACCTGAAGTCCGAGTACGGGATGGGCCATGGACACGCCAATGCGCTGGTCGGATGGACCCTCGCCGGAAACTCTGCTCACGGAAATAATCCAAACATGTAAGCCATTATCGTTCGATGGCGTGGGCGCGGATCGAGCTCGATGGTGATCTCGGCGGCCGGGGTTCGGTCATACTGCCGGGGTGGAACTGACCTGGCTCGGCGAGCCGACCGTGGACGCGCTGCGAGCCGCGCTGCGGACGGTGGCACCGGACCTGGCCGAGGCCCCGATCGTGCCACGAGGGCTTGAGCCAACCGACGATCTGCGCCCACGATAGAAGAGCGCCGCGCTTGGAGTGGAGGTCAGCATCGAGGTGATCGCGGATCCTGTCGGGCATCGCACGACGATCGTCACCCAGAAGGCCTACCGGCACCAGCTCAGGCCAGTGAGGAGCAAGGGCGTCACGACGATGAGCATGATCTTCACCAAGCGAGAGGAGCATCAGGCTGGATGACCGGCTTGCTCCCTCTTTGACTCCCGCAACTGTGCAGACTTTCGAAAATGAGTGGGCGATACAGGATTTGAACCTGTGACCTCCTCCGTGTCAGGGAGGCGCGCTCCCGCTGCGCCAATCGCCCGGGATGACGTGAGCCTACCAGAACTGAGGGGTGCTCTGGCGGGCATCAGGACGAGCCGGCCAGGGGGCTGTCCAGGTATGCCCGGGCCTGCTCCAGCTTGCGCTCGATGATCCCGAGCGCCGTGTTGCACGACAGGCACAGCAGCCCTCGCACGCACTCCCCGCACGACGACTTCTCGTCCGGCAGCAGGAGACCCCGTGTCAGGGACTTGCGAGGCGGAGACGGGAATCGAACCCGTGTAGAGGGCTTTGCAGGCCCTTGCCTAAACCACTCGGCCACTCCGCCAAAGGAGTCTTCCACCGGACAGCCGTTGAAGCCACACTGGAGAAGGCCCGCCATGGAACCCGAGAGCCGTCCGGTTGATCCCGACGGCGTTCGGCGTCTCCGAGCGGACGACGGGATTCGAACCCGCGACCCTCACCTTGGCAAGGTGATGCTCTACCAACTGAGCCACGTCCGCATTTCCGGCCCTGAGGCCGCTGCCCGCCGAGTGGTGCCCGGCGTGCGAACAGAACTGTAGCCGATCCTGGCCAGTGAGCAAACTCGACTGGGCGGATTAGCGCACCGGGCTGTCCTGATTTGCCGCGGCTGAGGCCGGTTGCGGCCCGAAGGTTCCGCCTGGATCGGCCGCCACCACCGGGACCTGTCACTCGTTGTACCCACGCGTGCTCGTACGGTTGCGTAGTGTGTTCTTATCGCTATATCGGGGTCTGTACCGCGTTAGCATGCGACTCGTTTGGTTATGGAACAAAACAACCGGCCGATTGATGAAGGGGACCCGCCACTCATGGCTGATCCGACCGGCATTGACGTCTCATTCGCTCAAGGTTCGTTCAACTGGGGGGCTCACCGCGAGATTGATTTCGGGATGTGCAAGGTCACCGAGGGCCTGACCATCACCGATCCGGACTGGGTGCACAACTGGAACTCGATGTGGTCGCTGAAGCCGACGCACACGCTGCCCCGCTTCGCCTACCACTTTTTCCACGCCAGCGACGACCCGGTCAAGCAGGCCGAGCGCCTGGTGTCCACGGTCAAGACGCACGGCTTGCTGGCCGGGGACAACTTCGTCTGCGACCTTGAGGCTACCGAGTCCAACGGCAGCAACGACAACGAGTCCGCCGCCACCGTGGCCTCCCGCGCGCACAAGTTCCTGGGCACCGTGAACGGCCTGGCCCCCAACCACCGGGTGCTCGTCTACACCAACCCCAGCTTCGCCGAGACCGGGGCGTGCGCGGGCCTGAACCCCTGGCACCTGTGGATCGCGCACTACGGCGTGAGCAAGCCCACCGTGCCCAGGCCGTGGTCGAACTGGTCCTTCTGGCAGACCGGTGACTCCCCGATCGACATGGACCGCTACAACGGCACCGAGGCCCAGCTGCTCAGCTTCACCCGCATGCCCAAGTCCCGGTAGCCGGCTCAAGCCGCGCTGGCCGGCGCGCCGGGCCCCGCTTCGCGCCCCCGGGCCTCAGCACCCCCGGCCACCTGGCAGGCTGGGGCCATGCGAGAAGTGATCATCGATGGCAGCGCCCTCACCGTCGAGGACGTCATTGCGGTCGCGCGCGGCGAGGCCACGGCTAGTCTCGGCCCGGACGTCCCGGCCCGGATGAAGCACAGCCTGTCCGTGGTCACCGCGGCGCTGAGCGGCGATACCCCGGTCTACGGGGTGAACACCGGTTTTGGTGCGCTGGCTGACACGCCGGTCGGCGTGGCGGACCTGCGGGCCCTGCAGTCCGCCATCATCCGGTCCCACGCCGCGGGGGTGGGAGAGCCACTGGCCGACGACGTGGTGCGCGCGCTGCTGCTGCTGCGGGCCCGGACGCTGGCGGCGGGCTACTCCGGGGTCCGGGCCGACCTGCCGCAGCGGCTGCTGGACATGCTCAACCACGGCCTGCTGCCGGTCATCCCGGGCAAGGGCTCGGTGGGGGCGTCCGGCGACCTGGCCCAGCTCGCGCACCTGGCCCAGCCGCTGATCGGGGAGGGCCTGCTCCGGGAGCCGGACGGGCCACCGGAAGGCCGCCCGGCCGCGGACGTGCTGGCCGCGCACGGCCTCGAGCCGCTCTCGCTCGCGCCCAAGGAAGGCCTGTCGCTGGTCAACGGGACCGAGCCGATGCAGGCCGTGCTGGCCTTTTCCGTCTACGACGCGGGGATGCTGGTCCAGGCGGCCGACCTGGCCTGCGCGCTGTCGATCGAGGCGCTGCTCGGTACCGACCGCCCGTACGACGAGCGGGTCCAGGCGCTGCGGCCGCACCCGGGCCAATTGGACAGCGCGACCAACCTGCGCGCGCTGCTGAGCGGATCCCCGCTGCTGGCCAGCCACCGGCACAGCCGCCACGCCGTGCAGGACGCCTACTGCCTGCGCTGCGCCCCGCAGGTGCACGGGGCCGTCCGGGATGTGCTCACGCACGCCCGGCGGGTGCTGGAGACCGAGCTGGGCTCCGTGGTCGACAACCCGATCATCACCGATGACGGTGAGGTCATGACCACCGGGAACTTCCACGGCGAGCCGCTCGCGTTCGCGGCCGACATGCTGGCCATGGCTCTGGCCGAGCTGGCCAGCATCAGCGAGCGCCGGGTCGACCGGATGCTGGACCCGGCCTTCTCCCGCGGCCTGCCGCCGTTCCTGGCCCCCCAGGCGGGGACCAACTCCGGCTTCATGCTGGCTCAGTACACGGCCGCCTCACTGGTCAGCGAGAACAAGGTGCTCGCGCACCCGGCCAGCGTGGACACCATCCCGACCTCCGGCAAGCAGGAGGATCACGTCTCGATGGGCTGGACGTCCGTACGCAAGCTTCGTGAGGTGGTGGCCAACGTCCGGGCTTGCCTGGCCGTGGAGATCCTGTGCGCCGCCCAGGGCATCGACCTGCGGGCCGATATCGCCGCTCCGGCCCAGGCTCTCGGCGAGGTGCACGCGGCCATCCGGCGCCGGGTGCCCCGGATGGATGTAGACCGCGAGGTCGCCGGCCAGATCGCCGAGGTCAATGAATTGCTGCCTGATCTGGTCACCACGTCCGCCCACGCGAGTGGCGGACTGCGCTGACCGCTTACCGCCACCAGGTGGCGGGAGTTCCCGCCGGCCCGCAGGCCAGGTCGGCTGCGGGCCACGGGCAACGGCGCGATCAGGTTGCCTGGGTTCCCAGTTACCCGGGTTACCAGGTCGTCGGGGGCGTTCAGGCCTGCCAGAGCAGGCTGCTCAGCTCAGCGTCGATGTCGATGACCTGAGATTCCTTGCCCATCTGCACGATGCGGAAGGTCCGGTCGAGGAAGTTCGCGATGGCCTCGGCCGGGGCCTCGAAGTGTGCCTCGCCGAACGGCGACGACAGCTTGATGTTGAGTACGCTCAGCGGGCCATCGGTCTGCCCGTCCGGCCCGATGACGGGGGACGACGGCCAGATCAGCACGTCGCCGTCGCCCTCGGGGGTCATCAGGCCGTCGGCCAGCAGGTCACGGGCGAAGATCCACTCCACCGGGTCCTCGGTCCCCACGTGGAACGCCATCCGGATCGCATAGGGGTCGCTGCCGCTGTAGTGCAGGCTCGCGACAAGAGGGACGACCGCCTGCTCGGCGGCGACCAGTCGGAGGCCGAGCTCAGCCGAGACCGTGGTGCTGCTGCTGTTCATCATCGTCTAGCCAACCCTTACGTCGCCGGGTCCCGTTTCCGGGCTTCACTCACTAGACGTGGCCGACCCGTCACTATGACGCGATAACGCGACAAGTTTTTTTCGGCGACTTAAGAGGTCGGCTCCGGAGGGTCTCATCAACCCGCCCAGAGTAGGATTCTAACCCCCTGAAGTGCTCAAACGTCCTGTGAGCGCTAACAATGGTTACACATGCGTAATGTTTTCCCTGTGTTGGTGACACTAAGCGATATCCACTGCTAGGAGGGTTGCGCCTCGGTTGCAGCGAGGTTGCGGCTCTCACCCTTCGTACGATCAGCCGACACAAACGGTGAGGAACGGGCTTATCTCCTGCGTCCCAGGCGCTCCCGAGTACTTCGCTGCACGAGGCCACTCCGGATGCAGCGGCCCTCCCGCCGCGAGCGGGCCACCGGCCCTGAGGATGCGCTAGCATATGGAGACGCCAGGGACGCGGCAGGCACGTATCGCCTGAAGTCCCGTGGCAGCGGGCGATTGGCTCAGCGGGAGAGCGCCTCGTTCACACCGAGGAGGTCACTGGTTCGATCCCAGTATCGCCCACCACCTCACAGGCCGGTTCCGGCCACGGAACCGGCCTTTCGCGTTCAGCCGCCCGGTGTGCTGAGTGCGGACTGGCTCATGTGGAAGGTGAACATCCGGTCGGCGTCGATGCGTGCGTAGACCGGCCCCGAATCGGGGAAACCTTCCCACTCTGGCCCGTAGCGCGGCACGTACACGTCAAGCACGTCTGGGCCTGACGGCAGACCTCGTCCAGCCGCCGTCGCTGACCCCTAGCCATAGTCAGTTCAGCGGTATATAAAGCTGCTATGAGCGAGCGGGCCATGCAGGAGGCGACCTACCTGATCCTGACCGCGCTGGCGGCGGGAAGCCAGCACGGGTACGGGATCATCGGCGACGTCGCACAGATCTCAGTGGCGTCCGGCAAGGTGGTGTACTGACCGGCCCGGTTGATGGGCGTGGCG
>CAXUJF010000059.1:0-17822 GCA_964250865.1 uncultured Streptosporangiaceae bacterium
AGATCCGCACGACCGAGTCCAATAACCGGGTCCCGCCAGCGAGTCCCCACCACCCGGGTCCCACCAGCGAGTCCCCACCACCAGCAGAACCGAGCGGAGATGCCATGACGGGCCGGACCAAGATCATCCTCGACGAGTCCGAACTTCCTCGCCAGTGGTACAACATCATCCCGGACCTGCCCTCCCCGCCGCCTCCGCCCCTGCACCCGGGCACGCTGCAGCCGGTCGGCCCCGAGGACCTGGCCCCGCTGTTCCCGATGGCGCTGATCGCCCAGGAGGTCACCGCCGACTCCTACGTGCCGATCCCCGAAGAAGTCCTCGACGTGTACAAGCTGTGGCGCCCGACCCCGCTGTTCCGGGCCCACCGGCTGGAGAAGGCGCTGAACACCCCGGCCCGCATCTACTACAAGTACGAGGGCGTTTCCCCGGCTGGCTCGCACAAGCCCAACACCGCCGTGCCGCAGGCGTACTACAACGCCCTCGAAGGCACCCGGCGACTCACCACCGAGACCGGCGCCGGTCAGTGGGGGAGCGCGCTGGCCTTCGCCTCGGCCCAGTTCGGGCTGGAGTGCGAGGTCTGGATGGTTCGCGCCTCCTACGACCAGAAGCCGTACCGCCGCGCGCTGATGGAAACCTACGGCGCCAGCGTGCACGCCAGCCCGAGCCCGATCACCACCGCGGGCAGCAAGATTCTGGCCGATGACCCGAACTCGCCCGGCAGCCTCGGCATCGCGATCAGCGAGGCCGTGGAGGTCGCCGGCGGCGCCGCCGATACCCGGTACGCGCTGGGCAGCGTGCTCAACCACGTGCTGCTGCACCAGACGGTGATCGGCGAAGAAGCGCTGAAGCAGTTCGCCCAGGCCGGCGAGACCGGGCCCGACCTGGTCGTGGGCTGCACCGGCGGCGGCTCGAACTTCGCCGGCCTGGTCTTCCCGTTCCTGCGCGAGAAGCTGGCCGGGCGGATGGACCCGGTGTTCCGTGCCGTGGAGCCGACCGCGTCCCCGTCGTTCACCCGTGGCCAGTACGCCTACGACTTCGGCGACACGGCCGGGTTCACCCCGCTGCTGAAGATGCACACGCTGGGCCACGACTTCGTGCCGGACCCGATCCACGCCGGCGGCCTGCGCTATCACGGCATGTCGCCGCTGCTCTCGCACGCCTACGAGCTGGGCCTGTTCGAGGCGGTCAGCAAGCCCCAGCGGGAGTGCTTCGCGGCCGGCATCACGTTCGCCCGGGCCGAGGGCATCGTGCCGGCGCCGGAGCCGACGCACGCGCTGGCCGCGGTCATCGAGGAGGCCAAGCGTTGCGCCGAGTCCGGCGAGGAGAAGGTCATCCTGACCGCGCTGTGCGGGCACGGCCAATTCGACATGGCGGCCTACCAGCGCTACCTGTCCGGCGAGATGGACGACTACGACCTCCCGCAGGACCGCATCGACGCCGCACTCAGCGCGCTCCCCGCGCTGGCCTGAACCAACCCAGCCCAAAATCAGCCCTGCTAAGAGCGGCCCGGCCTAGGAAGCCGGCCCGGCCCGAATGCCGGCCCGGGAGCACGACGAAACAGGTCGACGAAAACGCGAGATAGAAGTCACTCATCGCAATCCCCCCAAATACCTGGATTGCGCTGCCTGATGATCCTCCCGGAGCCGCGCCCGGCGCCAGTCCTGGCCGGATAGAAGGGATGATCGTTTCCGTACCCGACAGGCCGGGCAGAACAGCTCTGTGAAAGGCGACTGGGTCGAGATCGTGATCGACGCCGGCGGCGAGGACGCCCGTACCTATGAGGTGACCGCGACCAAGGCCGGGCGCCGGGTGGAGATCGCCAACCGGCGGGGCGTGGTCGAAGTCAGCGAGGTGACCCGGAGCGGTACTCCGGTGCGGACGGCCCGGTTCATGGCCAGCCGCATCCTGGCTCTGGTCGAGCACCCGGCCACTGACGCCGACGAACCACCGAGCGCCCGCCCCGAGGATTGACCGGAGGTAGAGCCGGCCGTGGACTTCGGTGACTTCGGCGCGCTCAGCTTCGACTGCTACGGCACGCTCATCGACTGGGAGACCGGGATCGCCGGCGTCCTGGCCCCCTGGGCCCGCAACAACGGCCTCGACCTCACCGGCGAAGCTCTGCTCACCGCGTACTCCAGCCACGAAGCCCAGGCCGAGGCCGACCACCCGGCTGACCTGTATCCACTGATCCTGGCCCGTAGCCTGCGCGAACTGGGCCGCGAGCTGGGCGTGCCGGTCACCGATGAGGACGCGAACCGGCTCGCGGCCTCGGTGCCGGACTGGCCCGCGTTCCCCGACTCCCCGGGCGCGCTGCAGGCCCTGGCCCAGCGCTACCAGCTGATCATCTTGTCCAACGTGGATCGGGCCTCGTTCGCAGCCAGCAACCGCCGCCTCGGGGTCACCTTCACCAGCATCCTGACCGCCGAGGACATCGGCTCCTACAAGCCGTCACCGCGCAACTTCGAGGCATTGCTGGCCGAGGTCAACCGGCTCGGCATCGGTCCCGGGCAGCTGCTGCACGTGGCCCAGAGCCTGTTCCACGACCACGGGCCGGCCAAGAACTTCGGTCTGCCCACGGTGTGGATCAACCGCCGGCACGACCGGCCCGGCTGGGGTGCGACCCCGCAGCCACCGTCCGGGGTCGCCCCCGACTGGGAATTCCCCTCCATGCAGGCCTTCGCCGAGGCCGCCGCCTCAGACTCAGAGCGGTGACGGCCCACGGCAGGTCCTGGAGATCGCACGGTTCGGATGTCGAGAATGTGGCGCTGGCTCCGTCCCAGGTACACCAGCGGCCACGACGGGCCCGCTGGGAGAGCCAGGAACGGCAACCGGAGGGATAACCGTGCAACCGAACGAGATCACCGAGGTTCTGAACCGGCCGATCAGTCAGGAACTGCTGGCCCGCGACCTGACCCGCTTGGCCTACGTGGGCCGCGATGGCACGCCCCGCAATGTCCCGATCGCGTTCACCTGGAACGGCTCGGAGATCGTCATGTGCACTTCGAAGAACGCCCCGAAGCTCCCGGCTCTGCGCATGAACCCGGCGGTTGCCTGACGATCGACACCGAGGTGCACGGATCAACGCGCGGCTGCGCGGCTGCGCGGCTGCGCGGCTGCGCGGCAGGAATCCACTGCCTGCTCAGCCCACCGCATCCACGATGTCGTCGATCACCCGGGCCGCCTCCTCGCGGAACCCCGGGTCGCGGACCAGGCCGTCCGGCCCGATGGCCTGCCGCGGCAACGTGATCCGCCGGCACGCCTTCTCGATCACGTCCGCGCCGACGTAGCCGAGCACGCTGGCCAGCGACTCCTCGGCGCCGGCGCCGCGGCCGGGCGCGGCCACATTGATCCACGCGGTCGGCTTGCCGTACATCTCGCCGCCGCCCACGGTCCAGTCCAGCAGGTTCTTGAAGCTGCCGGGCAGGCTGCCGGCGTACTCCGGGGTGCAGAACACCACCGCATCGCAGTCCGCGATGGCCCGGCGCAACTCGCCTGCCGCGGCGGGCAACGGCTCGCGGTCGTCATCGGGGTTGAATGCGGGCAGGTCGCTGAGCCCCTCGTACAGCACGGCGATCACCGGCCGCGACGCCACCTCCCGCAACGTGCGCAGGGCCGCCGTGTTGGCCGAACCGGCTCGGGTACTCCCCGACACCAGCAGGATGCGCGTCTTAACCGCCACCCCGCGCCTCCATCCCGTCCGCTGGACCCGTCATCCCGTCCGCTGGGCCCGTTTCGTTCACCCGTGGCGAAGATAGGCCAAACGCGCTAGGGAATCGCATCAACTAGCGCAAAACTGGCCCCACGCTGCATCAGTCCACACGGGGAGATTAATGAATACCAGCCAGCAGCCGGACCAAGAGCCGAAAACTCCCAGCCAGGAGCCAGCGAGTCAGCCCACGGCCGGAACGGGTCGCTTGGCCCAGGTCATCGCCACCCGCGGCGGCCTGGCCCCGCCCGAAGCGCCGTTCGTGATCGAGCACCGCGAGGCCCTCATCTACATGCTGTGTGAGGCGGCCGAGCTGGAACACGGCATCATGTGCCAGTACTTGTTCGCCGTGTTCTCGCTCAAGCAGGACGACGGTGAGGGCCTGACCGAAGCCGAACTGGCTGCCACCCGGCGCTGGCGGAAGGTCATCTCCCACGTCGCCACCCAGGAGATGCTGCACCTGGCCCTGGTGCAGAACCTGCTGACCGCGATCGGCGCCGCGCCGCACCTGTCCCGGCCGAACTTCCCCCACCCGGCGAGCCACTACCCGGCCGGCGTGCACCTCGCGCTGGTGCCGTTCGGGGAGGAGGCGGTCCGCCACTTCATGTTCCTGGAACGTCCCGAGGGCATGGACATCCGCGACGCCGATGGGATGGCCGCCTTCGGCCGGGCCCAGCCGCTGCTGGAGGCGGGCGACATCGTGCCCCGCGGCCAGGACTTCAAGACCATCGGGCACATGTACCGCTCGATCGAGGCGGGCTTCCGGCACCTGGCCGAGAAGCACGGCGAGGACTGGCTGTTCGTCGGCCCGCCCCGGGCCCAGGCCACCGCGGAGTACTTCGGCTGGCCCGAACTGGTTCCGGTGACCGACCTGGCCTCGGCTCAGCGGGCCATCGACGAGATCCTCGAGCAGGGGGAGGGGCCACGCGGCGCCTGGCAGAGCGCGCATTTCGGCCAGTTCGTCGAGGTCCTGGACGAGTACCTCCAGGCCAAGGAGGGCAACCTGGCCCTGGAGGCCACCCGCCCAGTACAGACGGTCAACGTCCGCCCGTGTGACCGGGACGTCGAGGTCCCGCTGGTCAGCGATCCGGTCACCGCCCGGGTGATGGACTTGTTCAACGTGGCCTACGAGGTCCTGCTGCAGATCTTCGAACGCTTCTTCGCCCACACCGACGAGAGCGATACCCAGCTCAAGACGTTGGCCGACGCGACCGTCGGGCTGATGGTCCGGGTCATCAAGCCCCTCGGCGACCTGATCACCACGCTGCCCGCAGGCCCGGACTACCCGGGTCAGACCGCCGGCCCCAGCTTCGAGCTGTTCTACGAGAGCGACTACCTGCTGCCGCACCGCGACGCGGCCTGGGCGCTGCTGGCCGAGCGCCTGGACGTGGCGGCCGGGTTCGTGCACGAGATCATCGTCGGCGACACAGGCGACACAGGCGAGGGCGGTCCTGGGCCCGCGCCGGAACAGGTCATCACGGTGGTCGAGCCGGTCGGTGCCGCCCTGGCCGGTCTGGCCAGTGCGCTGGCCGCCTTTTTGCCGCCGTCCGATCCCCGTTCTCCCGCCGCGACCGGGGCGGATTCGGTCCGCGCCGCCGGGGCCGCCGACCCCGATCTGGCCGCTCTGCAAGCCCGCGCCGATGGTTTTCATCTAACTGGTCCCGACGGCCTGCGTCCCGGCGACCTGACGGCCGATCTGGCCCGGGACATCGAACAGGCCTGGCTCATCACCAGGGAACTATTCGCCCCTGGCCGCCACGCGGACCTGCACTGGGCCGCCCCGCGCCTGGTCGATAGCGTCCTGCGCCCGCTGGCCGACACCCTCCGCGCCACCACGACCACACAACCTGCGGCAACTGCTCCGGTTACCTCAAGCCCAACCGACCCGGGCGAGCAGATCTGGCTGCTGGCTCAGGACCTGACCCGCCTGCACGTCCGGTGGGCTCAGGCCGGTACCGCGCCGGCGGGCCTGGCCGAGGCCGTCGCCGCCCTGCAGGGCATCGCCTGCGACCTGGCCCCGGGCGCGGACCGGGCCGCCACCTTGCGCGAGCTCCAGGCCGCCTTGCCCGTGGGTATCCAGGTGGCCCCAGATGGCCCGTACCTGGTCACCAACGTGGCCGCCCTGCACGACTACCTAGGCCAGGACGTCCCGGTGCCGCCCCAGCTGGCCCTCTGCCGGTGCGGGGCGTCCGCGCGCAAGCCGTTCTGCGACGGGTCCCACGTACCTAGCGGGTTCAGCGGCGACAAAGACCCCAAACGGGTGCCCGACCACCGCGACCGCTACGACGGCGAGCAGGTCACGGTGTTCGACAACCGGGGCATCTGCCAGCACTCCGGGTTCTGCACGGATCGCCTGAACACGGTGTTCCGCACCGGCGCCGAACCGTTCGTGGCTCCTAGCGGGGGCCGGATGGACGAGATCATCCGGGCCGTCCGGGACTGCCCGTCGGGGGCGCTGGGCCTGGCCCTCGACGACCGCGAACAGCGCGACCTGGCCGACTGGCACGGTGACCGGCCCGCGGTCATCGAGATCAGCAAGGACGGCCCTTACCGGGTCACCGGCGGCATCGCGCTGACTGGCCCGGACGGTGCTGGCCCGGACGGTGCCAGCCCGGACGGTGCCAGCCCGGACGGTGCCGACGTGCCCCGGGCCGAGGGCGCGTCCCGTGAGCACTACGCGCTCTGCCGGTGCGGGCACTCCCAGAACAAGCCGTTCTGCAGCGGCATGCACTGGTACATCGGCTTCAGCCACCCCGAGGTGGCCCCGGGCCGGGTGCCGAGCCTGTTCGAGTGGGCGGGCGGTCTGCCCGCGCTGACCCAGCTGACCCGGCGCCTGTACGAGAAGCTGGTCCCGGCGGACCCGCAGCTGGCCCGGGTGTTCGCGGACATCCCTCCCGGCTTCCCGGAGCGTGAGGCGACCAGGATCGCGGCGGCGTTCGGTGGCCCGCGCCCGGCGACGCCCACGGCTCGGGGCAACAGCGCTGGCTCCGCCACCAAACCGGCCGCGGAGCAGCGGGCCCGCTGGGTGATGCTGGCCACCCAGGCTGCCGACGAGATTGGCCTGCCCCCCGACGTGGAGTTCCGCGCCGCGTTCACCTCGTTCCTGACCTGGGACGCCCCTGGCGCCCTGGCCCGGGGTCAGGCCGGCGGCGCATCCGCGGAGAGCGGCCAGGAGGGTGCGGCGCCACCGGTATGGGACTGGAGCGCCGCCGGCCCTCCCGACACGGCAAAGCAGCCGGACAGCGGGCAACCGGACCAGCCGGTCACCCAGCCGGTCACATTGCCTGGGCCGGACGAGCCGGTGAGCTTCGGCCGCCACATCAAGCCGATGTTCCGGGCCAAGGACCGGCAGTCCATGCTGTTCGCGTTCGACCTGTGGTCCTACGACGCCGTGCGCACGCACGCCACCGACGTCCTGGCCCGGGTGGCCAACGGGTCCATGCCCTGCGACGGATCCTGGCCGGACGCCCAGGTCCAGGTGTTCCGCCGCTGGACGGAATCAGGGACGCCGGCGTGACCGGGGACGCCGGCGTGACGGGGGCCGCCGGGGTGACCGCGGCCGCCGGCGTAACCGCGGCCGCCCCGCAGGCCGACTGCCCGTTCACCGTTGACCGGCCCATCATGCGCCAGCGCTGGGAGCGGCTGACGTTCCTGCACTGGGCGTTCGACCAAGACGCGGTGCAACGCCTGCTGCCCGCGGGCCTGACCGCCGAGACCTGGGACGGCGCGGCCTGGGTTGGCCTGGTCCCGTTCTACATGCGGGTCGCCACCCCGGCCGGCCGGCGGGTCCCGTGGGTGTCCAGCTTCTGCGAGACCAACGTCCGCACCTACGTGCGCGACCCGTCCGGGCGCACCGGGATCTGGTTCTTCTCGCTCGACGCGGCCCGGCTGGGCGCGGTCATGGTCGCGCGGGCCACCCCGTACCGGCTGCCGTACTTCTGGGCTTCGATGCGGCTGGGCCAGCGCGGTGACGAACTGGCCTACCTGACCCGGCGGTACCGCTCGCCCCTGGGTGGGTCCCGCTCCGAGCCGGTGACCAGCCGGGTCCGCGTCGCGGTGGGCGAACCGATCCCCGCAGACCATGTCAGCGCGTTCGAGCACTACCTCACCGCGCGCTGGACGCTGTTCAGCGTCACCGGTGGCCGGCGTACCGCGGCCCGGGCCTGCCACTCCCGCTGGCCGCTGCACCGGGCCACGGCCCAGCTGATGGACGACCAGCTGATCACCGCGGCCGGGCTGCCCGCGCCGGACGGCCAGCCGCTGGCGCACTATTCGCCCGGAGTGGACGTGGCCATCGGCGGCCCGGAAAGATGACGGGCAGCCAAGACTGAAACCAGTGCTAGCTGAAACCCAAGGGGCATTTGATGACGAGCAATGATCTGCTGACCGACGCGTTCAGCCGCATCCACGGCGTGGTCCATCAGGCCGTGGACGGCCTGACCCCCGACGAGCTGGCGTTCCGGGTCAACGGCGACACGAACTCGATCGCCTGGCTGATCTGGCACCTGAGCCGGGTCACCGACGACCACCTGGCCGACGCCGCCAGCAAGGGCCAGGTCTGGACGGCCAACGGCTGGGTCGACAAGTTCGCCCTGCCGTTCCCGCCCGAGGCCACCGGCTACGGGTTCGGCGGCGACGACGTGGCCGCGGTCAAGGTGAAGTCGGGCGAGATCCTCATCGGTTACTTCGACGAGGTGATCGAGGAGGCCGACCGGTACGTCAAGCACCTCAAGGAGGACGACTACGCGCGGGTGGTCGACGACTCCTGGAACCCGCCGGTCACGCTGGCCGTCCGGCTGATCAGCGTGATCTCCGACGGCCTGCAGCACGCCGGGCAGGCCATGTTCATCCGCGGCATCGTCGAGAACAGCTAGTGAGCAGCGCCCCGGAGTCGACGGAACCGTCAGGCCCAACCGGCCCGGCAGACCCGGTCGGGCCGCCCAACGCGCTGGTCGTGCCCAGGTACGCCGGCCCGGACACGTTCGCCCGGCTGCCCCGGCTGTCCGACGTGGGCACCGCGGCCGTGGCCATCGCCGGGATCCCGTTCGACTCCGGGGTGTCCTACCGGCCCGGCGCCCGGTTCGGGCCCGGGTCGGTGCGGGCCGGGTCCAAGCTGCTCCGGCCCTACCACCCGGGCCTGGAGGTCCACCCGTGGTCCGGGCACCAGGTGGCCGACGCCGGTGACCTGCCCGCCAACCCGTTCGACCTGCAACAGGCCATCGCTGACGTGGAGGGCGGCGCCCGGGCGGTGCTGGCCGCGGCCGACTACCTGGTGGCCATCGGTGGCGACCACACCGTGGCGCTGCCGCTGCTGCGGGCCACCGCGGCCCGGCACGGCCCGGTGGCGCTGGTGCACTTCGACGCGCACCTGGACACCTGGGACACCTACTTCGGCGCCCCGTACACCCACGGCACGCCGTTCCGCCGGGCGGTGGAGGAGGGCGTGCTGGACCTGGACTGTTCCGCCCACGTGGGCATCCGCGGCAGCCTGTACGCGCGCTCGGACCTGACCGACGACCGCCAGCTGGGTTTCGCCACCGTGACCACCACGGACGTGGCCCGCCGGGGCGTGGACGACGCCATCGACCGCATCCGGGAACGGGTCGGCGACCGGCCCGTCTACGTCAGCATCGACATCGACGTGCTGGATCCGGCGCACGCTCCCGGCACCGGCACGCCCGAGCCGGGCGGCCTGACCACCCGGGAGCTGCAGCTGATCCTGCGCGGGCTGGTCGGCCTGCGGCTGGTCGGCGCGGACGTGGTCGAGGTCGCCCCGGCCTACGACCACGCCGAGCTGACCTCGCTGGCCGCGGCCAACGTGGCCTACGAACTGCTCGGGTTGTTCGCACTTCAGGCGGGAGCCACCTCATGACGCTGATCGCCGCCGCCCAGTTCGGCCCGGTCCTGGGCGACCCGGACGCCAACCGCGCCACCGCGGCCGGGGCCGTGCGGGATGCCGCGGCCCAGGGCGCGCGCCTGGTCGTGCTGCCCGAGCTGTCCGACTCCGGTTATGTGTTCACCGGCCCGGACGAGGCCCGGGGCCTGGCCACCCGGGCCGCGGACAGCCCCACGCTGCACCAGTGGCGGGACCTGGCCGCCGCCCACGGCTGCGCGGTGGTGGGCGGGTTCTGTGAGCTGGGTGACGACGGCCTGCTCTACAACAGCGCCGCTCTGGTTGACGAGTCCGGCACCCGGGCTGTCTACCGCAAGGCCCACCTGTGGGACCGGGAGAAGCTGATCTTCACCCCGGGCGCCGACGCCCCGCCGGTGGTCTCGCTGCCGTACGGGCAGGTGGCCGTGATGATCTGCTACGACCTGGAGTTCCCGGAGTGGACCCGGCTGGCCGCCCTGGACGGCGCCGACCTGATCGCGGCCCCGGTCAACTGGCCCGCCGCCCCGTGCCCGGTGGGGGAGCGGCCCGCCGAGGTGACCAAGGTTCAGGCCGACGCCTCGGTTAACGGCGTGTACGTGGTGGTCGCCGACCGCTGTGGCGTCGAGCGCGGGGTGGACTGGATCAGCGGCACGCTCATCGCCGGGCCGGAGGGCTACCTGCTGGCGGGCCCGGTGCTGGCTGACCACCCGGCCCTGCTGGTGGCCGACTGCGACCTGGCCGCGGCCCGGGACAAGCGGATCAACTCCCGCAACGATCTGCTGGCCGACCGCCGACCCGAGCTCTACCCGCGGGTAACCGCCGGCTGCGGCGGTGGCCGGGGCGCCTTCCGCGCCGGGGCGTCACCAACGCCCGTGCGTAACCAATGGAGGTGCGCCGATGCCGCCGACCCACGAAGTCTTCAACCAGTCACCCCCGCTGACCGGCTACGACGTGGCCGACGACAGCGCCCTGCTGGACGGGCTGCGCCGCGAGGGCGCGGACTGGGCCGAGCCCGGGCTGCACGAGCTGGGCCGCCGGGCCGGCTCGGGCCAGGCCCAGGAGTGGGGCCGGCTGGCCAACGAGAACCCGCCGGTGCTGCGCACCCACGACCGGTTCGGGAACCGGGTCGACGAGGTGGAGTTCCACCCGGCCTGGCACGAGCTGATGACGGTCGCGGTCGGAGCCGGGCTGCAGGCCGCCCCGTGGGCCGACCCGCGGCCGGGGGCGCACACGGCCCGCGCGGCCGGGCTGTACGTGTGGGGCGCCACCGACTTCGGCCACCTCTGCCCGATGTCCATGTCCTACTCCGTGGTGCCCGCGCTGCGCCACGCCCCCGAGCTGGCCCGCCGGTACGAGCCGCTGCTCACCACCCGGGTCTACGACCCGGGGTCCCGGCCGCCCGAGACCAAGCAGGGCCTGCTGGCCGGCATGTCCATGACCGAGAAGCAGGGCGGCTCCGACGTCCGGGCCAACACCACCCGCGCGGTGCCGTCGGCCGACGGCAGCTACCGGCTGACCGGCCACAAGTGGTTCACTTCCGCCCCCATGAACGACCTGTTCCTGGTGCTGGCCCAGGTCCCGGGCGGCCAGGCCCCGGCAGCACTGTCCTGCTTCCTGCTGCCCCGGATCCTGCCGGACGGCACCCGCAACGGCGTGCGGCTGCAGCGGCTCAAGGACAAGCTCGGCAACAAGTCCAACGCCTCGGCCGAGATCGAGTACGACAACGCGGTGGCCTGGCTGGTCGGTGCGGAGGGCCGGGGCGTCCCCACCATCATCGAGATGGTCAACATGACCCGGCTGGACTGCGTGATCGCGGCCGCCGCCCAGCTGCGGCTGGGTGCCAGCCTGGCCGCGTTCCACGCCGCGCACCGGCAGGCCTTCGGCCGCGACCTGGCCGATCAGCCCGCCATGGCCAACGTGCTGGCCGACCTGGCGGTGGAGTCCGAGGCCGCCACCACGGTCATGCTGCGGCTGGCCGGGGCGACCGACCGCGCGGCCCGCGGCGACGAGCAGGAGGCCGCGTTCCGGCGGATCGCGCTGGCCGCGACCAAGTACTGGGTGTGCAAGCGGGTCCCGGTGCACGCGGGCGAGGCGCTGGAGTGCTTCGGCGGCAACGGCTACGTGGAAGATTCCGGCCTGCCCCGGCTGTACCGGGAGGCGCCGCTGCAGTCGATCTGGGAGGGATCGGGCAACGTGGCCGCCCTGGACGCGCTCCGGGCGCTGGCCCGCGAGCCCCAGGCGGTCGAGGCCTACTTCGCCGAGGTCAGCCTGGCGGCCGGGGCCGACCCGCGGCTGGATCAGGCGGTCAAGCGGCTCCAGGCCGAGCTGGCCGACCCGGCCCAGGCCGAACTGCGGGCCCGCCGGATCGTGGAACAGTTGGCCACGGTCCTGCAGGGCGCCCTGCTGGTCCGGCACGGCGACCCCGCGGTGGCCGACGCCTTCACCGCGTCCCGGCTGGGCGGGGACTGGGGCCACGCCTTCGGCACGCTGCCCGCCGGGGTGGACACCGCCGCCATCGTCAAACGCGCTACCCCTATCGTCGGCTCATGAGCGCCGACACCCCCACCATCCTCGCCACCTCCGGCGGCCTGACCCGCGGCCGCCGGACCTTGTTCGGCTTCGGCCCGCTGCTGCACTACGCGATCGAGCTGGCCGGCGTGTCCGGCCGCGCGCCCCGGGTCTGCTACGTCGGCACAGCCGGTGGAGACCAGGAGAGCTTCGAGGCCCGCTTCATCGATGCCGGCCGGGCGGAGGGCGTCATCGTGACCCCGCTGCGGCTGTTCAGTATGCCCAACGTGGACGACATGGCCGGACTCGTGCTGGACCAGGACGTGGTGTGGGTGGGCGGCGGCAGCGTGGCCAACTTGCTCGCCCTGTGGCGGCTGCACGGGCTGGATGAGGTCTTCCGCCAGGCCTGGGCGGCCGGGGTCGTGCTGGCCGGGGTCTCGGCCGGATCGATCTGCTGGCACACCGGTGGCACCACCGACTCGTTCGGCCCGGACCTGCGGCCGGTCACCAACGGGCTCGGACTCCTGCCCTTCGCCAACGGCGTGCACTACGACGCCGAAGAGCAGCGCCGTCCCAAGTTCCACCAGTTCGTCGCGGAGGGCATCCTGGCCGCCGGCTACGCCACCGACGACAACGCCGGCCTGGTCTACCGGGGCACCGAACTGGCCGAAGCAGTGGCCGAGGTTCCCGGCAAGGCCGCTTACCAGGTCACGATGGAGGACGGCGAGGTCCGCGAGGAACGCCTGGACACCCGCCTGCTCCCGGGAGCCTGAGCGCCCCGCCCCCGCTCTCCTTTAGGCTTGGTCTGGTGACTGGGCGAGCAGTATTGATCACCGGAGCGTCGCGGGGCATCGGCCGGGCCACCGCGCTGGCCTTCGCCGCGCAGGGCGACCACGTGGCCGTTCACCACCGGGACTCGGCCATCTTGGCCCACGCCGTGCTGGCCGAACTGCCCGGTGAGGGGCACATGGTCGTGCAGGCCGACCTGACCGACGCCGATGAGGCCCGGCGCATGGTGGACAAGGCCGCCGTTGGCCTGGACGGTCTGGACGTGCTGGTCAACAACGCCGGCATCTTCGTCACGCACCCGATCGCCGAGGTCTCCTACGAGGATTGGCAGGCCGCCTGGCAGCGGACGCTGGCCGTCAACCTGGTCGGCCCGGCCAACGTGACCTGGTGCGCGGTGCAGCACATGATCCCGCGCGGCGGCGGCCGGATCGTCAACGTCTCCTCCCGTGGCGCCTTCCGCGGTGAACCCGGCCAGCCCGCGTACGGCGCCAGCAAGGCCGGCCTGAACGCCTTCGGCCAGTCCCTGGCCCTGGCCCTCGGCTCGTACGGCATCGCGGTGGCCACGGTCGCGCCCGGCTTCGTCGACACCGAGATGGCCACCGAGCGGCTGCACGGCCCGGACGGGGCCGAGGTCCGGGCCCAGAGCCCGTTCGGCCGGGTGGCCCGGCCGGAGGAGGTCGCCGCGGCCGTGCTCTACCTGGCCGCACCGGAGGCGGAGTGGGCCAGCGGGACGATCGTCGACCTGAACGGCGCCTCGTACCTGCGCCCGTGAGAGCTGTGCCCGCCAGACCTGGGACAACCCAGGACCAAGGACCGTATGGAGCGGTGGCCTGCTCCGGTAATCTCAGCGGGAACCACCGGGCGGGCCGCGACGTTGCTCAGAGGCCGCCAGCGCTGTTTTCACCAGCTACCCCGTTTAAAGCAGCACTGCGTGACCAGCCTTGTCGCCAGGAGGACCGGACCGAATGATCCCGCCGCCTCGCCTGTTCCGGCGCACCGCCTTCGCGCTGGCCGCGTCGGCGCTGATCGCCGGGGTTGCGGTGGGCCTGACCCCGAAGTCCCCCACGGTCGCGTCGGCCAGCAGTTCGGGCTGGGTGGAGACCTGGGCCGCGGCCATGACCAAGCCGACCCCGATGGTCGCCAACCGGGCCGACGCCGGTTTCAGTAATCAGACCATCCGGAACGTCGTCTTCACCAGCGTCGGCGGCCAGCAGGTGCGGATCCGGCTCAGCAACCGGTACGGTGACCGGCCGCTGCATATCGGCCAGGCCAGCGTGGGCGTGGTGGCCAGCGACGGCAACCTCAGCGGCCCCGCCTACGCGGTGACGTTTGACGGCAGTCGGTCCGTGGTCGTCCCGGCGGCCCAGGAGGTGGTCAGCGACGCGGTGGCCATGCCGGTATCGGCGCTGGAGGACCTGGCCGTCAGCATCTACGTCCCGCAGGCCACCGGACCGGCCACCTTTCACTTCCTCGGCGAGCAGAACAACTACCTGGCCCCCGGCAACCACGTCAGTGACGTCAGCGACCGGGCCTACCCGACCCACGACACGTCCTGGTACTTCCTGGACGGGGTGGAGGTCCTGGGCGCCGACAAGCGGGCCGGCACGGTGGTGGCGTTCGGCGATTCGATCACCGACGGCATCGGATCCACGCCCGGAGCCAACCAACGGTGGCCGGATTTCCTGGCCCGCCGGCTGGACGCCACCTACGGCGCCGAGGCGCCGGGGGTACTGGACGAGGGCATCGGCGGCAACCGGGTGCTGAACCCCTCCGCCTGTTACGGGCCCAGCGGCGTGGCCCGGTTCGATCAGGACGTGCTGGACCAGCCCGGGGTGCGCGCGGTGATCGTGCTCGAGGGCATCAACGACATCGGCTACGGCCAGGACGCCGACGTCGGTTGCCTGGCCCCGACCACCAACGTCAGCGCGGCCCAGATCATCGGCGGCTACCAGAAGATGATCGCGATGGCGCACGCGCACGGGATCAAGATCATCGGCGCCACGCTGACCCCATTCGAGAGCTCCTGGTTCTGGACGGTCGGAGGACAGGCCAAGTGGACGGCGGTGAACCACTGGATCCTGACCAGCAGGGCGTTCGACGGCGTGGTCGACTTCGCCCACGTGCTGGGGGTGCCCGGTCACCCGAACGACGTCGACCCCCGCTACGACAGCGGGGACGGGCTGCACCCCAGCGACGCCGGTTATCAGGCCATGGCCGACGCGATCAACCTCAGCGAGCTTCGATAGCGTAGGCCGCATGCGCATCGGTGTCGTGTTCCCGCAGACCGAACTGGGTGGTGACGTGGGCGCCGTCCGGGCCTACGGCCAGGGGGTTGAGGCCCTCGGGTTCCGTCACGTACTCGCCTACGACCACGTAGTCGGGGCCGACCCGGCGGTGTATCCCGGCTGGGACGGCCCGTACGACCTGCACACCACGTTCCACGAGCCGTTCGTGATGTTCGGCTACCTGGCCGCGGTGACCTCACTCGAGTTCGTCACCGACATTATCATCGCGCCGCAGCGGCAGACTGCGCTGCTGGCCAAGCAGGCAGCCGAGGTCGACCTGCTGTCGCAGGGCCGCTTCCGGCTCGGCCTCGGCATCGGCTGGAACAAGGTCGAGTACGAGGCCCTGGGGCAGGACTTCCACGTCCGGGGCCGCCGTCTGGACGAGCAGATCGGCCTGCTGCGGCGGCTGTGGACCGAGCCGTCGGTCACTCATCATGGCGCGTTCGACCACATCAACGGGGCGGGCCTGGCCCCGCTGCCGGTGCAGCGCCCGATCCCGGTCTGGCTCGGCGCCCAGTCGCCGGTGGCCTACCGGCGCGTCGGCCGGGTGGCCGACGGCTGGTTCCCCCAGATCTCACCCGGCCCGGACCTGGACGAGGCGCTGTCGGTCATCGCCGAGACCGCCACCGCGGCCGGCCGGGACCCGGCCGCCATCGAGATGGAGGGCCGGGTCACCTGGCGCGGCGACACCGATCAACTGGGCGAGCGGCTCGGCCACTGGCAGCAGGCCGGGGCCACCCACGCGTCCATCAACACCATGAAGGCCGGCCTGGACACGGTGGATGACCACCTCCGCGCGCTGGCCGAGGTGGCCGACGTCGCAAAGACGCTGACCTAGCCCAGGTCGTAGCGGATGACGCCGCGGATGTTCTTGCCGTCCCGCAGGTCCTGATAGCCCTGGTTGACCTGGTCCAGCGTGTAGGTGGTGGTGACCAGCTCGTCCAGCTTGAGCTGGCCCGCCTCGTACAGCCGCAGCATCTTGACGATGTCGTACTGCGGGTTGGCCGAGCCGAACAGCGAGCCCTTGATCGTCTTCTCGAACAGGGTCAGGATGCCGCCGGACACGTGCACGGTCAGCTTCTCCGGGTTGGCCAGGCCGGTGATGACCACCGTGCCGCCCTTGCCGACCACGTCGAACGCGCTCGTCACCACGTCCTCGTCGACCACGCCCACCGTGACCAGGGCCTGGTCGGCCAGTTGGCCCCAGGTCAGCTCGGCCACCGTCGCCGCCGCCTCCTCCGCCGAGGCAAAGGCGTGGGTGGCCCCGAGCTTGAGCGCGGTCTCCCGCTTGAACTCCAGCGGGTCCACCGCGACCACGTTCTTGGCGCCGGCCGCGGCCGCGGCCTGCACCGCGTTGATGCCGATGCCGCCGATGCCGTAGATCACCGTGGTGTCGCCCGCCTGGACCCCGCCCGCGTAGTTGGCTGTCCCCCAGCCGGTGGGCACGCCGCAGCCGACCAGCACCGCGGTCTCCAGCGGCAGCCAGTCGTCCACCTTGACCACTGAATACTGGGAGATCGTGGCCCGCTCGGAGAACGTGCCCACCAGGCACATGGCCCCGATGTCCTCCCCGCCCCGCGTGGAACCGGGCGGTGCCGTCCGGCATCAGGCCCTCCAGGGTGCCTTCGCCCAGGTTGCACAGGCTCTGCCGCCCGGTGGAGCAGTACCGGCAGGTCCCGCAGCTGGGGATGAAGCTGCACACCACGTGATCGCCCGGCTTGACCTTGGTCACCCCCGGGCCGACCTCCTCGATGACGCCGGCCCCCTCGTGCCCGCCCACGATCGGGAACCGGGGCACCAGGTCCCCGTCGATCAGGTGCAGGTCGGAGTGACACAGCCCGGCGGCGACGTACCTGATCAGCACCTCACCCTCGCGCGGGCCGTCCAGGTCGAGCTCGATGACGTCGAACGGCTGGTGCGCGGCGTGCAGTACGGCGGCTCTGGTCTTCATCGCTGCCTCCTCGAAGCACCGGTGCCCATTCGAAGTACGGGCTCAGCGGAACTGAGCCTGCAGGAACAGCCGCAGGATAGACCAGCTGTAGTACGGGCTGAAGGACTGCCAGGCGTAGTCGCCGCCCTGCTCGTACCCGCCGATCTCGCCGACCACGGTCCCGGTCCCGGTCACGGGGTTGAAGTGGGTGATCCACGGGCCGCCGCTGGTGCCGTCCTGGTAGTTGTTGCAGTAGAACTCGATCTGCGTGGGCTCGAACTCCAGGCTCCGGGTGGCGCACTTGATCGGCGCGTCATCGGTGTTGTTGTAGCCGATCGGGGTGACCGCCTGGGCGTACCGGGTGTTGATGCCCAGCTGCAGCCCGCCGGTGACCAGCTGGATCGGCTTCCTGGTCCCGGCCGGCGGGGTCACGGCCAGGAACGCGAAGTCCAGGTTCGGGTCCTGGGACTGCTGCCAGCCCGCGGCCACGGTGATCGACCTGACCGCCCACGCCCCGTACGGGCTGACACCCTGGTGCCACTGCGGCACGTAGGCCACGTTGGTGGCATAGCCGCTGCGGCCGTACACACAGTGCGCGGCCGTCAGCAGCAGGTCGAGCCGGGCGCTGTTCACCACGCTGGCCGTGCAGAAGTGTGCCTGCGTCCCGGTGGTGAAGAACAGCGCCCCCACCGTGGGCACGCCGTTGAAGTACACCGGGTCCGGCGTCCCCGG
>CAXUJF010000060.1:0-6563 GCA_964250865.1 uncultured Streptosporangiaceae bacterium
TTTCTGGGGCGCGGGTGGGGGTCATGGAGCCTAGGAGGCGTTCCAGGGCCACCTCGACGTCTTCGCGCCAGGACATGGCGGTCTTGAGCTCCAGGCGCAGCCGCGGGTAGTGGTGGTGCGGGCGCACCGTCTTGAATCCCACCGCGAGCAGATAATCAGCCGGGAGCACACATGCATTCGGCTCCCATTTATGCACACCGAACGCCTCGATGGCCTTTACCCCGCGGCGGGTGAGGTCTTTCGCCATATTCTGCACCAGCATGCGGCCAAGGCCACCGCCTGCGAATTCGGTCAGCACGTGCGCGGTCATGAGCAAAACCGCGTCCCCACTGACCGGGCTGGTCGGGAAGGCCACCGAACGCGGCACGTAAGGCGGCGGCGCGTAGAGCGCGTAGGCGGCCGGGGCCCCGTCGACGTAGGCAATTTTCCCGCAGCTACCCCACTCGAGCAGCACGGATGAAATCCAGGACTCCTTCTCCAGGCCTGGTTCCCCCGCCTCGACGGCCCGGGTCCCGCCGATCGGATCCAGCTCCCAGAAAACGCACGCCCGGCATCTGGGCGGCAGATCGTCCAGGTTATCCAGGGTGATATTCACGAGTCGGCGCGACACTTTGCTCCCAGAGTCTCGCATGCCCTCAATGGGCATGTGCGCGTTAAGACGCGAGCTTCACACTTCGGCACTGTGCTCCCGGCCCTATGCTGGCATGATACCGATCGTTGGGAGACGAGGCCATGAGCGAAGGCGCACGGCAAGCGAATTCCCGGGTGCAGGGATCCCGGATTGATCCGTATTTCGACCAGTATGCCGAGCGAGCTCGCGGCATGGTCGCCTCGGAGATTCGCGCCCTGTTCGCCGTAACCGCCCGGCCGGAGATCGTTTCCCTGGCCGGCGGGTCGCCCTACGTCTCGGCCCTGCCCCTCGACGCCGTGGGCGAGATGGTGGGCCGGCTGGTCACCGAGCAGGGTGCCACCGCACTGCAGTACTGCACCGCGCAGGGCGACGTCGGCCTGCGCGAGCGGATCTGCGAGGTCATGTCCCTGGAAGGCGTCCGCGCCCACCCCGATGACGTCGTGGTGACCGTGGGCTCGCAGCAGGCCCTGGACCTGATCACCCGGATCTTCGTCGACCCGGGCGACGTCATCCTGGCCGAGGCCCCGTCCTACGTGGGCGCGCTGGGCTCGTTCGCCGCCTACCAGGCCGACGTGGTGCACGTGGCCATGGACGAGCACGGGCTCATCCCCGAGGCGCTGGAGCAGGCCATCACCCGGGTGACCGCGTCCGGCCGCCGGATCAAGTTCCTCTATACGGTGCCGAACCACCACAACCCGGCTGGGGTGACGCTGTCGGCCGAGCGGCGGCCGCGCATCCTGCAGATCTGCCAGTCCGCCGGTCTGCTGATCCTCGAGGACAACCCGTACGGGCTGCTCGGCTTCGACGGCGAGCCGCTGCGGGCGCTACGGGCCGACGACGCCGAGGGCGTCGTCTACCTGGGCACGTTCTCCAAGACGTTCGCCTCGGGCGTCCGGGTCGGCTGGGCTGCGGCCCCGCCCGCGATCCGCGACAAGCTCATCCTGGCGGCGGAGTCGGCGGTGCTGTGCCACCCCATGTTCTCTCAGCTGGCCGTGCGCGAGTACTTCGAGACTCAACCGTGGCAGGAGCAGATCAAGGACTTCCGCGAGCTGTACCGGCAGCGGCGAGACGCGATGCTGGAGTCACTCGACGCCCAGATGCCCGACGGCTGCCACTGGACCATCCCGGCCGGCGGCTTCTACGTCTGGCTGCAACTGCCCGAAGGCGTCCATTCCAAGGCGATGCTGCCCCGCGCGGTGTCCTCGCGGGTGGCGTACGTGCCCGGTACCGGGTTCTACGCCGACGGCGGCGGCTCCGACCACCTACGGCTTTCTTACTGCTTCCCCGAACCGGACCGGATCCGGGAGGGTGTGCGGCGGCTGGCCTCGGTGATCGAGGCGGAGATCGACCTGAGCGCCACGTTTGGCGGCGCAGCAGCACCAGCACCCCACCGATCGGGTGCGGAAACCCCCGGTCCCGGCGACCTGTAAACGGCGGCATGACGTGACTGAACTCGACCAGGTAATAGTGCTCGCGGGCGGCCTCTCCCCGGAGCGGGACGTATCGCTGCGCTCCGGGCGGCGGGTGCGCGACGCGCTGGAGGAAGCCGGCGTCGACGCGCGGATCGCCGACGCCGACGCCGGGCTGATCCCGGCCCTGCTGGCCGACCCGCCCTCGGCCGTCTTCCCGGTCGTCCACGGCTCCTACGGCGAAGACGGCGCCATCCGGGAGATCCTCGACCTGGTGGGCGTGCCCTACGTTGGCTCGGTGGCCAGCGCCTGCCGGGGGGCGTTCGACAAGCCCACGGCCAAGGCCCTGGTCGCGGCGTCCGGGATCGCCACCCCGGACTCGGTCGCCCTGCCGCGGGAGATCTTCCACGACCTCGGGGCCACCGCGGTGATCGAGCGCATCATCACCCGGCTCGGTTTGCCGCTGTTCGTCAAGCCCGCCCGCGGCGGCTCCTCACTCGGCGCCAGCCCGGTACGTACCGCCGCCGAGCTGCCCACCGCCATCGTGAGCTGCTTCGCCTACGGCGACACCGCCCTGGTGGAGCGGCTGATCGAGGGCACCGAGATCGCTGTCACCGTCGTCGACCTGGGCGACGGGCCCCGTCCGCTGCCCGCGGTCGAGATCGTCCCCGGCGGCGCTGGGCAGTATGACTACGCAGCCCGCTACACCGCGGGTCAGACCGAGTTCTACGCCCCGGCCCGGCTCCCCGACGCGGCGGCGGACGCCGCCGCCAAGGCGGCTATGCAGGCCCACTCGGCCCTGGGCCTGCGGGACATCTCCCGTACCGACATGATCGTCAGCGAGTCCGGTGAGGTCTACTTCCTCGAGGTCAACGTCTCTCCCGGCATGACCGAGACCAGCACCCTGCCGATGGCCCTAGACGCCGCTGGCTACGCTTTCGGCCCCGCCTGCCACACCCTCCTCACCCTGGCCGCCAACCGCGGCCACTGACCGGGAGAGTTCCCCGGCTGGGCGGGGGGCACTGATGGATACCGGCTCGGACACGGGCCAGGCCACGTCCACGTCGCTTCCCCCGCCATACTCGCCTCACCCCACCGCGGGCCTCAACCCGGCCGCAATAGGTTGGGAACATGGCTGAGCACAAAAGTTTCGGAAGTGACAACCACGCTGGGGCGCACCAGGCCGTCGTCGACGCAGTCATCGCCGCGAACACCGGCGACGCGACCGCGTACGGCGAGGACGGATGGACCCGCCGGGCCACGGCCAAGTTGCGCGAGCTGTTCCAGGCCGAGGGTGACGTGTTCTTCGTATTCAACGGTAGCGCCGCGAACATCCTGGGGCTCAGCCTCGTGCTCCGGCGGCACGAGGCGGTGATCTGTGCCGGGTCCGCGCACATCCACACCGACGAATGCGGCGCCGCCGAGCAGATTCTCGGCACGAAGCTGCTCACCGTGCCGTCTCCCGACGGCAAGATCACCCCCGAGGGGATCGCACGGCACCTGCGCGGCCAGGGCGACGAACACCACGCTCAGCCGGGAGCCGTGGCCATCACCCAGAGCACCGAGCTCGGGACCTGCTATTCGCTAGCGGAGCTACGGGCGATCGGCGAGTTCTGCCACGCCAACGATCTGAAGCTCTTCATCGACGGCGCTCGCCTGGCCAACGCCGCGGCCCATCTCGGGTGCTCCCTGGCTGATCTGGCCGAGCACGCCGACGTACTCAGCTTCGGCGGCACCAAGAACGGTGCCCTCGGCGCTGAGGCGGTGATTGTGATGCGCCCCGAACTCGTGACCGACGCCAAGTACCTGCGTAAGCAGCAGCTGCAGCTGGCCTCGAAGATGCGCTTCCTGTCGGCTCAGTTTCTGGCCCTGCTGGATCGCGACCTGTGGCGGCAGAGCGCCGCCCACGCCAACGCGATGGCTGCGCGGCTCGCCCGCGGGATCCAGGACTTGCCCGGGGTCGAGGTGACCCATCCCGTTCAGGCCGACGCTGTGTTCGCCCGCCTGGACCCCCAGCACATCGAGACCCTCCAGCGCGAGTGGTACTTCTACGTCTGGGACGAGGAGACTTCCGTCGTCCGCTGGATGACCGCCTTCGACACCACCGAGTCCGACGTCGACCAGTTCGTGGCCAGCATCGCCCAGGTGACAGGGAGCTCGCAGTAACAGCTCGCTTGCCAGGCTTCCGGTCTGGTGGCTGAAGGCCGTCTTGCTTGTTCCCGGCCGAAGTACGCCTCACCGTCGCGATGTTTCACGTGGAACAGCGCTCTCCCGCTGGCTCATCGGTGGTAGCTATTCACCAAGCATCAGCGTGCCGGGCGGGCGCCTGGCGCCGCCTAACCGGCGAGGAGGACGCCGGCGCCAGCTAAAGGCGTGGCAGGCTCTCTGCTACTGAATGTGCAGATGATGGCCGGAAAGGCGCGTTGCATGAGTGAAGACGCACCGGAGCTAACCGCGGAGCTGGTGGTGGACGGGGCCGTGCCGTCGCAGCCGGTGATCTCGCCAGATGGGTGCTGGGTTGCGTATGTCGTCGCTACGGTCGGCCGCGGGGGACAGCGTTGTAGGTGCACGCTCTGGGTGGCCGCTGCTGACGGCAGCTCACCGCTGTGGAAGCTGACCGCTGGTATGGCGGCAGATTCTGATCCGCGCTGGGCGCCGGATTCGGCGTCGGTGTTTTTCTTGTCCGATCGCACCGGCTCCCGTCAGCTCTGCCGGGTACGGGTCGGTGGCGGGGAGGCCGAGGTCCTGACGGACTGGCGCGGCGAGATCTCTGATGCCCGGCCGCTTGCGGATGCCCGGCTGGTCGCCGTGGTGGCCACGGACGAGCCGACTGAGGAGGATAGGCGCAGGCGCGCCGAGCGCGACGACGCGTTCGTCTGGGGACAGCAGCTGCGCTGCGGCAGGCTGCGGGTGCTTGACCTAGCCACGGGCGAGCTGCGTACGGTGGACGGCCTTGGCCACCGCCACGTCGTGGAACTGGCGGCGCGGCCGGACGGGGGCGCGCTGGCGGCGATCAGCTGGGCGGGTCCGGAGAAGGATCCGGGCGTGACCACCAGCGAGTTGCATGTGGTCGATCTGGAGACAGGGACGGCCCGTGATCTGGGCCGGATTGGGACCGAGGCGCGGTCGCCGGTCTGGTGGCAGGCCGACGGCTGCTGGCACCTGGCCTATCTGGCCATGGCAGAACCGTACGGCGGCGACGCCGTCTACGATGTCGCCGTCTCCGCGGCTGCCGCTGACCATTGTGACCTGACCGCGGGCATGGCTGTCTGCCCGACGGAGCTGGCGCAGGTCGCGGACGGCCCGCCGCTGGCCTTGTTCGCGGACGGGCTCGACACCGCGATCTTCCGGCTCGACCCTGGCCTGCTGCGGTTCGGGTGCGTATCCGCTCGGAACGGCCTGGCCGACTCGCTCACCGCGTGTCGTTCCGGCGAGCTGATCGCGGCGCTGGCCAGCACCTCCTATGAGCCGGTGAACGTCCATGCCGGACCGCCCGGAGGCCAGCTCATCCGGCTCACTGACACCCGGCCTGCCCTGCGCGCGATTAGGTGGGGAAGTCAAGAACGCCTGTCCTATCGGGCATCGGACGGCCTCGGCCTCGACGGCCTGCTCGTATTGCCGCCCGGCCGCAACCGCGCGAACGGCCCGTTCCCGCTCATCACATTGGTGCACGGCGGCCCTGATGCCCGGTATGCCGACCAGTTCATGCTCGCCCCGCATTCTCCGGGACAGTGGCTCGCGACCGCGGGATACGCCGTGTTCCTCCCTAACCCGCGGGGCGGGGTGGGCCATGGCCGTGATTTCGCGGCGACGGTCGCGCGCTCGGTCGGCGGCAGCGAATGGAGCGACATCATCAGCGGGATCGACCTGCTGATTGCCGAGGGGGTCGCGGACCCGGACCGGCTTGGAATCGGCGGTGCCAGCCATGGCGGGTTCATGGCCGCCTGGGCGATCGGGCAGACCGACCGGTTCAAGGCCGCCATGATGGCCGCCGGGATCAGTGACTGGGGAATGCTCGTCGCGACCGGCGAAGGGGGAACCCTAGAAGCTGAGCTCAGCGGCAGTTGCGGCTGGGAGGGCACCGGCCCGCACCCCCACGACCAAGTCAGCCCAATCTCGTTTGCGTCGCAGATCCGCACCCCGGTGCTGATCGTGCACGGCGAGGACGACACCAACGTGCCGGTCAGCCAGGCGATCTACTTTCACCGTGCGCTCAGCTGGTACGGAGCCGAGCACGAACTCGTCATCTACCCGCGTGAGGGACACGGGTTCGTGGAGCGCAATCACCAGCTCGATCTGCTCCGGCGCACGCGGGCATGGTTCGACCGGTGGCTTCGCGATGAAGCGTCCGATGGCCGGGGATCACCGGCTTGACCAGCGGGGGCCCTGCCTTGCCCTCCTCACCCGGGACTCACGGCCTCGATCCATGGTTGCGAACGGCCACACCGGGAAACACCCCGGCTCGAACCCGCTGGATAACAGGCAACGCCCGGCACACGACACATCACGCCGCTGACGCTTGA
>CAXUJF010000060.1:6663-17689 GCA_964250865.1 uncultured Streptosporangiaceae bacterium
AGCCTCGAGATACCAGCCGGGCCAACCTGCTTCGTTCAAGGCAGCTCAGGGAGCATCCGGGTAGCTTGGGCCGGTGATCATCTGGATCAACGGCGGGTTCGGCGCGGGCAAGACGACACTGGCGGAGGAACTGCACCGGCGGCTCCCGGCCGCAGTCGTCTATAACCCGGAAGACGTCGGCCTCATGCTGTGGAAGTGGATCTGCCCCCACGGCGATTTCCAGCACCTGCCGAGCTGGCGGGAGCTGACCGTCGCGACGGCGCTGTCGCTGCGGAGGCACCACGCGGACACGGTCATCGTCCCGATGTCGCTAATCCGCGACGCCTACCGGGCTGAGATCCTCGGCGCCCTGGCCGACGCGGGCCAGCAGGTCCTGCACGTTTTCCTGGCGGCCGACGCCGATGTGCTCCGGGCACGGCTCAATGCCCGCGTGACTCAACCTGACACAGACTGGGACCAGGTGGCGCGCGAGCTTGGTATGACTGGCGTGGATGAGATGGTGGCTGCCGCAGCCCGCCAGCCATCCGGGACACTCATGCTCCGCTCGGACAGGCTCACCTCGGCCGAGCTAGCCGACGAGGTGCTGGCCACGGCCCAGTCGCGCCAGGGGCACGGAGACCGCAAGTGGGTACGCCAGACAAGACCCCTGGACCCAGAAGACACCTAGAGTGTCGCGCGTCGAGCGGAGCCGATCCGTCGTGCCGTAATTACCAGGGTTGGCGGTGCGGGTCCTCGACCTGGCCTCCGTCTCAGCCAGCGCAGTCCCCCGACATTCATACCGAGCAGGCAGCGGCTCACATACGTCGCCCAGGAGGTCCGCATCGACGGTATTTCGCCTCGAGACGGCGGCTGTTGCCCTGCCGCGGTCAGTGTTTGGCCTACTGGGCCTTCAGCTAGCGGCCTTGAGCGCTGGTCCGTGTTCTTCCATCCAGCGCACCATCTTGGCAAGATAACGGCGCCCTGATCCCGGCCGTGCTTGGCATGATCGGCCCGGGCCCGACGGAAGCGTGCTGTGTTTTCGTCGATCACGGCCGCGAGCGTGAACCGGCCGTACGTCTCGCACATCAGCCGCGCTTTACGGGCCCGTTCGGCCACCTCGACTTCGCGTTCACAGACGTCGGCGCAGCACCAGACGACGTGAGCGAAATCGACCAACCGCCGACCGGGGCTGACGTTTTCGTCCCGGTCGATGATGCCGACTGCTTCGTCGCCGTCAAAGACGATGGTGTGCGGTCCCAGACCGTTGTGGGCAACGATTTCTTGCCTTCCGGCCAGCGCGGTGGCCACGGTGGCGTCATGGAAGCGCTGGATCAACCGGCTGGCACTGATGATTTGCGCGTCGGACATACGGACGGGTGAGCCGACCAGCACCGCACCCTCGAAGTAGGTCAGAATTTCCCGGCCCTAGCCGTCGATGCCATAAATCGCGGGGCACCGGCGAAGCCGACGCGCTCCAGATGCCCAAGCAGCTCATGCACGTAGTCAGAGCGGGCGTGCAGTGGCCGCCGTACGGTGGCACCTACCCGGACCACCCCAGCGGTTTGCGCGCCGCCGGCCAGCTTCTCCGCTGCGACCTGAGTCTGTTCCGGCTCTCGTTTCACGTGAAACAGCTCAGCGAAGCCGGGAGAGGCTCACAGCGAGGGAGCTGCCACCGCTGCGGGGTCTGGCTGAACTGCGGGGTCTGGCTGAACTGCGGGGTCTGGCTGAACTGCGGGGTCCGGCTGAACTGCGTGGTCCGGCTGAGCCGCGAGATCTGGCCGAGCTTCAGCGTCGTGAGACATAGCCTTGACGATGCGGTCCAGGTCATCGAGGGACGCGAATTCGACGACAATCTTGCCCTTACGACGGCCGAGCTCGACCTTGACCCGGGTCTCCAGGGCGTCTGAGAGTCGGTCGGCCAGGTCCCGCAGGCCGGGGGCGGTTGGTTTGGCACCGACCCGTCGCTGGGGACGCTCCTTGCTGCCGTCACCGACGGCCACGATCTCCTCGACGGCCCGGACGGACAATCCCTCGGCCACAATGCGGTGGGCGAGACGTTCCTGGGCCTCCGGATTGTCCAAGGACAGCAGAGCACGGGCGTGGCCGGCGCTGAGCACCCCGGCGGCCACCCTCTTTTGCACGGTGGGCGGGAGGTTGAGCAGGCGCAGCGTGTTGGAGATGTGTGGCCGCGATCGGCCGATCTTGCGGGCCAGTTGCTCGTGCGTGGCCCCGAAGTCGTCCAGCAGCTGCTGATACGCGGCCGCTTCCTCCAGCGGGTCAAGCTGCTGACGGTGGAGGTTCTCCATCAGCGCGTCGCGCAGCAGATCAGTGTCCGCCGTCTCTCGCACAATCGCGGGGATCTGCTGGAGATCGGCCCGCTGGCTGGCCCGCCAGCGGCGCTCACCCATGATGAGCTCATAGTGGCCCGGCATGACCTGGCGGACGACGACCGGCTGAAGCAAGCCGACCTCACGAATGGAGGCGGCCAGCTCGTCGAGCGCGTCCTCGTCGAAAGTCGTGCGCGGCTGGCGTGGGTTCGGAGTAATCGAGCCGGTAGCCACTTCGGCGAAGTACGCACCCGCAATTGGCTCGGCCTCGGTCGCCTCATCATCGGTGCCATTGGCCGGCCGTGGCGTGTACGGAGGACGCAGCCCAGCCGCTCCAGCGATCGCCGGCTCAGGCTCGCTCGTGCCAACCGTGGCCGGGATGAGTGCGCCAAGCCCCTTGCCGAGCCCACGCCGTTGCTGAGTCACCGTGTCTCCTTGATCCACCGCCAGATAAAGCTAATGACCATCCTGCCAGGTGATTTCACGGCTGGCACCACGGTAAGAGAACCCTGTGGAGAGTCTCCACGGCACGCACCGAAGCCCGATTTAGTGTTGTTCGCACAAATCCGTGACTACGATGCGACGGTCAGAGTCCGGCCGCCGAGCGCACGAGACCAGCGGAACGAAGGACTTCGCGGATGGCGTGCCGGGCGGCTGGATCGTGAGTCCGCTCGATCCATTCCTGCGGGGAGGTGCCGCCCAGCGTACGCAGGGCCGGTAGGCCGGCCAGCAATCCGCTGATGAGTGTGGCCTGATCGGTCAGCCGACGCGGCTCGCTGGCCTCGTTGATCAGATAGCCGTGCCGCGATAGGTAGACCCAGCACTTCATGACCGGCTGGCCCGTCGTGAGCCGGACCGGGTAGCGGGTCGGCAGCCGGATCCGCTCGTAGTTGGGCTCGGTGGCGTCGACCGCGGCCAGCGCGGCGGCGTCCAGCCACACCACCCAGAGGGCCGATACCGCACCATCGTCCGGCACCGGAGTCGCGGGCAGGTATCCAGGCCGACTGACATGGGCGGACACTCCGACCGCCAGGCCGCTCACGCTCACCGCGGTGATCGGCACCAGCGTGGGCAGGCCGGCCGTGGCCAGCTTGCGCCGCAGCTGAGCCGGGGAGGCGTTCGAACCGACCGCGAGCACCGGCACGAGCGACGCCACCGATGAGCCACCTGCGTTCCACAGGTATCGGTCGAGGGGAAGTTCCTGCTGGTCAGGGTCATCGGCCTCAACTGCGCCCTCGTCATGTGCCGTCGCGCGGCCGGACTCGGTGTTGCCTGCCATCGTGCGGTCGGCCTCTGCGTTATCCGCCCCCGCCTGGCGGGCGTCCCGGCGGTCGGCGGCGACGCCCCGGGCCTGGATCGCGCCGGTGACCGTATCTGGGGAAGCTACTTCACCGGGGGCCGCGTCGCGGAGGAGCGGATCTTGGTAAATCGAGCCCGGGGAAGTACCAGCAGCAGCTGTCTGCAGGAGCCATTCACCTAGCGGCACGTCGTCCCGTGGCTGGAGGGCCAGAACCGCGGTATCAGTGACCAGGACCGCAGGGCGCCATGGCGGTGTCCCCGGGTAGGTCAACGGCGCTGTGAGCGGATCGACGCCGACCGCGCCCGGCGCGGTCGGTGCACCGGTCACGTGGGGAGCCCCAGCCGGGCCAAGGGCCATCTGTGCCCCAGCCTCGTGCGAAGTCCCGCCTGGGCCCGGCGGGGTCGGCGGACCGGTCATGGGCGGAGCCCGGCTGGGCCCGGCCAGGCCTGCACACCAGTCGGGGACAGAGCCCCGGGGACATCGGACGACCCATTGGACGCACCAGGCACACCCAGGCCGCGGCCGGCCCGGTGGTCGGGATCCGTCTGAGTCATCGTTACCGCCATCCGCCGGCCCCAGGCCCACGCTCGCACAGGTGCCACGCAGCGGTGTGGGCGGCGGGGCGTCGCAGCAAAACCGGGGCAGCAGCGTCGGTCGCTAGCCGGCCATCTTTGGGTGGCGCTGGGAGAGCTCGCGGGCCGCTTCGACGTAAGCGATGGAGCCGCTTGAGCCGGGGTCGTAGGTGATGACGGACTGACCGTAGCTCGGGGCTTCGGAGACGCGAACGCTGCGGGGGATGATCGACTGCAGCACGACGTCGCCGAAGTGGGAACGTACATCGTCGGCGACCTGGGATGCCAGGCGGGTGCGGCCGTCGTACATGGTCAGCAGGATGGTGGAGATCGCCAGGTCCTGGTTGAGGTGACCCTTGACCAGGTCCACCGTGCGCAGCAGCTGCTCCAGGCCCTCCAGGGCGTAGTACTCGCACTGGATCGGGATCAGCACTTCGCGGGCGGCGACCAGAGCATTCAGGGTCAGCAGCCCGAGTGATGGCGGACAGTCGATGAGGATGTAGTCCAGCTCAGACGAGTCATAGGCCGCCACCGCGCGCGAGAGCCGGGACTCCCGGGCCACCAGGGGCACCAGCTCGATCTCGGCACCGGCCAGGTCGATGGTGGCGGGCGCGCAGAACAGGCCGGGCAGCCCTTCCACTCGCTGAACGACCTCGGTCAACGGCCGGTCTTCCACCAGGGTGTTGTAGACCGACGGCGTGCCGACGCGATGATCAACGTCCAGTGCAGTGGAAGCGTTGCCCTGTGGGTCAAGGTCGATCACCAGCACCCGAGAGCCGTGCTGGGACAGGCTGGCGGCCAGGTTGACGGCCGTGGTGGTCTTGCCCACGCCGCCCTTCTGGTTGGCGATCGTCATGATGCGGCAGTTGCCCGGCCGCGGCCATGGGTGGCCGTCTCCAGCACCACGAACGCCGACTGCCACCTCGGCGGCACGGGCGATCGGGGTGTCCTGTGGATTCTGCGGGATATCCGGAATCACGATCCCGCTGGCGTTGCCGTCGTTCTGGGCCGTCGCGCCCCTTGGCATGGCTTCCACTCCGTTCCCGGTCCTTCCGCTCTCATGGGAGCCGTTGGCCGTCGAGGCAGCTGTTTCACGTGAAACCGCTGCCGACAAAGCTCGTGATATCCGCTCCGGGCTGGGGTGGGCCGGGTCAGCGGCGCCATTTATCCGGCCAGTTCTTCGCAGCGACGCAGCCTGGGCCGCAGTTCCCGACGCTGGTTCAGACACCGTATTCTCCGCCTGCCCCGGCACCGGGGCCTGGGGGGCGGTCTGCGCCGGTCCTTCGGCCAGGACTGCATCAGGTCCGGTCGTCCCGCCAGACCCGGCTGCTCCGGGGGCCGGGCATCCGGCCGCCATTGAACCGGGGGCCGGAGAAGATACACCGGGCGCCTGGGCACCGGCCGGGGCTGAGACCGGGACCGGGGAAGTAACACCCGGTGCCCGTGTGCCAGCCGGGGCTGAAACGGAGACGGGGGAAGAAACACCCGGTGCCGGAGCGTCGGCCTCGGGTGCGACGGGGGCCGGGGGAACGTCGTTAAAAGAATTCTGTGGCCAGCCTAGGCCGTCGGCCCCGGATGGTGAGCTGGAGCCGGCGGCACGTGGGCCGTCTGAGAGTTCTGGTCCTTCTGGCTCAGCGTGCCCATGGTGCAGCCCCGCGGATTCCGGCGTCCAGGCCAGTGGCTGATCTGGCCAGCCCAGGCCCTTGGCAGGCTCCATCACGCTGCTCCTCTCCGCATCCGGTTCCCCCGGATGGTGGCGGCCCGGTTGAACCTGGCCCATTGAGTCGGTTGAGTTCCTTGGGGCCATTTGGGTCTTGGGTCGAGCCAGCCGCCGGTCTATTAAGGGCCGAGCCAGCCGAGACCGGTCTCAGCGCTTCCGGCTCGGGCGCCTGCGGCCCGTTGTTCCTGTCGGATTGCGGCCCGCCTCTCCCGTCAGGATACGGACGACTGTGGCCGGTGGTTCGACGATACCTTGGCCGACCTTCACAACATCAGCGCTCCGGACACCGAGCTGCCGAAGTACGGGGCCGGCCTGCTCGAGTTCGGCCTCCGCGTCCTGGCCCTTGATGGCCAGAATCGTCCCGCCGGGACGGATCACCCCGGCCGACAGCGGCACCAGCCGGTCCAGGGGAGCGACCGCCCGGGAGGTGGCGACGTCGGCCTGGATCGCGCCGGCCAGGTCTTCGGCCCGGCCGCGGCGAACGGTGGCGTTGGGCAGTTCGAGAGCGGCGATGCACTCTTCCAGGAAGACGGTGCGGCGCAGCATCGGCTCCAGCAGGACGATCCGCGCCGACGGGCGGAGCATGGCCAACACGAGACCGGGGAGCCCGGCCCCCGAGCCGACGTCCACTACCTCGACCTCAGCCGGGACCAGCTCCGCGACCACGGCGCAGTTGAGCAGGTGCCGTTCCCACAGCCGAGGGACCTCACGCGGGCCCAGCAGGCCACGTTCGACCCCGTCGGTGGCCAGCAGGGTCGCGAACCGGGTGGCCAGCGGCAGCGCCGGGCCGAACACCTGCGCCGCCGAAGCAGGCGGCGCAGGCACGGGCGGCGGCCCAGCGGGCTCGGGCCCGCTCAGCCGCTCAGCGGGCCCAGAAGACCCAGAAGGCACAGCGGGCACAGGCATCACGCCCTCCGCCGAGCTAACCGAGCTAACCGGGCTCACCGGGCGGGTCGAGCTCATTCAGCCGGGTAGACGACGACCCGCCGGCTTGGCTCTTCACCCTCAGACTCGCTGCGCAGGCCAGCGTCGGCCACGGCCCCGTGCACGATCTTCCGCTCGAACGGGGTCATGGCGGCCAGGTGCTTGGGCGTCCCGGTCTGCTTCACCTCTTCGGCCGCGTCCTGGCCGACTTCGGTCAGCTCTTCCCGGCGGCGCTCGCGGTAGCCGCCGACGTCGAGCATCAGCCGGGCCCGCTCGCCGGTCTGCCGGTGCACCGCCAGCCGGGTCAGCTCCTGCAGGGCCTCGAGCACCTCGCCGCGCCGGCCGACCAGCTCGTCCAGGGTCGCGCCGACGACCGAGACGACCGCCCGGTTCCCCTCGACGTCCATGTCGATGTCACCGTCCAGGTCGGCGATGTCGAGCAGCCCCTCGACGTAGTCAGCGGCGATCTCGCCTTCCTGCTCCAGGTCGGCCGGGTCTACCGATGACTCATCGTCACGACGCGACCGCTTCTCATAACCGTCATCGTCGTCACCGTCGTCACCATCACCGTCATCCTCGTCCTCAGCGGCGTCGGCGTCCGCCTGGTCTTCGGCGTCGAGCGGGGCGTCGGGTCCGTTGAGCCCATCCGCACCGTTCTCGCCTGGACCGGTCTCCTCCGCGTTCTCGTCCACCGCAGCGGCCTCGGCCGAATCAGTGCTCACAGCTGCACCCCGGTAATCGCCTGGTACATCACTCAGCTTGTCCTCCGCCTAACTCACGACCGGCTCTCCCCCGGGGAGAGCCGGTCACCTGGAACAACGTCAATGCTTACCCGAGCGCTTACTGCGCGACTGCCGGGTCGGCTGCTGCCGGACGAGCTTAGTGGCTGGAACCTCCGGCTCCGGCTCAGGTTCGGGCTTGCTCCGCACCAGCCGCCCGAGACCGCGGCGCTCGGTGCCGCTCGAGGTCTGGCCGTTCTTGACCGCGGCGTCCTTGGCCACCTGTGGCCGGGGGGCGGTCGTGGTGCCACTGCCCTTGGTCCGACTGGCCCCATTGCGGCTGGCCCCGTCTCGGCTGGCCCCATTGCGGTTAGCACTGCTAGCACTGCGCTGGCCGTTGCCGGCCTTGGTGCCGCCGCTGGTCTTGGCGGTGGCGGGCGCCGAAGTCTCCGCCGTGGCGGTCTTGGACCCCGCACTGGCCTTGGCCGACGCCGACGCACCAGCCGACGCCGACGCGCCCTCGGCCGGGCTGGCCTTGGCCGCATTGGTTCGGGCGGTACCAGTCCGGGTGGAGCCGGTCCGGGTTGGGGTCTTCGATCCGGCGGCGCGAGCCGGGGTGCCCTTGGTCGTCGTCCCCCTGGACACGGTGGTACCGGCCGGGCCGGGCGTACCGGTGCCCTTGGCCGCGGGGGCGGTGGCACTGGCTGCGTCTGCCCCTGCCGTCAGCGGGGTGAAGTTGCGGAACAGGATGTACTGCTGACCCAGCGTCCACAGGTTGGTGGTGACCCAGTACAGAACCAGGCCGAACTGCCAGTACAGACCGCTCAGGGCGAACAGCGGTGCGATGTACATCATGTACTTCTGCGAGTTCGCCATCGGGTTGTTCGGGTCCTGGCCGACCTGGCCGATGCCACGCTTGACGCTCTGCCGCACGGTGAGGAACGTGGTGGTGGCGCTGATCAGTACGACGATGCCAATTTCGATCATGGCGCTGACCGGCACGCCGGGGGCCCGGTGCCAAGGCGGCAGCGGGGAGGTCACGATGCGGTCCGCGATCGTGGCAAACAGGATGTGCGCGTGCCGTGCGCTGTCCACGACGCGTTTGGTCAGACCGTACTTAATTTGGCCTTCGGCGACCGCCCGCAGCACGTTGAACAGCGCGAAGAACACCGGAAGCTGGACGACCAGGGGCAGGCAGCCCGCGAGCGGGTTGGCGCCGTTCTCCTGGTAGAGCTTCATGACCTCCTGGTTCATCGTCTGCTTGTCGGTCTTGTATTTCTTGCGCAACGCCGCGACCTGGGGGGCGAGGGCGGCCATCTTCCGCTGCGAGTGCATCTGCTTCACGAACAGCGGCACCAGGATCAGCCGCATCAGCACGACCAGGACGATGATGGACAGGGCCCAGGACCATCCGCTGTTATAGCCGAAGGGGACAGCCAGAATCGCGTGCAGCCGCATCAGTACCCATGCGACCGCCTCGTAGAAGGGGTTGAGAATCCCCACGTCCTAGCTCCCTTGCGTTTCTGTGGACAGCGGGCCGGCCTTGGTCCGGGACGGCTTCCTGCGGGCACCGCGGGGCGGCACGGGATCGTAGCCCCCGGGGTGGAAAGGATGACAGCGGGCAATCCTGGCCACAGCCAGCCACAGGCCACGGGCCGCACCATGTACCCGGAGAGCTTCCAGGGCGTACGCGCTGCACGACGGCTCGAAGCGGCACCGCGGCGGTAGCAGCGGGCTGATGAAGCGCCGGTAGCCGGTCACCGCCGCCATCAGCGCACGCGTAATCACCGTCGGGCCCGTTTGCGGGACCGACGGGACCGAGCGGGCTACCGGATCAGTCCGGCCGTCCCGATTAGCGATCATGACTGGCGTAGCGCCCCAACCTGCCGCCGCAGCAACCTGTCCATTACCAGAGCTAGATCGGCGGCGAGATCCGCCTGGCGTGCGGCCGCTGCCGGAGGATTGGCGCGCACCACCAGCAGGCTACCCGCAGGGAGCACGCCAAGGTACCCGCGCACGAGCACACGAAGACGTCGTTTCACCCGGTTGCGCACCACAGCGGTGCCAACCGCGCGACTGACTATGAATCCTACCCTGGCCGGCTCGTCGTTCTGCGGGCGCGCAATGAGGTGCGCGGTCACGCTCGGCCGCCCGGCACGGGTGCCGCGTCGCACCGCCAGAGTGAACTCTGTGCGGTGCCGCATCCTGGATTCGCTGGGGAGCACGTCCGGGCATCCTGGGCGGCCCGCGCCGGGCGCGGCGGGACCACCGTGGAAACGGTCAGGCGCTGAGGCGCGCGCGACCCTTTTGGCGACGCGCCGCGAGAACGGCACGGCCAGCGCGGGTACGCATGCGCAGCCGGAAGCCGTGGGTCTTCGCCCTGCGGCGATTGTTCGGCTGGAACGTGCGCTTGCTCACCGGAAGCTCCAGATGCGTTAAAAGTTCTGACATCCCGCTAACGCGGCGCTTGGATGGGCACGCGGTGGGTGTGGGCACGCGGTACCCGCACCGTGGGGATCGGCCTATGTACGTTAAGCGCCCGCAGCCCAGTCGTCAAACTGAAGCCGTCGAGGACAGCCCGGCGTGCTCGCCGCGTACCCACCCAGTATGCCCGCCCGAATTATGTCCGGCCACACGATGCCTTCCGTTCGCCGCAGGGACATACTGGAAGACCGCCGTTCACCGAACACATCACGGAACGACCGCCTAGGCTGTGGACAACCGTGCGAGCCGAGAAGAATTACCAGGCGGCGACGCCGCAATTGCGTGCTGTGGTGAGCGGGACGCGAAGGTAACGGGGCGGAGCGGGAGTGCTACGTGCACAACCTGTGGACAGACCTGTGGAATATCGGCTGGACGCACGCGAGGGGAGCGAGCAGTGAGTGAAACAGACCTCGCAGACGTATGGGCGCGCTCGCTCGACGGCCTGGCAGATCTGCAGATCAAGCCCCACCAGCGGGCCTGGCTCAAGCTGACCAGGCCGCTCGGGCTGGTCGAGAACACCGCACTGATCGCGACCCCGAACGAGTTCGTCAAGGAGCAGCTGGAGACCCGGCTGCGGGCGCTGGTCACGCACGCGCTCTCGGCCGAGCTGGGGCGCAGCATCCAGCTGGCGGTGACGGTGGACCCGGCCTCGGCCGCCGGTCCCGTGCCGCCGGAATTCATTCCGGCTGACGACGGCCAGGCCGACGGGTTCGGCACGCTGGCCCCTGTTCCGAGCGGCCCCCTCGGGAACGGCCCCTTCGAAAACGATCCATTCGGAGACGATCCGCTCGGGAACGGCTCGCCTGGGAACAGCCAGGACCGGCGATCGGTCCACACCGGCGAGCACCCAGTGCTGACCGTGCCGCCGCCGGCCCCGGCGGAAGGCGGCCCTGGCCCGGCCACTCAGGGCCGGGCGCCTCTGGACGCCCCGGCCGGCCCCGGGCCCCGGGGCGGCCGGCCCGGCCGGGCCGGCCGCGCGGGCCTGCGGGCGGCCGACGGGC
>CAXUJF010000061.1:0-14388 GCA_964250865.1 uncultured Streptosporangiaceae bacterium
TTCCAGCAGCGTGACCGGCTCACCCCGGTGGTTGGTCCGGGTCCACTGGGTGGCTCCGCCCGGCGGCTTGCGGGTCAGCGACGTGTACGCGGCCCGGGCCGCGGCCGCCGCGATAACCGCCGTCGTGGCGGAGGCCGCCGCGCGCCGGGCCTGAGGCATTTACTTCCCCTTTGAGGACTTCGCAGAATTCGCCGAGCTGGTCGAGGCGCTCGCGGTCGGCGCCGGGCTCGGTCCCGCGGAGTTGGCATTGGACTGGGTACCGAAGCTACCGGGCTTCTTCCCGTTCATCTGCTGCTCCAGCGCCTGGACGACAACGATTTGGCCAACGACGGAGTCGGCGTTGTCTACCGTGGAGGCGTCATTGGCGGCGCCACTGGAGCGGACCGCGGAGATCGCGCTGCCCGGGCCGGAGGCGGCGGTCGGCCCGGCCACCACCGTGGCCTGGCTGCCGGTGCCGAACTCCTGGGCCAATGCCACCACGGCCTGGTTGGCCGGATCGGAGGTGCCGCCCTGCGGGACGGAGTTCGGGGCCACGATCACGGCCAGCGTGGCGCCGGACGACGGCTGGCCGCTGAGCGTGATGAACTGCCCGGCCGAGTAGCTGGACAAGATGGTCTGCGCGGTCTGGGCACTGACCGACCCGTTCCCCGAGCCGTTTCCGGAACCGTTGCCGGAGCCACCCTTGGCGTTGCCGGAACCCGAACCGGAGTCCTGCGAGACCAGCGCGCTGGCCAGCACCTGGGCCGCCTGCTGCTGCGGGCTGCCGTTGACCAGCGTCACGCTTGCCGGGGCGACCCGCTGGGTGAGCTGGCTGAGCAGGCTCAGGTTGCTGGCGCTGGTGTCGGCGAACTTGGACGACAGCGCGACCTGGCCGCTGACCGTCGCGCCCGCGTCGCTCAGGCTGGTCTTGATGCCGTTCACCACGCTGCTGGACGCGCCGGGGGCGGTGATGATGACGACCTTCTTGCTGTCCAGCAGGTGCTTCAGCAGCACCGGCTGGGCGGCCGACGCGAACTGGTGGTCGCCCTGGACCTCTTGCTGCAGGGCGCTGTTCTCGTTGTCGGCCGCTTCGAGCTTGGTGCTCAGCGCGCTCGAGGTCCGGTCCAGCGCGGACAGCGCCGCCCCGCGCAGCTCGGTCGAGCCGAGCACGATCCCGACGGCCAGGGCCAGGAAGACGGCGACGATAGAAACCAGGTGGTAACGAAAATCAATCACTTGAACAGTCCGGTCAGCCAGGAGAAGAACGAATGCCACGTTGCTTCGAAGTATCGGATCAGGATGGGCTCAGCGGGTGAGGCCGCCACGGCGACGAACACGGTCACGGCGGCGGCGAGCGCGAGCACGACGAGGGACCAGCTGGAAATCCGGCTCCGGTAGAGCCGGCTGACCCCCTTGGCGTTGACGATCTTGGTGCCGACACGCAGCTGGGTCAGGAACGTGCTCGCCATTCCTGACCGGCCCTTGTCGAGGAACTCCTCCAGGGTCCAGTGGGTACCCACCGCGACGATCAGGCTGGCCCCCTTGCCGTCGGCCAGCAGCAGGGCCACGTCCTCGCTGGTGCCCGCGGCCGGGCAGACCGCGGCGGTCAGCCCGAGCTCCTTGATCCGGCTCAGGCCCGGTGCCCGCCCGTCGGCGTAGGCGTGCACAATGAGCTCGGCCCCGCAGCGCAGTGTCTCGTCGGTGACCGAGTCCATGTCACCCACGATGGCATCCGGCACGTACCCGGCCTCCAGCAGCGCGTCCGCGCCGCCGTCCACGCCGATCATGATCGGCCGGTACTCGCGGATGTAGGGCCGGAGGGCGCCCAGGTCCTCGCGGTAGTGGTAGCCGCGCACCACGACCAGGACGTGCCGCCCGTCCATCCGGGTGTGGATGTCGGGCAGCGCAATCCCGTCCACCAGGAGCTCGTGTTCCCGCTTGAGGAACTCCATGGTGTTGGCCGCGAACGCCTCGATCTGGGTCACGATGCCGGCCCGGGCCTCGGCCATCATCGCGTCGACCGACTCCGTGGTCTGCGGCGTCCCCTTGGCCACCACCTGCTCGCCCGCGTACAGCGTGTCACCATCGAGCCGGACGGTGGCGCCCTCGCGGACCCGGCTGAACACGTCCTGGCCGACGTCGTCGACCAGCGGGATGCCCGCCTCCATCAGCAGCTGCGGGCCCAGGTTGGGGTAACGGCCGCTCATGCTCACCGCGGCGTTGACCACGGCCGAGACCTTCCGGCTGATCAGCGCGTCGGCGGCAACTCGGTCCAGGTCAACGTGGTCTATGATGGCAATTTCGCCAGGCAGGAGCCGCTTGGTCAGGTTCTTGGTCCGGCGGTCCAGGCGCGCCGGACCGACCACCCCGGGCAGCTCGTTGGACTTACCGCGGTGGATGAGCGGGATCCGTACGGACGGCACCTTCATCGTTTTCCATCCTGCCAGAGCTCCCGACCACGCGCCGTCATCTTAGTAATTACGGCGTGTTATCAAGCACGTACGTTCCGTGCGACGGGCGGGATCTCAGACCCGGTCTTCAGACAGCGCCCCCCGTACGGCCCCGGCCTGACCATCACTGCGTCCTGCTTTCCATAATGAATGACGTTTGCCACTGCTTTGCGCTCCGGCGCCGGGCCGGTCTGACAGGTGGCAGGGTGAGAACACCGCCACTACGGGTGGCGGCACCGGCCAACTAGGAGGCACTCCGTGACAGAGCAGGTCAGCGATCAGGTCCGGCTCACCTCGCTGTCGCACGGCGCGGGCTGCGCGTGCAAGCTGCCGCTGGCGGCGCTGGATCAGCTGATGGCCACCCTCGGCCCGGATTCGGGCGGGCCCGGTACCCTGACCGCCGCCGCGGGTGACCTGCTGGTCGGTGCGGCCGAAGGGGACGACGCGGCCGTGCTGCGGCTCGACGACGACCGCGCGCTGGTGCTGACCACGGACTTCTTCACCCCGATCGTGGACGACGCGCGTGACTGGGGACGGGTGGCGGCGACCAACGCGCTGTCGGACGTGTACGCGATGGGCGGCCGCCCGGTCATCGCGCTCAACCTGACCGCCTGGCCCGGGCAGACGCTGCCGATCGAGTTGCTGGCCGAGGTGCTGCGCGGCGGGGCCGAAGCGGCCGCGGCCGCGGGCTGCCTGGTGGTGGGCGGCCACACCATCGACGACCCGGAGCCCAAGTACGGGCTGGCCGTGGTGGGCATGGCTGACCCCAACCGGCTGATGACCGTGGACCGGGCCCGGGATGGCGACCTGCTCGTGCTGACCAAGCCCATCGGGACCGGCGTCATCGCCACCGCGCACAAGCGCGGGGCGGCCCCGGATGACGTGCTGGCGGGTGCGGTCGACGCCATGACCACGCTGAACGGCCCGGCCAGTGAGGCCGCGCTGCGGGCCGGGGTGCAGGCCGCCACCGACGTGACCGGGTTCGGGCTGCTCGGGCACCTGCACCGGATGCTGCGGGCCAGCGGGATGGCGGCGCAGGTGTGGGCCGACCAGGTGCCGCTGCTGCCCGGAGCGGCCGGGCTGGCCGCCGCGGGTTTCATCTCCGGCGGCACCAACGCCAACATGTCCTACCTGTCCGCGGTGGCCGACATCGATCCGGACACCGACCCGGTGACCGCGGTGTTGCTGCACGATGCGCAGACCTCCGGCGGCCTGCTGATCGCGGTCCCGGCCGCCGGCGTGGACGCCCTGCGCGCGGACCTGCGCGCCGCCGGGACCGAGGCCGCCCTGGTCGGCACGGTCGAGGAGGGCGAGCCGGGCCGGATCGCGGTCCGGGCCACCACGCTCGCTTAACCTGTCACGGGGAGTGACGCTGCCGCCACGGGAATCCACGGCGTGGCGTCCTCGTTGTCTACGGTGACCAGCACGCGGCCTTCAGAACGGCGGGTAGCCCGTTTTGTCAGACCCATCGTTTACGTTCGGCTTGAGATGTGTGCTCTCTTCAGACGGACGGGGTGACCGTGAACTGGCCCGATGACTCACCGCGGGATAGCGGCCTGACCGAGGGCGAAGCCGAGGCCCACGTGCACGGCATCGTGTTCAAGACCGGCCCGCCGCGCCGCCTCGGGGTCGAACTCGAGTGGCTCGTCAGCGATGCCCGCGATCCCGCGCTTCGCGTCCCGACCAAACGCACGTTCCCCGCCGTAGCCGATCTCACCGCACCAGCCGTCCTTCCCGACCCAGCCGCGCTGCCCTCCGGGAGCACGCTCACCACGGAGCCCGGCGGCCAGCTGGAACTTAGCTCCGCACCCGCCCGCAGCCTGGGCGAGTGCGTCACGTCGGTGCGGCAGGAGATGACCACGGTCCGGGAGGCCATGAGCCGCGCGGGCCTCTGCCTGCAGGGCCACGGCTACGACCCGATCCGCCCTCCGCGCCGCGTGCTCGAGCTGCCCCGGTACACGGCGATGGAAGAGTTCTTTGATCGCAGCGGTCCGTGGGGCCGCGAGATGATGTGCAACACGGCGTCGGTCCAGGTCTGCCTGGACGCCGGCCAGGACACCGCGGCCACCGGCGGGTACCGCTGGCGCTGGCGCCTCGCCCACCGGATCGGCCCGGTACTGGTGGCCGCGTTCGCCAACTCCCCGCTCCGGCAGGGCCGCCCGTCGGGCTGGCGGTCAACCCGCCAGGAGGTCTGGGCCCACCTGGATCCGGGCCGGACCCAGCCACCCCCGGACGGGGACCGCGACCCCCGGGACACCTACGCGGACTACGCGCTGGACGCCGAGCTCATGCTGGTCCGCCGCGAGGGCTCGCCGTCCTGGACCGCACCGCCCGGGCTGACGTTCCGCGGCTGGCTGCGCGGGCACGGTGAGCGCCGGCCGACCGTGGACGACCTGACCTATCACCTGTCCACCCTGTTCCCGCCGGTCCGCCCGCAGGGCCACCTCGAGCTGCGGATGATCGACGCGCAGCCCGGCAACGACGGCTGGATCGTGCCCGCCGCGGTGACCTGGGCCCTGTTCGAGGACCCGAAGGCGGCTGAGGAAGCCATGGCCGCGACGGAGCCACTGACCTCCGGAACCGGCCATCACGTGCCGAACGGCACGGCAACCGGGAATCCATGGCTGCGGGCGGCGCGTGAAGGGCCCGCTGATCCGGAGATCGCCCGGGCCAGCCAGGGCTGCTTCGAGGCGGCCGACGCCGCGCTGGGCCGGGCCGGAGCCCCGGCCGGCATCCGCCAATCCGTGGCCGAATTCGCTGAGCGCTACGTGCTCAGAGGCCGATGTCCAGCCGACGATCAACTCGAGGGGATGCATTGACCGCGTCACACGACACGCCCACCAGCAGTGCCACCACTCCGGCCGCGACCCCGGTCACCGCGGAGAGCCTGCGAGAGGAGCTCGCGGCCGCACTCATCGCCGCCCGGGACCGAACCGTCTCACTGACCGACTGCGTGGACGAGGACGACCTCATCCGCCAGCACTCACCGCTGATGTCCCCGCTGGTCTGGGATCTGGCCCACATCGCCAACCAGGAAGAGATGTGGCTGCTGCGCGCGGTGGGCGGCCAGGACCCGATCCATCCTGAGATCGACCCGCTGTACGACGCGTTCGAGCACCCGCGGTCCGAGCGGCCCACGCTGCCGCTGCTGCCGCCGCAGGAGGCCCGCGGCTACGCCGCCACCGTCCGGGGCCGGGTCCTCGACCTGCTGGAGCGGGCGCCGTTCAGCGGGCGGCGCCTGGTCACCGGCGGGTTCGCGTTCGGCATGATCGTCCAGCACGAGCAGCAGCACGACGAGACGATGCTGATCACCCACCAGCTGCGTAAAGGCGCGGCGGTGCTGACCGCGCCCCCACCCGCCGCCGCGCCGGCCGACGCGATCAGCCTGCCGGCCGAGGTGGCCGTGCCCGGCGGCCCGTTCACCATGGGCACGTCGGACGAGCCGTGGGCGCTGGACAACGAGCGGCCCGCGCACACCGTGCCGGTGGCCCCGTTCTTCATCGACACTACCCCGGTGACCAACTGTGCCTACCAGGCCTTCATCGCCGACGGCGGCTACGACGACCCGCGGTTCTGGACCCCACAGGGCTGGGACCACCGGCAGCGTGCCGGGCTGATCGCCCCAATGACCTGGCGGCGGGACGGCGGCCAGTGGGTCCGCACCGCGTTCGGGGTGGCCGAGCCGGTCGCGCCGGCCGAGCCGGTCCTGCACGTGTGCTGGTACGAGGCGGACGCCTACGCCCGCTGGGCGGGCCGCCGCCTGCCGACCGAGGCCGAGTGGGAGAAGGCCGCGCGCTTCGACCCGGTGACCGGCCGGTCCCCCCGGTTCCCGTGGGGAGACGACGCGCCCACGGCCGACCGGGCCAACCTGGGCCAGACCCATCTGCGCCCGGCCCCGGCCGGTTCCTATCCCGACGGCGCGGCCCCGTGCGGTGCCCGCCAGCTCATCGGCGACGTGTGGGAGTGGACCTCGAGCGACCTGCTGCCCTACCCCGGCTTCGAGGCCTGGCCGTACCGCGAGTACTCCGAGGTGTTCTTCGGCCCCGAGTACAAGGTGCTGCGCGGCGGGTCGTTCGCGGTCAGCCCGGCCGCCTGCCGGGCCACCTTCCGTAACTGGGACTACCCGATCCGGCGGCAGATCTTCGCCGGCTTCCGCACCGCCCGCTCGGCCACCGCGGAGGCCTACTGATGTGCCGCCACCTGGCCTATCTGGGCCCCGCCGTGACCCTGCGCGAGGCGATCATCGATCCGCCGTACGGCCTGTACCGGCAGGCGTGGGCGCCCCGGATGATGCGGGACAGCGGCACGATGAACGTGGACGGCTTCGGGGCCGGCTGGTACGCCGACGGTTACCCGGTCCCGGCCCGCTACCGGAGCTCCGGGCCGATCTGGGCCGACCCGTCGTTCGCCGACCTGACCCGGGTCACCCGCAGCGGCGCGCTGCTGGCCGCGGTCCGGGACGCCAGCGCCGGCACTGAGCCCAGCGCGTCGGCCGCGTCCCCGTTCGGCGCCGACCACTGGCTGTTCAGCCACAACGGCGCGCTGGCGGGCTGGCCGGGCACGGCCGCCGGGCTGGCCGCCACCCTCAGCCCGCTGGAGCTGCTCAACCTGGACGCACGGGTGGACTCGGCGCTGCTGTGGGCTCTGACCCTGAAGCGGCTCCGCGACGGCGCCGCTCCGGACGACGCGCTGGCCGCGGTGATCGGGCTGCTCGACCAGGCCGGGGTGACCGGCCGGTTCAACTTCCTGCTCACCGACGGGCAGGTGATCGCGGGCACCACCGCCGGGCACACGCTCTTCTACCGCCAGGGTCACGCCGGCGGCACGGACAGCGTGACCGTGGCGTCCGAGCCCGCCGACGAGGAGCCGGCCTGGACCGAGGTCCCGGACCGGTCCCTGATCATCGCCACGGCCAGCGACGTGAAGGTCCGGCCGCTGCCGGTGCCACCCGAGGTCACCGCGGACAGCGCCGAGCGCGTCCAGCACGGCAGCTTCCCCGAAGGTATGGCGGCCACGTCCGGTCCCGACGGAAGGAACCCCGGTCAATGACGACTTCGCTGCACGTCGAACGGCGGCTGCCGGCCGATTTTCTGGCCGATTCGCTGCGCGCCGACGCGCGGGCCGGACTGACCGCCTCCCCCAAGTCGCTGCCGCCCAAGTGGTTCTATGACGCGGCCGGCAGCGAGCTGTTCGAGAAGATCACCGCCTTGCCCGAGTACTACCCGACCCGCGCCGAGCGGGAGATCCTCCAGGCCGTGGCGCCGCAGATCGCCGCGGCCAGCGGCGCGGCCACCCTGGTCGAGCTGGGCTCCGGCTCCTCGGAGAAGACCCGGCTGCTGATCGACGCCCTGCGCGAAGCCGGCACGCTGCGCCGCTACGTGCCGGTAGACGTCAGCGAGCAGGCGCTGCTGGCGGCGGCCACCGCCTTGTTCAGCGACTACCCCGGCCTTGAGGTCAGCGGGGTGGTGTCCGACTTCGAGGAGTACGTCGGCCGGGTCGGTGCTGGCGATGACGGGGCGGAGGGGCCGCGGCTGATCGCGTTCCTGGGCAGCACGATCGGGAACCTGCTCCCCGACCAGCGGGCGTCGTTCCTGGCCCGGATCCGCTCCGGCCTGGCCGACGGCGACGCCCTGCTGCTCGGCACCGACCTGGTCAAGGACCCGGCCGTGCTGGTCTCGGCCTATGACGACGAGGCCGGCATCACCGCCGCGTTCAACAAGAACGTCCTGTCCGTCCTCAACCACGAGCTAGGGGCCGACTTCGACCTCGATGCGTTCGAGCACGTCGCCCGCTGGGACGCCGGGCAGGAATGGATCGAGATGTGGCTGCGCGCCACCAGCCCGCAGACCGTCCGGCTGCCCGCCATCGACCTCACCGCCGAGTTCGCCGCGGGCGAGGGGATGCGCACCGAGGTCAGCGCCAAGTTCCGCCGCGAGGGCGTGACCCGGGAGCTGGCCGCGGCCGGCTTCACCCTGGACCGCTGGTGGACCGACGGGCAGGGCCGCTTCGGCCTGTCGCTGGCCCGCCTGGCCTGACCGACCCGCACCGTCACGTTCGTCACCGTCCCTTCATCGCCGTCGCATTTGCCACCGCAGCGCCAGCGACCCGTTACAGGCCGCCGGCCGCATGGGCCAGTTGTGAAGCAATGCATGCCATTGTGTGGCATCGCATGCGTAATCGCAGGTCAACGGTGCCCTACGGTAGGCAGTTGTGGTGGATGATCAAGGCCCGGACATCGTGCACGAGGGTCCCAAGACGATCTACGCGCAGATCGTGGACTACGTCGAGGCGCACATCGAGTCCGGCGAGTGGCAGGCCGGCCACCGGCTGCCCTCGGAACGGGACATGGCCGAGCGCTGGGGCGTGGCGTACCTCACCGTCCGCCGGGCCATGGCCGAGCTCCGCAAGAAGGGCCTGATCGTCAGCGTCCAGGGCCGCGGCACCTACGTCAAAGACCCCGAAGGCTGACACCCGGAACCCGGCTCGGAAGGTTGCTTGGTTAGCCTGCGGAGGTGGACGGTAACGGGCGGCTGAGCATGCTGCACTGGAACATCCATTCCTGGAAGGACGACCGGGGGGCGCCGAACGAGGCGGCCGTCGAGGGGCTGATCCGGGACCTGCGGCCGGACGCGGTCTCGCTGACCGAGGTCAGCACGGCGTGGGGCCAAGCGGGACCGCTGAGCGAGATCAGTGAGCGGCTGGGGTACCGGTGGGTGTTCGTGCCCGCGCTGGAGTACCGCGGGTCGCCGGCGACCGAGGGGTACGGGAACGCGCTGCTCACCCGGCGGCCGATCCTGGGGGTGCAGCAGTGGCGGGTGCATTCGCCCGAGCGTTACGTCAACACCGAGCCGACCGAACCGCGGACGGTGGCGCTGGCCCGGCTGGACGTGGCCGGGACCCCGGTCTGGGTCGGCAGCACGCACCTGCCCGCCAGCCGCGATGACGAACGGGCCACGGCGCTGGCGCGGCTCGGGACCCTGCTGAAGCAACTCGGTACGCCCTGGCTGCTGTGCGGGGACTTCAACACCCGCGTGTCCACCTGGCGGGACGACCTTCCGGCCGGGGTCACGGTGGTACCCCGCTGGCGCCGGGCCACGTTCCCGGCCCGCCATCCCGTCCGGGCCATCGACTACGGCCTGGCCTCGACCGGCCTGCAGACGCGGGGACGAGTGGTCAGAGCCCGCGGATCGGACCACCGGGCCATCTTCGTCACGGCCGCCCTGGGCGGCGCATCCCCACCCCGTCCGCCCCGCGCCTGACCGGCGAGCCGGGTCAGCGCAGCGCGGCGATGGCGCAGCCGCCGATCGCGGCCAGCACGATGCCGGCCAGCACCTTGTGCGCCTGGCGGGTGCCCGGCTCGGGCACGCGGAAAACCCAGACGCCGACGCTGGCGTTCACCACCAGGCCGAGCTGGGCGATGGTGAAGCCCGTGCCGGTGCCCACCCGAGCGACCAGGCCGAGCAGGGCCAGGTTGCCGATGCCGAACAGCACACCGGCCCCGAGCAGCGCGCTGGTGGCGCGTGCGCCCAGCTTGACCGGCTCGCCCGCCGGGACGGCCAGGGCCAGGGCACCACCCAGGATGCCCAGCGCGAGCGGGAAATCGCTCACCTGGGCGGGAACCGCGGCCCACTGCGCCGGCACGAAGTAACTCCCCCACAAGACCCCGGCCCCGACCGCCCACAGCAGGCCGGCCCGCGGGGATGACGAACGGGTCCCGTCAGCGGGGCCCTCCCGGGAACCGGCGATGAGCAGGACCCCGGCCACCACGACGACGAAGGCGACGCCGAGGACGGCGAACCGCGCCGCGGAGAAACCGTCCAGTTCGCCGAACAGCAACGCGCCCCAGGCGAACGCGACCACGATGTTGAGCGGCGTCCAGGTCCCGGCCGCTCGCGCCAGCCCGATCGTCCGTGACGCCTTGAGCACGCAGTAGTTGCCCCCGGCCCACACCACGCCGCCGATCAGCGGCAGCCAGAAACCCCGCCAGCTGAGCACCAGGTGCGCCCCGCTGACCAGCAGAGCTATCCCGACGAAGACGACGTTGCCGATGGCCACGTAAACGATGCGGGAGCGCTCCGGTGTCCCGGGCAGGAGCTGAGCCAGCGGAATCCAGATGCCCAGAGCGGCCACCGTGATCACCGCGAGCAGCACGGTCACGGCTGGGCTTGCTTCCTAGCCATGCCAGCATCTTATCCTCGTCCAACGAGGATATGTAAGTGGCCCAGAGCAAGCTGGATCCCAGGCGCTCGCCTCTTGCTGTTATCAGGGCTAAGCGGCGGGCGGTTCGGTGCGGAGCCAGACGGCGGTATCCGGGGGAAGCACTCCCCCGGACAGCCGGTGGCTGCCGGCCAGGATCTCCTCGTGCGGGGGAAGCTCGGCCGCGCCGTCGGACACGTTGATCACGACCGTGACGTCGGCGCCGCGGCGAAAGCACAGGACGCCGTCCGGGCTGGGGAGCCAGGTGAAGCTGTCGGTGGCGAACGCGGGCTCACGGTGCCTTACGGCCAGCACATGCCGGTACAGGGACAGCATCGAGTCCGGGTCGGCCGCCTCGGCCTCGACGGTCAGACCGGACCACGTGGCGGGCTGGGGCAGCCAGGTCCGTACTGCGGTCTGGTCGCTGGAGCTGTTTTCGCTGGTCAAGAAGCCGAACGGCGGCTGGTCCCCGGACCAGGGCAGCGGCACCCGGCAGCCGTCGCGGCCCAGGTTGGCGTGGCCGGACCGCTGCCACATCGGGTCCTGGCGGTCCTCGTCGGGAAGGTCTTCGACCTCCCACAGGCCGAGCTCCTCTCCCTGGTACACGTAGGCGGTGCCGGGCAGCGAGAGCGACAGCAGCGCCGCGGCGCGGGCCCGCCTGGTACCCAGGACCAGGTCGGTGGGCTCGCCGATGCGGTGGCCGGGCCGGTCGAACGAGGTGTCGGCCCGGCCGTAGCGGGTGACGTTCCTGCTCACGTCGTGGTTGCTGAGGACCCAGGTGGCCGGGGCGCCAACCCTGGCGTGCGAGGCCAGCGTGGCGTCGATGACCGACCGCAGCTCGGCCCCGTCCCACGGGCAGCGCAGGAAGTCGAAGTTGAACACCGTCTGCAGTTCGCCGGGACGCAGGTAGCGGGTGGTCCGTTCCACGTCGGGCAGCCAGACCTCGCCGATCAGCACCCGGTCCCCCGGGTAGCTGTCGGCGATCCGGCGCCAGGCCCGGTAGACCTCGTGCACCTCGTCCCGGTCCACGAACGGGTGCACTCCGGCGTCCCCGGCGTCCCCATCAGCCGAGCCGTCGGGGCCGTCCGGCTCGTAGTCGGCCATGGCCGGGTCCTTGGCCAGCAGCACGGCGGAGTCGATCCGGAACCCGTCCACGCCGCGGTCGAACCAGAACCGCAGCACGTCCTCGAAGTCGGCCTGCACGTCGGTGTTGGCCCAGTTGAAGTCGGGCTGCTCCGGGGTGAACAGGTGCAGGTACCACTGGCCGGGCTGGCCGTCCGGGCCGGTGGCCCGAGTCCAGGCCGGGCCGCCGAACTCCGAGGTCCAGTTGTTCGGCGGCAGCTCGCCGTGGGTGCCGCGGCCGGCCCGGAAGATGAACCGGTCCCGCTCGGGCGAGCCGGGCGCCGCCGCCAGCGCGGCGGTGAACCACGCCTGGACGTTGGAGCCGTGGTTCGGCACCACGTCGAGGATGATGCGGATGCCCAGGTCGTGAGCTTCGGCGATCAGCTTCTCGGCCTCGTCCAGCGAGCCGAACATCGGATCGATGGCCCGGTAGTCGGCCACGTCGTAGCCGGCGTCGGCCATCGGCGAGGGGTACCACGGGTTGAACCAGATCGCGTCGACGCCCAGGTCGGCCAGGTAGGGCAGCCGCGACCGGACCCCGGCCAGGTTGCCGACTCCGGTCGCGCCGCCCGCGGCCGCGAAGCTGCGCACGTAGACCTGATAGATGACCGCGTCACGCCACCAGGGCCTGAAGTGCGGTGCGGCCGGGACGGGCGCGGCGGACGGCCGGGCCAGAGTGTGATCACTCACGGGGGTTTCGTTCCTCCGATTGAGATGGGGCGGTCCGGGCTGGCAGGCCTCAGCCCTTCACGCCCCCTGCGGTCAGGCCAGCCATGATGTTGCGCTGGAAGAACAGGAAGAACACGATCGTCGGCACGCAGGCGATGGCCAGGGCCGCGATGAACACATCCTCCGGGATGCCTTGGCTCAGGTGGTACAGGCCGACGTTGATGGTCTGGGCCGACGGATCGCTGAGCACCAGCAGGGGCCAGAGGAAGTCCTTCCACACGTTGACGGCGGCGAAGATCGACACCACGCCGATGATCGGCCGGGAGATCGGCAGCACGACTCTCCACAGCGTGCGGAATGGGCCCGCGCCGTCCAGCGCGGCGGCGGCCAGCAGGTCAGCCGGCACCGAGTCAAAGAACCTTTTCAAAATAAAGATATTGAATCCATTGGCTACCGATGGCAGCCAGATCGCCCACGGCGTGTTCAGGATCGACGTGTGCAGGAAGGGCAGGCTGTTCGCGGTGAGGTACTGCGGCAGTACCAGCACCGTGGCTGGGATCATCATCGCGGCCAGCATGGCGAACAGGATCACATTGCCGAGTATGGGCCGCAGCTTGGACAGCGCGTACGCGGCGGCCACGTCGAACACCACCTGGAACACCAGCGCGCCGCCCGCGTAGACGAGCGTGTTGAGGATCAGCCGGCCCAGACCGAGGTCGTTCCAGGCGGTGACGTAGTTGTGGGGCGCCGGGTGGGCCGGGATCAGGCTGGGCGGGGTCGCAATGACCTCGGACGGGGATTTCAGCCCGCCCGTCACCATCCAGTACAGCGGAAACAGGAAGATCGCCGCGAACAGCGGGATCAGCAACCCCAGCACGACCCAGTAGAGGATCTTGCCGCGGCCCCGGCTGAGCTGGGCCGGTGAGATCAGCGTGCGCGGCCCGGATTCGACAGCAGCCATGGCTTACCCTTCCTCGCCGCGGCGGGAGAGCCAGAGATACGCGCCCGCGAATCCCATCAGCACGACCAGCAGCATGATGCCGAGCGCGGCGGCGCTTCCGTAGTTGTTGAACGCGAAGGCGTAGTTGTAGATCAGGTACACGACGGTGGTCGTGCCGGACTGGCCGCCGGTCAGGATGAGCGGTTCGAGGAACACCTGCATGGTCGCCACGATCTGCAGCATCAGCATGAGCGACAGGATCAGGCGGGTCTGCGGGACGGTCACGTGCCAGACCCGGCGCAGCAGGCCGGCCCCGTCGATCTCGGCCGCGTCGTACAGCTCACCCGGGATGCCCTGCAGTGAGGCCAGGTACACCAGCACCGCGGCGCCCATGTTGCTCCAGGTGGAGAAGAGCACCAGGCAGAGCAGGGCGATGTGCGGAGACTGCAGCCACTGCGAGGTGGGCAGGTGCAGGGCGTGCAGCACGGCGTTGAACAGCCCGCTGTTGTCCGGGGTGTAGAACCACTTCCACAAGAAGGCGGCCGCGGCGGGCGGGATCATCACCGGCAGGTAGACCAGCAGCCGGAAGTAGCCGCGCCAGTGCCGCAGCTCGTTGAGCACGACCGCGGTCACGAACGGGATGGCGTACCCGAACACCAGGGCCAGCCCGGCGAACAGGGCGGTGGCCCGCCACGCGCCCCAGAAGCTGGGGTCGTGAATGATGTGCCGGTAGTTTTGCAGCCCGACCCAGGTGGTCTCGCCCGCGAAGTTGGTCTTCTGGAAGCTCATGACCACTTCGCGGATCATCGGGTACCAGGAGAACAGCGCGAAGCAGAAGATGCCGCCGATCAAGAACACGTAGGCACTGGTGTTGTCGCGGACCTTGCGGGTGTACCGGCGCCGGCCCCCGGGGCGGCGGGCTTCCGGGGCTGCTACCCGCCGGCGGCGCGCTCCGGCGCCTGCCACATCGGTCACTCTGGTCGCGGCCACGATTACCACCTCTCGCGCGCCGCTGGCCGACGGTGGCCCCCC
>CAXUJF010000061.1:14398-17681 GCA_964250865.1 uncultured Streptosporangiaceae bacterium
CCCCGGCGGTGACGGCGGGGCGGGAGGGCACCGGGCGGCTCACTGCTGGTTGGCGAGGATGGAGTTGACCTGCGAGGAGAACGTGTTGAGCAGTTGCTGGAGGTTGGGGTTGCGCTGGGTGAGGACGCCCGCCATCACCTTGTCGCCCTGGGCGTAGACGGCCTGGGCCTGCGGTGGCTCGATCTCGTTCTTCATGTTCGGCGCGGCGTTCAGGTAGGGCGTGAAGTTCGACACCGGGATGGTCGCGTTGCTGTCCTCGTCGGAGGTGGTGCTCTTGGCCACCGCCGTGCCCGCGGTCCAGATGTTCGGCTCGGGCAGGCCGACCGGCTGACCGGCCGCCTTGGCCCGCGCGTAGTTGAACTGGCCCGCACCCGGGGTGAGGAACTCGAAGTTGAGGAACTTGATCCCGGCCTGGATCTGGGCCGGGGTGTCCTTCTTGTTGAACATGTAGCCGTCGCCGCCGAGCAGCGTTCCGCCGTTGCCGGGCATCTGCCCCTCGGCCAGGTTGGCGTACGAGGATCCGTACTCCTGGTGGATGTAGGTGACGTTGTCCGGGGCGGCCACGTACATGCCGAGCTTGCCCGAGCCCATCAGCTGCGGCAGGTCGTTGTACTGGAGCAGTTGCCTGGACCCCATCGAGTTGTCGGTCCAGCGCATCGCCTGCAGGTTCTTCAGCAGCTGCAGACCGGTGGCGTTGTCGAAGGCGGCCTTCTGCCCGTTGACCATCGTGCCGCCGAGCGAGTACATCTCGGCGGTGAAGTGCCAGCCGCCCACGTTGGCCGCGCTGTAGTCGCCGTACCCGACGATGCCGCCGCCCAGGGCGCTGATCTTCTTGGCGTCCGTCCGGACCTGGGCCCAGGTGGTCGGCGGCTGGTTCGGATTCAGCCCCGCACGCTGGAACAGCTGCTTGTTGTACAGCAGGCCCAGGGTGTAGTTCGACACCGGCACGCCGTACAGGACGCCGCTGGAGCTGCCGCCCTGGCGGTACAGGCTGACCAGGTCGGCCTGGATGTCGCCCAGGCTCTTGACCTGGCTGGCGTACCTGGAGATGTTCGCCGCCTGGCCGGAGTTGACGACGTTGGCGGCGTCGGTGAAGTACGTGTAGAAAACGTTGTCCATCTTGCCGCTGGCCAGCTTGGCGTCGAATGTCGTCGGGTCATCGCACGGGTTGGTGTCGTCGCCCACCACGGTGATGTTCGGGTTGGCCTTTTCGAAGGCCGCGATGTCGTCGACGAAGAACTTGCGCTGGGCCGCCTGGGTCTTGGGTGGCTCGCAGCCCACGGTGATCTTCACGGGCCCGTTCGAGCTGGACGAGGTGCTGCTGCTGCCACCACCCGAGCTGCAAGCGGCGACGGACACCGCTCCGGCCACCGCCAGGGCGGCCACGGCCGCGAATCGGGTGGTGTGGCGCAGGCGCGCCGGGCCTGCGTTGTCCTGACGGGCCGGGCCTGCTGCGTCCCGGCGGCCCGGGCTGTTGCCAGTTTCTTTCATGGGCACCTTCTACGTTGATGGGCCTGACCTGCCGCACGATGCGCGGCCCCGCAAGCGATGAAGGTCTCTAGCCCCGCTGCGGCCGCCCACGGTGTGGTGGCGCTGACGCTACATCTGGCTCCAGATCAACGCAATATCTGAATAAGATTTTGCAAAATAACGACATAATAACGTCGGAGTAATCGCAGGCTGCGGGCTGGCGAGGACGCGCGTGTCCGGAGTGCGGCCGCGTGTCCGTATCGTGGCAGCCGTGCGGGGCCCGAAGCGAGGGCCGGGAGCTGGCCTGAGGGCAGACGGGTCAGGCGACGCGGGCGGTGGAGCCGCGGACGACCAGTTCCGGTTCGAAGAGGAGTTCTTCGGGGGCAACTGGGACGCCTTCGATCTGGTTGACCAGCATGGCGACGACGGCGCGGCCCATGGCCTCGATGGGCTGGCGGACGGTGGTCAGCGGCGGAGCGGTGCAGGTCATCAGAGCCGAGTCGTCGAAGCCGACCACCGACAGGTTGTCCGGGACGGCCAGGCCGGCCCGGCGGGCGGCGCGGATCGCCCCCAGCGCGAGCTGGTCGGAGGCGCAGATGATGCCGGTGACGCCCGCCTCGATGAGCCGGGTGCCGGCCGCGTGACCGCCTTCGATGCTGAACAGCGCGTGCTCCACCACGGCCTCGGTGCCGGCTTGCTCGCACTCGGTCATCAGCGTCGCGACCTTGCGACGGCTCGGCATGTGATCGACCGGGCCGACGATGGCGCCGATGCGGGTGTGGCCCAGCGACCACAGGTGGCCAAAGGCCTGTTCGACGGCGACCACGTCGTCGGTGGACACGCGCGGGAAGCCGAGCTGGTCGACGGCCGCGTTGACCAGCATGACCGGGACGCCGCGGTCGTGCAGCAGCCGGTAGTGGTCGTGCGGCGAATCGTCCTCGGCGAAGTGGCCACCGGCGAACACCACTCCGGATACCTGCTGCTGGATCAGCATGTTCACGTAGGCCGCCTCGGACAGGCCGCCGGCTGTCCTGGTGCACAGCACGGGCGTGAAACCTTGCTGGGCCAGGCCGCCGCCGACCACTTCGGCCAGCGCGGGGAAGATCGGATTTTCCAGCTCCGGCAGCACCAGCCCGACCAGCCGGGCGCGGTCCCCGCGCAGCTGGGTCGGGCGCTCGTAACCCAGCACATCCAGGGCGGTCAGCACGGCGGCCCGGGTCGATTCGGACACCCCGGGGCGGCCGTTCAGCACGCGAGACACGGTGGCCTCGCTCACCCCCGCCTTGCGCGCTACGTCACCCAGCCGCTGTGCCATGCTGCAAGCTTACGGCAAGAACCGTCAATTTCTTGCAGTAATTTCCGTGGCGTGGCCCAGGTAGTCAGGAGGCGCGTTCGCGGGCGGCTAGGTCGAGGAGTTCCTCGGCGTGGGCCCGGCCGAACTCGGAGTCTTCCAGGCCGGCCAGCATGCGGGACAGCTCGCGGACCCGGCCCGGCTGGTCGAGCCGGCTGACGCCGCTGCTGGTGACGAGGCCGTCGTTGGCCTTCATCACGACCAGGTGGTTGTCGGCGAACGCGGCCACCTGGGGCAGGTGGGTGACCACGATGACCTGGGCCAGGCGCGCCAGCCGGGCCAGGCGGCGGCCGATCTCGACCGCGGCCTTCCCGCCCACGCCCGCGTCCACTTCGTCGAAGACGAACGTGGGCACCGGGTCGGCGCCGGCGAAGACGACCTCGATAGCCAGCATGACCCGGGACAGCTCACCGCCGGACGCGCCCTTGTTCAGCGGGAGGGGCGGCGCGCCTGGCCCAGGTC
>CAXUJF010000062.1:0-17157 GCA_964250865.1 uncultured Streptosporangiaceae bacterium
GGCCAGCTTGGCCGACGACACCCCGTAGACCCGGCTCCCGGGCCCGGCGCACATCCGCTGCCCGACCTCGGCCTGGACCATGACGAGGCCGCGTTGCAGCGACGGCAGCCGGCCCAGGATGTTCAGCAGCACGGGCACGGTCGCGTTGTAGGGCAGGTTGGCCACCATGACCGTCGGCGGCGGGCCCGGCAGCTCCCGCACCTGGGCCGCGTCGGCGGTGACCACCTCCAGCCGCCCGGCCAGTCCCGGTGCCTGCGCGGCCACCGTGGATGGCAGTTCCCCGGCCAGCACCGGGTCCATCTCCACCGCGATGACCTGCTGGGCCGCGGCCAGCAGCGGCAGCGTCAGCGAGCCGAAGCCCGGGCCGACCTCGAGCACCACGTCCTCGGGCCGCAGCCCGGCCAGCGCGGCGATCCGCCGGACCGTGCCGTGGTCGATGACGAAGTTCTGGCCGAGCTTCTTGGTCGGCCGCAACTCCAGCCGGTCCGCCAGCTGCCGGATCTCCACCGGTCCCAGCAGCCGCACCTCCGGGGTGGTCACCACCGTGTGACCATGGGGGTCACCATGGGCCGTACAGGCGCTCCCCGGTCGCCGTGACCTGGGCGCAGAGCTCGGCCACGTCCATGTTCTTCACCTCGGCCAGGCAGCGCGCGGTGTAGGCGGCCAGGGCAGGCGAGTTCGGCTTGCCCCGCCAGGGCACCGGGGTCAGGAACGGCGCGTCGGTCTCGACCAGCACCAGCTCGGCCGGGGCCACCGCGGCGGCGTCGCGCAGGTTCTGCGCGCTGGAGAAGGTGAGGTTGCCCGCGAAGCTCATCACGTAGCCGGCGTCGGCACAGCGCTTGGCCAGCTCCCCGTCGCCGGAGAAACAGTGGAACACGACCCGGTCCGGTGGTCCTTCTTCGGCCAGGATGCGCAGCACGTCCTCGTGCGCCTCCCGGTCGTGGATCATCAGCACCTTGCCGGTGCGCTTGGCGATACCGATGTGGGCCCGGAACCAGTCCCGCTGCAGGCCCGGCTCGGCGTGGTCCCGGTAGTAGTCCAGACCGGTCTCGCCGACCGCGCGGACCTGCGGCAGCCCGGCCAGGGTCTCGATCTCGGCCAGTACCTCGTCCGTCCGGCGGCCTTCACCGCCCGCGGCGGTCTCGGTGTCGTTCGGGTGGATGGCCACCGCCGCGTACACGTCGTCGTAGTCGGCCGCGCATCGCGCCGACCAGCGGGACGACTTCAGGTCGGTGCCGACCGTGATGACCCGCGCGATGCCCGCAGCCCGCGCCACGGCCAGCACCCCCGGCACGGGCAGGCCCATGATGTCCAGGTGGGTGTGGCCGTCGAACGCGGGCTGGGGCAGCGGGTCAGTGACGACGGGCTCGCCTCGCGACGCCATCAGCCGTCAGAATCCTGCTGGAGGCGAGCCACTTCCTCCTCCGCCACCTTCGGATCCAGCTTGGTGAACAGCGGCTTCGGCACCTCCAGCGGCGTGCCGGGACTGATCGGGCGCGACTGCCACCGGACGGTCTCGTCGTACTGGCCGGTGATCACCGGGTAGGACGGGCCGCCATCCTCGTCCACCTCCTTGATCTCCGGCATGCCGGACCAAGTCCCCTGGCCACCCAGCATCTCGAAGACCTGCTGGGACGAGCGGGGCAGGAACGGGGTCAGCAGCGTCTTGGCGTCGTCCACCACCTGCAGCGCGGTGTGCAGGATGGTCTGCATGCGGGCCGGGTCGGTCTCGCGCAGCTTCCACGGCGCTTGCTCGGACAGGTACTTGTTGGCCTCGGACACCGTCCGCATGGCGTCGCCGATGGCCAGCTTGAACCGGGACCGGCCCAGGTTGGCGCCGACCGCGGCGAACGAGTTCCGCGAGTGCTCCATGAGCTCCAGGTCCGGGGCGGTGAGCTCCCCGGGCTTCGGGATCGAGCCGATGTTCTTGGCCGCGAACGAGACTGAGCGGTTGACCAGGTTGCCCCAGGTGGCGACCAGCTCGTCGTTGTTGCGGCGGACGAACTCGCTCCAGGTGAAGTCGGTGTCCTGGTTCTCCGGGCCGGCCACGGCCACGTAGTACCGCAGCGCGTCCACGTCGTAGCGGGCCAGGAAGTCGCGCACGTAGATCACCACGTTGCGCGAGGAGGAGAACTTCCGGCCCTCCATGGTCAGGTACTCGCTGGACACGATCTCCGCGGGCAGGCCGAGGCGGCCCAGCGCCCCGGGTTCCCCGCCCCTGGCCCCTTGCCCGTTGTAGCCGAACAGCATGGCGGGCCAGATCTCGGAGTGGAAGACGATGTTGTCTTTGCCCATGAAGTAGTACGACTCGGCGTCGGGCGACTGCCACCAGGCCCGCCAGGCGTCCGGGTCGCCGGACCGCCGGGCCCACTCCACCGAGGCCGACAGGTAGCCGATGACCGCGTCGAACCACACGTAGATCCGCTTGTCCGGGCGGTCCCGCCAGCCGTCCAGCGGCACCGGGACTCCCCAGTCGAGGTCCCGGGTGTAGGCCCGCGGCTTCAGGTCGTTCAGCAGGTTGAGCGAGAACTTGAGCACGTTCGGCCGCCACTGGCCCGTCTTGCTCTGCAGCCAGCTGCCCAGCACCTCGGCGAAGGCGGGCAGGTCGAAGAAGAAGTGCTCCTGCTCGACGAGCTGGGGCGTCTCCCCGTTGATCCGGGACCGCGGCTGAATCAGGTCCACCGGGTCGAGCTGGTTGCCGCAGTTGTCGCACTGGTCGCCGCGGGCGCTGTCGTACCCGCAGATCGGGCAGGTGCCCTCGATGTACCGGTCGGGCAGCGTCCGCCCGGTCGACGGCGAGATCGCGCCCATCTGCGTCTTGGGGAAGATGTAGCCGTTACGGAACAGGCCCTGGAAGATCTCCTGGGTGACGGCGTAGTGGTTACGCGTCGTGGTCCGGGTGAACAGGTCGTACGACATGCCGAGCGCGTTCAGGTCCTCGGCGATGACCCGGTTGTAGCGGTCGGCCAGCTCGCGCGCGGACACGCCTTCGGCGTCGGCCTGGACCTGGATCGGCGTGCCGTGCTCGTCGGTGCCGCTCACCATCAGCACCTGGCTGCCCGCCATCCGCTGGTACCGGCTGAACATGTCGCAGGGCAGCGCGAACCCTGAGACGTGGCCGATATGACGGGGGCCGTTGGCGTACGGCCAGGCCGGGGCGGCCAGGATGTGCCGGCCGGGCTGAGTTGGCGAGGACATGGTTCAAGCCTAGAGCCACCCGCGGGCTGCTCTGGAGTGGTTTTTACGCCTGCTCGGAGCGGCCCGCGCGGGCGTCCGTGCCCGCGGTGGCCGGCACGGCCTCCTCGTCGCCGGTCCCGGGGACCTCCGGCTGGGGCGCCAGCCCGGTCGCGGCGGACGGGGCGCCGGCGTCCACGCCGACGGTGCCGGTGGCGTCGGGCCGGGTCCGGGTGAGCTTGCCCGGTGCGGCCTGGCGCTCGTCTTCGGCCGTCTCCAGCGCGCCGATGGCCGGGTGCCGGGTGTGCCGGATGCCCAGGATGGACAGGAAGAACGTGCCCAGGAAGATCTGGAAGCTGACGATCAGCGCGGTCACCGAGGGCACGGTCAGGCGCAGCGCGTGGTTGTAGTCCAGCGAGCCGAAGCTGGCGCTGCCCCAGTAGGACAGCGAGAAGGCCAGGCCGACGATGCCCACGATGAACAGCACGCCCCCGACGACCAGGCCGCGCTCCAGGCTGAGCGTCTTGAGGATGCGCCGGACCCGCTGTTCCTCGGGCAGGAAGCCCTCGGCACTCGCGTAGACCTGGGTGAACAAGGCGAACAGCACCGCCTGGAAGCCGATCACCACCATGGCTGACGCTACGACCAGGGTGTCCACGTCCAGCGTGATCGCACCCAGGTTCAGCGGCGCCGGGATGACCAGCGCGCCGATCACGATGCCCAGAGCCAGCAGGGCCAGGCCGGGGAACAGGAACAGCCAGCGCGGGCTGAACAGCAGCAGGAAGCGCAGGTGGCGCCAGCCGTCCCGCCAGGTGTGCAGGTGCGGGGGGCGGCTGCGGCCGTCCTTGGCCAGGGTGGTGGGCACCTCGGTGATGCGCTGGGAGTTGATGGTGGCCTTGACCACCAGCTCGCTGGCGAACTCCATGCCGGTGGCCTGCAGGCCGAGCTTCATCACGCTGTCCCGGCGGAACCCGCGCAGGCCGCAGTGGAAGTCGCCGATCTTGCTGCCGAAGAACAGCCGGCCGATGAAGCTGAGCACCGGGTTGCCCAGGTAACGATGCAGCGGCGGCATGGCGCCGGGCTCGATCCCGCCCTTGAAGCGGTTGCCCATCACCAGGTCCGCGCCATCGCGCAGCTGCTCGATGAACGGCATCAGGTTGGTGAAGTCGTAGCTGTCGTCCGCGTCGCCCATGATGATGAACCGGCCTCGCGCGGCCACGATCCCGCCCATCAGGGCGTTGCCGTAACCCTTCTCCGACACGGGCACCACCCGGGCGCCGGCGTCGATGGCCAGCTGCTGGCTGCCGTCGGTGCTGCCGTTGTCCGCCACGATAACTTCGCCGTCGATGTCGTGCTCCCGCAGGAACCCAACGGCCTTGCGGACGCACGTGGCGACCGTCTCAGCCTCGTTCAGACATGGCATGACCACGGTCAGTTCCACGTCATCTCCCTTACTGCTCACGGTTTCACCATCCCGCTGAAGTACGCGCCAGGTAGCGTGGGAAGGCGCCAGGCCCAGGGGCAGCTCGCCATCCCTGACCGCGGCTGCACCGTAATACCGTAGGCGAAAGAATGCTGCGGGGCGGCCCGTCTTAGCCAAGCCTTAATAAGCCACGTGCGACAGTGCATCGAAACACCGCAACAAACAGTACACATCACAAGGAGGGTCCGGGTTGACAGGACCGGCCTCGGGTACGCGGCGGGCCATACTGCCCCGCCGGCCCGGCACGTCCCGCCGCGGCCAGGACATGGCCAACGACGGCGGCCGCCGCCGCTTCAGGTCGTGGTTCTCCCGTGCCGCGCTGCGCGCTTGGATCATGGACAACAAGTTCTTTGCGCTGGCCCTGACCGGCGGCCTGCTCCTGCGTATCGACACCGAGATCGGCTACGAGTGGCAGGCCTGGTTCAACGACTCGTTCACGTACGTGAGCGACGTCATCAACCTGCACCCGGACACGACCCGGCCCGCGGGTTACCCGATCTTCCTGAAGATCCTGGAGCCCCTGCACACTTACGCCGTGGTAACGATCCTGCAACACCTCATGGGCCTCGCGATCGCGGTCATGGTGTATGAACTGGCCCGGCGCCGCTTCGGCGCGCCCCGCTGGATCGCCACGCTGGCCACCCTGCCGGTCCTGTTCGACGGGTTCCAGATCCAGCTCGAGCACCTGATCCTGAGCGACGTCCCGTTCGAGTTCCTCATCGCGGCGGCCACCACGCTGCTGCTGTGGGACCGCAAGCCGTCCTGGCCGCGGTGCACGCTGATCGGCCTGATCCTCGGCGTCGCCGACACCGTCCGGTCGGTGGCGCTGCCGCTGCTGCCCATCTTTCTGCTGTACATCCTGCTGGCCCGGATCGGCTGGAAGACCCTGCTGAGTGCGCTGGTGGCCTGCCTGGCCCCGATCCTGCTCTACTGCACCTGGTTCTACTCGGTGTACGGGCAGTTCGCGATGACCGAGAGCACCGGGTCGATCCTGTACTCGCGGGTGATGGCCTTCGCCGACTGCTCCAAGATCCCCAACCTCCCGGCCGACGAGCTGTCGCTGTGCATCACCACCCCGCCGAGCGAGCGGCCGATATCGCAGGACTACCTGTGGACCCCGCTGTCCCCGCTCGACCGGTTCCCGCCGTCCAAGTTCTCCCAGCTGCCCAACCAGCTGGGCGAGGACTTCGCCAAGCGGGCCATCCTGGCCCAGCCGCTGGGTTACGCCCACATCGTGGCCTACGACACGATCCGGGTATTCGAGTGGAAGCGGTACGTGTTCCCCAACGCGCAGACCTACAACGAGTACCTGTTCGGCTACAAGTCACAGCCCATCCCGGGCTGGGCCCACGGGAAGGTCGGGTCGTTCAGCTCGCCCGTGGCCTACTACATGCGCGGCAACCCGCTGACCGACGTGATCGAGCCGTTCGCCGGCGTGATGCGGGTCTGGCAGCGCTACATCTTCGTGCCCGGGACGGTCTACGGCGGGATCCTGGCCGTCGGCCTGGCCGGGATGGTGCTGAAATGGCGGCGGCTGGGCGGCCCGGCTACCGTGCCCTGGCTGATATCGGTCGCGCTGATCGTGGCCCCGGCCATGACGGCCGAGTTCGACTACCGGTACGTGCTGCCCGCGGTGCCGTTCGCCGGCCTGGCCGCGGCCATGGCGTTCGGCCAGAACACCAAGATGGGCGACTGGCTGACGGCCAAGGCGGCGGCCAGGAAGGCCCGCAAGGGCGGCCCTGCGGCCGGTCCCGGCGCCGGGGACATTGAGACCCCGGGTGTGGTGGACGGCCCCGGGGGTCAGGAACTGAGGCCGGGCGAAAGCACCGCCTTGTAGAGCACCCGCCAGGGCAAGCCGGCCTCGGCGGCCACCTCTTCGGCCGCGTTCCGCCGCGATTTCCCGGCCGCCACCCGGCGGGACACCTCGGCCACGGCCGCGTCCATTTCGGCCGGGCCAATCGGGCGGGCCGGTGCGCCCGCCACCACGATGGTGATCTCACCGAGCGGGTCGCCGGCCGCCCAGGCGGCCAGCTCGTCCAGGGTGCCGCGCCGGATCTCCTCGTGCGTCTTGGTCAGCTCACGGCAGACCACGGCCAGCCGCTCGCCGCCGAACGCGGCGGCCAGGTCGCGCAGGGTGGCCCCGGTCCGCCGGGGTGACTCGAAGAACACCATGGTCCGCCGCTCACCGGCCAGCTCGGCGAACCGGCGGCCCCGCTCCCCCTGGCCCCGCGGCGGGAACCCCTCGAAGCAGAACCGGTCGCTCGGCAGCCCGGAGACGGCCAGGGCCGCGGTCACCGCGGACGGGCCGGGCAGCACGGTGACGGGAATCCCCTCGGCCGCGGCCACTGCGGTCAGCCGGTACCCGGGGTCGCTGACGGTGGGCATACCGGCGTCGGTGACCAGCAGCACGTTCCGGCCGGCCCGCAGATCGGCCAGCAGTCTCGGCGCGCGCTGCTCCTCGACCCCGTCGTAGTAGGACACCACGGCCCCGGTCAGGGCCACCCCGAGCTGGTCGGCCAGCCGCCGCAGCCGCCGGGTGTCCTCGGCCGCGATCACCGGGGCGGAGGCCAGCGCCGCGACCAGCCGGGCCGACGCGTCGTCCGGGCGGCCGATGGGCGTGGCGGCCAGCATCAGCGTGCCCGGAATCGCTTCGTCGCCCGGCATTCCCATCCCATCAACGGCCGCCTGTTCATCCCGTACGATATGCAGCGATGGCGGCAACCGAAGCCGGCGCGCCGGCTACCGAAACGGCGGACGGGGCGGCGACCCGGTCGTCGGTGCTGCGCGAGCGGCTGGTCGGAGCGCTCCCGGCCGACCGGGTATGGGGCTGGGTCGGTTCGCTGCTCGTCACCGCGTTCGGCGGTTACCTGAGGTTCGACCGGCTACGGGTCCCGCGCACGCTGATCTTCGACGAGACGTACTACGCCAAGGACGCCTACAGCTACGTGCAGTACGGCGTCGAGGCCAAGTGGGTCAACAACGTCAACGCGCTCGTCCAGGCCGGGCACACCAATATCTTCGTGCGCAACCAGCCCGAGTTCGTGGTCCAGCCGCCGCTGGGCAAGTGGATGATCGCGGGCGGGGAGTGGCTCTTCGGCCTGAACTCCCTGGGCTGGCGGTTCTCGGCCGCCGTGTTCGGCACGCTGTCGATCCTGCTCATCTGCCGGATCGCCCGCCGGATGACCCGGTCCACCCTGCTGGGCTGTATCGCCGGCCTGCTGATGTCGCTGGACGGCCTCGAGTTCGTGATGAGCCGGACCGGCCTGCTGGACATCTTCCTGATGTTCTTCATCCTGGCCGCGTTCGGCTGCCTGGTCATCGACCGGGACGTGTCCCGGTCCCGGCTGGCCGCCGCGGTGGCAGCCAAGGGCACCAGCGGTCTCGGGCCAGGCCTCGGCATCCACTGGTGGCGGGTGGCGGCCGGCTTCTTCCTCGGCTGCGCCTGCGCCAGCAAGCAGTTCGGCGCCTGGTACATCCTCGGGTTCGCCGTCCTGGCCATCGCCTGGGACGTGGGCGCGCGGCGGGCCGCCGGAATCGGCCGGTTCTGGCGCAGCGCGCTGCTCCGGGACGCCAAGTGGCTGCCGCTGAGCTTCGGGGTGGTGCCGCTGGCGGTGTACATCGCCTCATGGAGCGGCTGGTTCGCCTCGTCCTTCGGCTGGGACCGGAACTACGCGGCCACCCAGGGCGTGCACACCCCGGTGCTGTCCGCGCTGTACTCGCTGTACTACTACCACAAGCAGATGCTGCAGTTCGGCGTCGGCCTGCACACCCACCACCCGTACGAGTCGCAGCCGTGGGACTGGCTCCTCATCACCCGGCCGGTGGCGTATTTCTACCAGTGCTATACAGCCTCAGCGTCGTATCAGGCATGCTCGCCCGCCTCCCACGGACCGGAATGGTCGCAGGAGGTGCTGGCCATGGGCACCCCGGCGATCTGGTGGGCGGCCGTCCCGGCGCTGATCTTCTGCCTGTTCTGGTGGCTGCTGCACCGCGACTGGCGGTGCGGCGCGGTGGTGCTGGCCATGGCTACGGGCTGGCTGACCTGGTTCCCGTTCGTGTCCCGGACGAAGTTCTACTACTACGCGCTCGAGTTCGAGCCGTTCCTCATCCTGGCCATCGTGCTGTGTATCGGGCTCATCCTCGGGCGGGCCCAGGCCAGCGTGGCCCGCAGATCCATCGGCGCCGCGGTCAGCGGCGCCTACCTGCTGGTCGTCCTGCTGAACTTCGTGTACCTGTACCCGATCCTGGCCGGCAAGGTCATCCCGTACGCGTCCTGGTTGTCGCGCATGTGGTACCACGGCTGGATCTGAGGTCCGGGCCATCAGGTGATTTTTGATATTAATTAAGATTTCTGCCGTATCCCGGACCAGTCGTGCGGGCTCGGCCTCACCCGAACCTCGTTGGACAGTTGACGTCGAGACGGGGTACTTGCCGTAACGCGGCCTTAAGGCGATGGATGTTTGTGATCTCCGCTACATTGGCAAGCCATTTGGCCGTCTCGAACGTCTACTAGTTAGTAGCGAGTAAAGAACGAGCCCGGAGAACACCATGAGCGCCAGCAACGAGGCCGAAGAGAGCCGCGCCCGGTTCGAGCGTGATGTCGTGCCTCAGCTCGGCCAGCTCTACCCGGCGGCCCTGCGCATGACCCGCAACCCGACCGACGCCGAGGACCTGGTTCAGGAGACCTCGGCCAAGGCCTACGCCGCCTTTCACCAGTTCCAGACCGGGACCAACCTCCGGGCCTGGCTGAACCGCATCCTGACCACGACGTTCATCAACGTCTACCGCAAGCGCAAGCGCGAGCCCCAGCAGGCCCTCGGCGGTGACCTGCAGGACTGGCAGATGTCGGCCGACCGCCTGGCCCCGCCGTCGCCCTCGGCCGAGGCCGAGGCGCTGGACCGGATCACCGACTCGGACCTGCTGCGCGCCCTGCGCGACCTGCCCAACGAGTTCCGCACGGCCGTCTACCTGGCCGACATCGAGGGCTACCCCTACCGCGAGATCGCCGAGATGATGGGCACCCCGATCGGCACGGTGATGTCCCGCCTCCACCGCGGCCGCCGCCGCATCCGCGAAGCCATCACCCAGGCGTAGGTGGGCAGGGGCACCGCAGGTTTTCGACGGCCACCACCGCAGGTTACGGCGAGCTGATCTAACCGGCCCAGCGAATCCGGGCCGCCAGGCCCGGTGAGTGGCCGGTAATACGGCCACTCACCACAGCGGGGCGCGAAGCGCAGCGGGGGGTACGGGGGGTCGTCCCCCCGAATTACTTTGCCTGGAAGCGGATGCCGCCGTCGAAGCGGATTACCTCGGCGTTCATGTAGTCGTTCTCGATCAGGGAGCGGACCAGGTGGCCGAACTCGGACGGCTGGCCCATCCGCTTGGGGAACGCGACCGGTGCGACCAGCTTGGCCTTGAACGCCTCGGCCGCGGCGTCGTCCCCGGAGATCGAACCGTAGATCGGGGTGTCGATGATGCCGGGGCAGATCGTGTTGACCCGGACGCCGATCGCAGCCAGGTCACGCGCGGCCGGCACGGTCATGCCGATGATGCCGCCCTTGGACGCCGAGTAGGCGATCTGGCCCACCTGGCCTTCGATGCCGGCCACCGAGGACGTGTTGATCACCACCCCGCGCTGGCCGTCCGCATCGGCTGGCTCGGTCTTGGCGATGGCCGCGGCGCCGATGCGCATCAGGTTGAACGTGCCGATCAGGTTGACCGCGATGACCTTCTGGTAGGAGCCCAGGTCGTGCGGGCTGCCGTCGCGGCCGACGGTCCGCTGCGCGTAGCCGATGCCCGCGCAGTTCACCACCACGCGCAGCGGATGGCTGCTGGCCTCGGCCACCGCCACCGCTTCGGCCACCGAGGTCTCGTCGGACACGTCCGTCCGGGCGAACTGGCCACCGATCTCTCCGGCGATGGCCTTGCCCCGATCTTCGGCCAGATCGGCGACCACCACGAAGGCGCCCGCGGCGGCCAGTTCGCGGGCGGTGGCCTCACCGAGGCCACTCGCACCGCCGGACACGATTGCCGTGACTGCGTTCAGTTCCATGACTGGGAGGATATGGGAGCCCACGGGAACTGCTCCGCGAAGGCCGGCCGCAGATCGGACAGCCAGGTGGCGGCCGGGTCGTAGCGCGCGAAGAACGGCCGCCCGACCAGCTCCGGCTGCCGGGCCTGGATCAGGTGCAGCACGAACACCTTCTGCCCGTCCACCTCGGCCACCCCGTCCACGCACACCTTGCCCGGTGTGGCCGACATGGACGGCCCGCGCACCGTCCGGCACAGCCCGGACACCCCGGCGTAGGCGTCGCGGAAGATCTCGTGCGCCCGGGCCAGTGGCACCGCGAAGTAGTCCTGCGGGCCGGTGTCGCGCTCCACGAACATGTAGTACGGGACCATGCCCAGCTGGGCCTGCGTGCGCCACATGCTGGCCCAGGTACCCGGGTCGTCGTTGATCGTGCGGATCAGCGGGGCCTGGGTGCGGATGACCGCCCCCGCGTCCCGGATCTGGCGCACCGCTTCCCCGACGATCGGCGGTTCGAGCTCCCGCGGGTGGGAGAAGTGGGCCATGAACGCGAGCGTCCGGCCCGCCGCGCGGACCTCCTCGAACAGCCGCAGGGTGGCGGTCGCATCCGGGTCGGTGACGAACCGCTGCGGCCAGTAGGCCAGGGACTTGGTGCCGATGCGGATCGACTCGAGGTGCTCCAGCGAGGGGTCGAGGAGCGGCTCGAGGTAACGCCGCAGCACCGGCTCACCCATGATCATCGGATCCCCGCCGGTGATCAGGACGCTGGTCACCTCGGGATGGGCCCGCAGGTAGGCGACCAGTGAGCCGACGTTGTCCGAGGCCATCTTGAGGTCCGGCTCGTCGACGAACTGGGCCCAGCGGAAGCAGTAGGTGCAGTACGAGTGGCACGTCTGCCCCTGGCGCGGGAAGAACAGCACCGTCTCCGGGTACTTGTGCTGCAACCCGGGCAGTGGCTCCTGCGCCAGGGCCGGCGTGTTCAGCGCCAGCTGGCCGGCCGGGTGCGGGTTGAGGCGCATCCGCACCTCGTGCGCCAGCCGGCGGACCTCCGCGTCCCCGTTACCGGACGCGAGCGCAGCCGACAGCCGGTCCACGTCATCGGCCGGGAGCATGTCCGGCTGCGGGAACACGAGCCGGTAGATCGGGTCGTCGGGGGCGTCCGCCCAGTCGATCAGCTGCTCGGTCACGTAGGTGTTGGTCCGGAACGGCAGCACCGTGGCGACGGCGCGCACGGCCAGCCGGGTGCCGGCCGGCAGGCCGGCCCGTTCGGTCAGCATGTCCAGGTGCTTGGCGGTGTAAGCGCGGAAGCGGCGTCCCTCGGCCGGCGGTGCCGGCTGGAACGGGATTACCTGCTGGACTGAAGTCATACAGCTCCTTTACTGATGATCAGTCGACGGCACACTTCCAGACGCATGCGAACGCCTCGAGGTTGCCGAATCTCCCCGTACCGGCTCGCGCCGGTCCTTCTCCCCGTGGCCTGGCCCCATGCCGTCAGTGGTCGGCGGAAGGCAGTCGATAGGGTCAGATGCCGCAGAGCATGATACGGCCGGGGCCCCTCGCTGCGGCTGTAACACGCACGAAATGAAATGAGAGACGCCCGTGGCCGACCAGACCCTCGCCGATTCCGGCCCGGGCCCTGGCGACGGCATTGAAACTGGCGCTGGCCTGACGGTGGCGGTCGATGCCATGGGAGGCGACTACGCACCCGCGGCGATCGTCGCCGGCGCGGTCGCGGCCTACCGCGAGTCCGGCATCCAGATCATCCTGGCCGGTCAGCCCGGCCCGCTGAGCTGGGAACTGGCCACGCACGGGGTCACCGTGGGCGAGATCCCCATCGCCCCGGCCGAGGACGCCCTGGGCATGGACGAGGGTGCGCTGGCCATCCGGCGCCGGACCCGGTCCAGCATCGCCGTGGCCTGTCAGCTGGTGCGGCGGGGCCAGGCGGGGGCGGTGGTGTCGGCCGGCTCGACCGGCGGGATCGTGGCCACCGCCCGGCTGCGGCTCAGGCCGCTGAGTGGGGTGCGGCCGGCGCTGGCCGCGGTGCTGCCCACCCGGCCGCGCCCGACCGTGCTGATCGACGTGGGCGCCACCGCCGACCCCAAGCCGGAGATGCTCTTCCAGTTCGCCCAGCTCGGCGTGGCCTACGCCCAGGTGACACTGGGCATCCAGGACCCCCGGGTCGGGCTGCTGACGATCGGGGCCGAGGCGGGTAAGGGCAACAAGCTGGCCCGGGAAACGTATGAGCTGCTCGCGGACGGCCCGGTGCACGGCGGCTGGCCGCTGAGCTTCGCCGGCAACATCGAGGGCGGCGACCTGATGGCGGGCAAGGTGGAGGTCATCGTCACCGACGGGTTCACCGGGAACGTCGCGCTGAAGACGCTGGAGGGCTCGGTCCGCTTCGCCGCCGCGCAGCTACGGGACACGGTGACCGAAAACCGGGTCGCGCGGGTCGGGGCCGTGCTGCAGCGCCGCGCCTTCCGTGAGCTGGCCGAACGGCTGGACTCCGAGACCTACGGCGGCGCGGCGCTGCTGGGGCTGGGCGGGACGGTGGTGATCGCGCACGGCGCCAGCACGGCCCGCGGCGTGAAGTCGGCCTGCGTGCTCGCCCGCGACCTGGCCCAGGGCCAGATCGTGGACAAGATCAGGGAACGGCTGGGCCCCGGGCGGCCCGGTCACTTCCGGCGCCGCCGCGACCAGGCGCCGGGCCCGCAGTTACGCGGCGGCACCGCCGCGATAATCGGGGGCGGCGCGTTCCCCGCCGCCGATAGGCTTGAGCCATGGCCAATCCGCAGGAATTGCTCGCGCGCCGGCTGCAAGATGGCCTCGCCGTGGCGTTCGGCCAGGCCTACCGCGACACCGACCCGCTGATCCGCCCGTCCCAGCACGCCGACTTCCAGGCCAACGTGGCCATGTCGCTGGCCCGCCAGCTGGGCCGGCCGCCGCGGGAGGTCGCCGCGGAGCTGGCCGACGCCCTCGAGGTGGCGGACATCAGCCTGGCACCAGAGGTCAGCGGCCCCGGGTTCATCAACCTGACGCTGCGGGACGACTGGATCGCCAGCCAGGCCGACGGGATGCGGGCCGACGATCGGCTTGGCACCGACGCGGCGGCCGACCCGCAGACCGTGGTGGTCGAGTACTCCTCGCCCAACATCGCCAAGGAGATGCACGTCGGTCACCTGCGCACCACGATCGTGGGGGACGCGATCGCGCGGGTGCTGGACTTCGCCGGGCACGACGTGATCCGGGACAACCACGTCGGTGACTGGGGCACGCCGTTCGGCATGCTGATCGAGCACCTGCTCGACGTGGGTGAGGGCTCGCCGGAAGCGGCCACGCTGCGGACCGACCCGAACACCTTCTACCAGGCGGCCCGGGCCACGTTCGACCGCGACCCGGTCTTCGCCGACCGGTCCCGGCAGCGGGTGGTGCTGCTGCAGGGCGGCGACCCGGCCACGTTGCGGCTGTGGCAGGAACTGATCGAGCTGTTCAAGGACTACCTGCACCGGATCTACAGCACGCTGCGGGTCACGCTGACCGACGACGACATCCGGGGCGAGAGCTTCTACAACGCGCTGCTGCCCGGGGTGGTGGCCGACCTGGAGACGGCCGGGCTCGCGGTGCTCGACGAGGGCGCGCTGTGCGTGTTCCCGCCCGGGTTCACCGGCCGCGACGGCCGCCCGCTGCCGCTCATCGTGCGCAAGAGCGACGGCGGCTACAACTACGCCAGCACGGACCTGGCCACCATCCGCTACCGGGTTGACGACCTGGACGTGGACCGGGCCATCTACGTGGTCGGCTCGGCCCAGGGCCTGCACTTCCGCATGGTCTTCGCGGTGGCCCGGCAGGCGGGCTGGATCCCGGACGGGGTGAGCTTCGAGCACGCCCAGATCGGCAACGTGCTGGGCACCGACGGCAAGATCCTGCGCACCAGGAGCGGCGACACGATCAAGCTGAGCGCCCTGCTGCAGGAGGGGGTGGACCGGGCCCGGGGCATCCTCAACGAGCTGGAGGCCAGCTCGCAGTTCGACGAGGCCACGCGGGCCAGCATCGCCGAAGCGGTCGGGATCGGCGCGGTGAAGTACGCCGACCTGTCCACCGCCCGGGACAGCGAGTACGTCTTCGACTGGGACCGGATGATCTCGTTCAAGGGGAACACCGGCCCCTACCTGCAGTACGCGGCGGCCCGGATCCGGTCGATCTTCCGCCGCGCCGAGCTCGATCCGGATGACGTCGCGGGCCCGATCGTGATCGGGGAGAAGGCCGAGCGCGACCTGACCCTGAAGCTGCTCGGCTTCGGCCCGGCCGTCTGGGCCGTGGCCGACACGGCAGAGCCGCACCGGCTGTGCAGTTACCTGTTCGAGCTGGCCAGCCAGTTCACCGCGTTCTACGAGCTGTGCCCGGTGCTGAAGGCCGACGACCCTGCGGTGCGAGGTTCCCGGCTGGCGTTGTGCGCGCTCACGCTGCGGGTGCTGGTGAGCGGGCTCGACCTGCTCGGCGTCCCAGTGCCGGAGCGGATGTAGATCCGGCTACCAGGGAATGCCGAGGGCGTTCCCAGGCTGCTCCCAGGAACGGCGGCCCAGTATCCCAGACTGGCCACCGACACTTCCGGTATGAACGCACTGACGCAGCATTTCGCCCGCCGCCGCAAGACCTGGTACGTCGCGGCCGGGCTGGTCATGGTGGTACTCCTGGGCGTCGGCGGGGCGCTGGCCGGATCGGCCCTATCCAGCGCCTCGTCCAGCTCCGCCGGGTCCGCGGGCACCGCCGCGACCCTCAACGCCGCCCTGAGCAGCTCCAACAGCACCATCGCGACCTCCCCGGCGGCCAAGGCCCGGCGGGCCGGCGCCCTGGCCCGCCTGCGGCGGCTGGGCGGCCTGTACGGCCAGGCCACCTTCCGCGGTAAGGACGGCACTACCCGCACGCTGGCTTACGAACGCGGCACCGTGGTCTCGGCCGACGGCAGCCAGAGCACCGGCAGCACGGTGGTCAAGGCGGCCAACGGCACCACCTACACCTGGCAGTACGCGTCGGATACCGCCGTGCGCAAGGGCGGCCAGAAGGCCAGCATCGCGGACGTGTCCACCGGCGAGCACGTGCTGGTCGCCGGGCCCATCACGGCGGGGAACCGGGACGCCCGGGTGATCATCGTCGCCGCACCGAAGAGCAGCACGCCGGCCCCGGCCCCCTCCGCCACGGGCGGTACCAGTTCCAGCTGATCTCCGCGCCTGAGCTGAGCGTTCCCGGCGTCCGAGGGGGGCCGCCGGGAACGCTCATTAAAAGAATGTGAATTCACGAACGTATTGCTTACGAAAGACGCCGCTAATTTTTTAGCCGGTCACACGGGCCAGTTCCGCAAATCCCCGTAAGCGAAATGTGAACTCTGGAACAGAGTGCTTACGGGGCCCTGTTAGCACACACCATCCCGGCGATTCGAGTGCACGCTGACTGCCATGGATACGGACGAGCCGTTGTCCAGCTAGGCACTCAGATAAGCAATCGCCGGGTCAGCGTAGCGGGCGCAGGACCCAGGTAGGGAGACAGGGATGATGGGCCGAAATCGGCGTCACCTGGCTGGCCGCCGGGGTAACAAGCTCAAGGCAAGCGTGGGCATCGGGGCCGCGGTGGTGGTCGGCGGCGGCGCGATCGGGGCGGTGGCGGTGGCCAGCACGAGCCACCCCGCCGTGACCTCGGCCGCGTCCGCCGGCTACAGCAGGAGTTATTCATATGCCGGCCATCAGGGAAACATCCTCAATGCAGCACTGGCCGATTATCCATGGTCGCACGCTCGGGCGTTCACACTATTCTCCAAGCTGGCCAATGCCAGGAGCGAGACGGAGATGTGGCACGGCCGGGCCAAGCTCGCATTCGAACGCGGCCGGGTGGTGCTGGCCACTAAACAGTTCGTGCTGATCCGGGCGGCCAACGGCACGTTCAACGTGTGGTTCCTGTCCCACGGCACGAAGGTCACGAGCGTGGCTGCGAGCCAGGCCGGCACGACCGCGCTGACCGGTAGCCGCCCGGCCGCCGCCGCGGCGATGGCGGGCCAGCTGACCGCGGCCACCGCCACGGTGTCCGGCAGCACGGCCGCCGCGCAGAAGGTGCTCGCACCGACCGCCACCACCGTGTCGGTCAACATCGCGGGCACCGGGGTCACGGTCTCGGTCACCGTCACCAGCAACATGGCCACCGTCCAGCAGGGCCAGAGGTGGTGGCGGCAGCCCGCCACCACCTCAGCGGTCGGCCTCCAGCGCGGTGAACTGGTGTTCATCGCCGGTACCCGGGCCGACCGGACCCTGCACGCCAAGGTCGTGCTGATCGAGAAGGCCGCACCCACAACCCCCGCGCCCACGGCGACGCCGAGCACCACGGTCACCCCGACCACCATCCCGACGGTGGGCGTCACCCCGACGCCATCCGTGACCACCAGCGTGTCTCCGGGGACAGGAGGTACGCACTCCTGATCCGCTAGCAC
>CAXUJF010000062.1:17167-17560 GCA_964250865.1 uncultured Streptosporangiaceae bacterium
CCCGTCCGTACGGGCGGCCCAGCGGCAATTGGCTAGGTCAGCCACTTGGTCACGGGCGCAGTGGGAGAAGATGGAGCTGGACGCCATGGCTGAGAACAAGCACATTCCGACGGTGCTCGTCGTCGACGACGAGCCGAACATCCGTGAGCTCGTGCAGGTCGCGCTGACCTTCCACGGCTGCACGGTGGTGACCGCTGCCTCCGGCCAAGCCGCGCTGCGGGAGGCGGCGGCGAGCGAACCCGACCTGGTCGTGCTGGACGTGGTCCTGCCGGACCTGGACGGGTTCGAGGTGTGCCGCCGGCTGCGGGCCCGCGGCGACGAGGTGCCGATCATCTTCCTCACCGCCCGCGACACCTCATCCGACACCGTCCAGGGCCTGGCCCTCGGCGGCGA
>CAXUJF010000063.1:0-17480 GCA_964250865.1 uncultured Streptosporangiaceae bacterium
AGGGACAGGATCTGCTGGTGGATCCGGCTCAGCTCGGGGCCGGGGTCGATGCCGAGCTCGTCGGCCAGCACCTGCCGGGCGTCGTGGAAGGCCTGCAGCGCCTCGGCCTGGCGCCCGCATCGGTACAGCGCGACCATCAGCAGCCCGCGCATCCGCTCCCGGAGCGGGTGCTCGGCCACCAGCGAGGCCAGCTGGGGCACGGCCTGCTCGTGGCGGCCCAGTTCGAGCAGGACGTCGGCGCGTTCCTCGGCTGCGGCCGACCGCAGCTCGGCCAGCCGGACCCGCTCGGCGGTGGCGAACGGCCCCGGCACGCCCGCGAACGCGGACCCGTGCCACTCGGCCAGCGCCGCGTCGAGCGAAGCGATGGCCCCGTTCAGGTCGCCAGAACCACGGAGCCGGCGGCCCGCAGCCAGGCCGCGTTCGAACACGATCGCGTCGACCCGGCCCGCGTCCAGGCGCAGCACGTAACCGCCAGGCGCGGAGGCCAGCACCTGGCTCGGGCCCCGGCGGGAACGGCCCGGCTCGAGGACCCGGCGCAGGCCGGCCACGTAGGTGTGCACCCCGCCCTCGGCACTGGCCGGTGCCCGCTGTCCCCACAGGGCATCGACGAGCTCGTCGCGGGAGACGACCCGGTTGGCCCGCATGGCGAGCATGCCGAGCAGGGCTTGCTGCCGGGGTGGCCCGGGCAGCAGCTCCCGGTCGGCTAGCCAGGCCCGAACGGGCCCGAGCACGCCGACGCGCAGCTGGCCGCCGGCGCCCGTGTCATCGTTGACCATCGCAGTCTCTCCGCCACATGTCCCTTTTGGACCGTGAGACCAGCATAAGTGGGACACATCCAGAAAAAATCCATAACACGTAGGGACGCGGGGCTTTCACTAGAGGAGACGAGAGGCGTAGCCGGCCGCAGGCTCCCCAACCGGCGGTCAGGGAAACGGTAATGGTTCTCGTCAGCACCAGACAACTAAACTTATTGCGGGACAAACAGTGACGATTGTGACCGGAGCCAGCAGCGCGGCCCCTGGGAAACCAGTGGCCGCCAGCGAACGGGCTGACCCCGGGCAGTTGCTTCTCGAGCTGGCCGAAAGGCTTCGCGGCGAGCGGCTGCGCCACTTTCTGCACCGGTTGTCCGACTACAGACGGGTGGACGTTCCTGAGGGCACACGCGGCTAGGAACCGTCTTCGCTCCTCCCCCCCAGAGCGAATGCGGTCGCCAAGTCGGCGCCTTCGGGCCTATGTCCACCGCTCTCCGGGGGGAGTGAACGCCATCCCCCCCAGCGTTCACTCTCCCCCGGAGATTTAACCCCCCCGGAGAATTCTCCGGAGTGGCGGGGCCCAGGGCAGCCCCGGAAAGAGGTGGGGCCGGCACTCCGCCATCCGTCCAGCGCTTGCCGGCCCTCCTCTGTTTCGCCCTTCTCCCTTCCTTTCTTTGCTGTGCTCTCTGCGTGAGACAAGCCACAGTAACTACTACGTCCTGTAGTCATATGCTTTACTACAGGACGTAGTAGCGGACCAGGGAGGTCCGGATGGGACAGGTGGCCTCGGGGGTACTGGCGGCCTACCGGACGGCGGATCCGGTGGCGGCGCGATCGCAGATGGGGTTCTCGCTGGGGTGGCACATCATCCTGGCCTGCCTGGGCGTGGGCATGCCGGGGCTGGTGCTGTTCGCCGAGTGGCGGGGCTGGCGGACCGGGGACCCGTGGTACCAGCTGCTGGCCCGGCGGTGGGCCAAGGCCCTGGGCGTGCTGTTCGCGGTGGGCGCCGTCTCCGGGACGATCCTGTCGTTCGAGATGGGCGTGCTGTGGGCCGGGCTGATGGACCACTACGGGTCGGTGATCGGGCTGCCGTTCGCCATCGAGGGCTTCGCCTTCTTCATCGAGGCGATCTTCCTCGGCATCTACCTGTACGGGTGGGACCGGCTGCCGCCGCGGGTGCACCTGCTGTCCGGGATCCCGATCGCGGCGGCCGGGATCGCCTCGGCGTTCTTCGTGGTCACGGCCAACGCCTGGATGAACAGCCCGCGCGGCTTCAAGATTGTGAACGGCCGGCTGACCCGGGTGGACCCGTGGGCGGCGATGTTCAACCCGGCCACCGGCCCGGAGGCGACCCACCTGATCCTGGCCGCGTTCATGGTCACCGGCTTCCTGATGGCCAGCGTGTACGCGGTGGCCATGCTGCGGGGACGCACCGATCGCTACCACCGGCTCGGGCTGCTCATCCCGCTGACGTTCGGGGCGGTCATGACCCCGATCCAGATCGTGGTGGGCGACTGGGCGGCCCGCTTCGCCGCCACGGACCAGCCGCTCAAGCTGGCTGCGATGGAAGGCCTGTACGCCGGCGGCCGGCACGTGCCCGAGTCCATCGGCGGCTACTACTCGGGCGGCCAGCTGCACTGGGCGCTGAAGATGCCGGACGGCCTGTCGCTGCTGCTGCACCTGACCCCCAACGGCTACGTCACCGGCCTGAGCAGCGTGCCGCCCGCTGACCGGCCCTCGCTGGTCACCGTGGTCCACCTGGCCTTCGACACGATGGTGGGCCTCGGGTTCGGGCTGCTCCTGCTGGGGGCGTGGCTGGCCCTGGCCTGGTGGCGACACCGGGGGGCGCCCCGGTCGGTGTGGTTCCTGCGGGCCACCGCGGTCAGCGGCGTGGCCGCGGTGGTGGCGATGGAGTCGGGCTGGATCGTCACCGAGGTCGGCCGGCAGCCGTGGATCGTGTACGGGGTGCTCCGGGTGTCCGATGCGGTCAACCCGGCGCCCGGCCTGGACTGGGGGCTGGTGGCCGTGGTCGCGGTGTACGCCGTGCTGTCGGTGGGATGCGTCTACGTGCTGCGGCGGCTGGCCCGCAGCCGCGCGGGGGCGGGGGGCCCCCCGCGCCTGGCAGGGCCGCCCGGTCGACGAGGACCAGCTGGCCGTCCTGGCTCAGCAGGTCGAGGAGACGGTCAGGTCCCGGGGCTGCGCCGAGATCCCCTCGCAAGAGGTGGGTCTGGCCATCCTGGGCCCGCTCCGGGAGCTGGACGAGGTGGCTTACCTGCGCTTCGCCTCCGTCTACCGGGGGTTCGAGTCGCTCGTGGACTTTGAGAAAGAGATCGAGGCTTTGCGCGAGGAGCGCCAGCAAGCAGCGCGCGGGGAGTCCGAGGAGCCGCCGGCCCCCTAGGTGGCGGGCGCGGGCCCGCGAGCGCGATCGAAGTTGATTAACGACCTGAAACGGTACGAGCGGCCGGTGGCTGCAGAAGGGGGCTTGTGGCATGACGGAGACGGTGAACGGGACCACTGCTTCGAAGGGCAGGAGCACGCGCAAGGGACTCCGGGTCAACCGGATCAACACCACCAAGGGCGTGCACCCCTACGACCAGGTGACCTGGGAACGGCGCGACGTCGTCATGACGAACTGGCGCGACGGCACGGTCAACTTCGAGCAGCGTGGTGTTGAGTTCCCCGAGTTCTGGTCGGTCAACGCGGCCAACATCGTGACCACCAAGTACTTCCGCGGTGCGGTGGGGACCCCGCAGCGCGAGTGGAGCCTCAAGCAGCTCGTTGACCGGGTGGTCGGGGTGTACGTGGCCGCCGGGCGGGAGCACGGTTACTTCGCCACCGAGGCCGACGCCGAGGTCTTCGACCACGAGCTCAAGTACGCCCTCGTCCACCAGATCTTCAGCTTCAACTCGCCGGTCTGGTTCAACGTCGGCACCGCGTCACCGCAGCAGGTCTCGGCCTGCTTCATCCTGGCCGTGGACGACACCATGGACTCGATCCTGGAGTGGTACCGCGAGGAGGGCCTGATCTTCAAGGGCGGCTCCGGTGCGGGCGTGAACCTGTCCCGGCTGCGCTCCAGCATGGAGCTGCTGTCCTCGGGCGGCACGGCCAGCGGCCCGGTCTCGTTCATGCGCGGCGCGGACGCGTCGGCGGGCACGATCAAGTCCGGCGGCGCCACCCGGCGGGCGGCCAAGATGGTCGTCCTCGACGTCGATCACCCCGACATCGAGGAGTTCGTCGAGACCAAGGCGCGCGAGGAGGAGAAGGTCCGGGCGCTCCGTGACGCCGGGTTCGACATGGACCTGGGCGGCTCGGACATCGTCAGCGTTCAGTACCAGAACGCCAACAACTCGGTCCGGGTGTCGGATGAGTTCATGCGGGCCGTCGAGGACGACCGCGACTTCGACCTGCTCGGCCGCCGCACCGGCGAGGTGATCAGCAAGGTCGGGGCCAAGGGCCTGCTGCGCAAGATCGCCAAGGCGGCGTGGGAGTGTGCCGACCCCGGCATCCAGTACGACGGCACGATCAACGACTGGCACACCTGCCCCGAGTCGGGCCGGATCACCGCCAGCAACCCGTGCTCGGAGTACGTTCACCTGGACAACTCCTCCTGCAACCTGGCCAGCATCAACCTGCTGAAGTTCCTCCGCCCGGACGACACGTTCGACGTGGAGCGCTTCCGCAAGATGTCCGAGCTGATCATCACCGCGATGGACATCTCGATCTCGTTCGCGGACTTCCCGACCGAGAAGATCGGCGAGACCACCCGGGCCTACCGCCAGCTCGGCATCGGCTACGCCAACCTGGGCGCGCTGCTGATGGCGACCGGGCACGCCTACGACTCCGAGGGCGGCCGGGCTATCGCCGGGGCGATCACCGCGCTGATGACCGGCACCGCCTACAAGCGCTCCGCCGAGCTGGCCGCCGTGGTCGGTCCCTACGACGGCTACGAGCGCAACGCGACCGCGCACAAGCGGGTCATGCGCAAGCACGCCGACGCCACCGACCGGGTGCGGATCGTCGGCGCGATGGACCGCGAGCTGGTGGGCGCCGCGTCGACCGTCTGGCAGGAGGCGCTGCGTCTGGGCGAGGCCAACGGCTACCGCAACGCTCAGGCCAGCCTGCTCGCGCCGACCGGCACCATCGGCCTGATGATGGACTGCGACACCACCGGCGTCGAGCCCGACCTGGCTCTGGTCAAGTTCAAGAAGCTGGTCGGCGGCGGCTCCATGCAGATCGTCAACCAGACCGTGCCGCGGGCCCTGAAGAACCTCGGCTACCAGGGCGAGCAGATCGAGGCGATCACCGAGTACATCGCCGAGCACGGCCACGTCGTGGACGCCCCCGGCCTGCGGCCGGAGCACTACGACGTGTTCGACTGCGCGATGGGGGAGCGGGCCATCAGCCCGATGGGCCACGTCCGGATGATGGCCGCGGTCCAGCCGCACCTGTCCGGCGCCATCAGCAAGACCGTCAACATGCCCGAGAGCGCGACGGTCGAGGACATCGAGAAGATCTACTTCGAGGGCTGGAAGCTCGGCCTCAAGGCGCTGGCCATCTACCGCGACAACTGCAAGGTCGGCCAGCCGCTGTCCGCCTCCAAGAACAAGACCGCCGAGGCGAGCCCGTCGGCCGAGGTGGCCGCGGTTCAGCCGGCCGAGGCGCACCGTCCCGTCCGCCGCAAGCTGCCCCGGCAGCGCCCCGCCACGGTGACCAAGTTCTCCGTGGCTGGCGCCGAGGGCTACATGACCGTCTCCAAGTACCCGGACGACGGCGTGGGTGAGGTGTTCCTCAAGCTCGGCAAGCAGGGCTCGACCCTGGCCGGCGTGATGGACGCCTTCTCGATCGCGATCTCGGTCGGCCTGCAGTACGGCATCCCGCTCGAGTCGTACGTGGCCAAGTTCACCAACATGCGGTTCGAGCCGGCCGGCCTGACCGACGATCCGGACGTCCGGATCGCCAGCTCGGTGATGGACTACATCTTCCGGCGCCTAGCCCTGGACAACCTGCCCTACGACGAGCGGGCCGAGATGAGCATCCTGTCCGCCGCCGAGCGCAGCGCCCAGCTCGCCGGTGAGGACCCGAGCCTGCTCACCGAACCGGAGGATGTGGACCCGGAGGCCCTGGCCCAGTCCGCTCCGGTCGAGCAGCCGGTGCCCAGCGCCCGTGAGGGTCACGACGGCCACGAGGGTCACGACGCTCCGCTCGAGCTGGCCACCCCAGCCCCGAGCGGCGCGCACACCACCACCGAGCTGATCGAGTCCCACCAGGGCCGCACCGCCGACGCACCGCTCTGCCTCACCTGCGGCACCAAGATGCGCCCCGCCGGCAGTTGCTACGTCTGCGAAGGCTGCGGCTCCACCAGCGGCTGCAGCTGACCAGACCCGGTCAGCACCAAGTTTTACCAGCTCAGGAGGGCCATGGCCGACAGGCCGTGCCCCTCCTGAGCGCCATACTGCAAAACGCCCACAAGCCATACTGCAGAACGCCCACGAAGTCGCTGCGTTAACTTGCTCCCATGCGCACCACGATCGACTTGCCCGCATCCCTAATCCGGGCGGCCAAGGCGCGTGCCGCCGCGCTGTTCGCCGCGCTCGCGCCGACGTTGCATCTGGGCGGGTACCGGCTGGCGGCGAAGGTGCGCTCCGGCCCGACAGTCTTATACGTGTGGGAGGACGCAGGCCGAGTGTGACCGCAACCGTCTGGCCGGCCCATCCGGCTGCCCGGGCTCAGCGCAGGCCGTGGCGGTCGGCCCAGGCCGAGAGGGCAGCGGCGATCTCGGCCGGCCGGTCCTTGGGCGCGTGGTGCCCGGCCTGGCCGCACGGCACGACCTCCAGGGCGGCGATGTGGCTCGCGCACCAGTCCGCCACCGCGGCCGTGACGAGCAGCGTCGGTGAGCCCTCGAAGGTCATCAGCAGCTTGGGCACCTGCGGGCTGGCCGCGAGCCAGGCGTCGTAGGCCTCGATCCGGGTGATGAGCCCGGCCGGCTCACCGCCCAGCGGCAGCTGCCGGGCCCAGGCCAGCAGCGGCCGGCGGCTCTCGCGGGTCGGGTAGGGCGCCAGGTACTCCTTCAGGTCCTGCTCGCTGACCGGGGTGAGCACGCCGCCGGTGAACGCCTGCCGGACGAACAGGTCCTGGTCGAGATAGAGGTCCTCGCCCTCGGGGCTGCGGATCTTCTCGGTCCGCGCCCGCGCCTGCGGTGACACCTCGTCCCAGCCCATCGGCTTGACGATGCTTTCCATAAAGGCCAGGCCACGGACCCGTTCCGGGTGACGGGAGGCCCAGTCGAACGCGAGCGCCCCACCCCAGTCGTGGCCGACCAGCACGACGCGGTCCAGCCCCAGCCGGTCGAACCAGTCCTCCAGGTAACGAGCGTGGTCGTCGAAGCTGTAGGCGATGTCGGGCTTGCCGGAGCGCCCCATGCCGATGAGATCCGGCGCGAGCAGCCGCCCGGATCCCGTCCGGGACCGGACCTCGCGCCAGATGTGCGACGAAGCCGGGTTGCCGTGCAGGAAAACGATCGGTGTGCCGCTCCCTGACTCCTCGTAGTGGATGGTCGAGTCCAGCGTCGTGACCTCAGGCATGTGAGCCTCCGTTAAATATCGAGGGGTGCGTCGATGAGGGTGGCCAGGTCCCGGACGAAGGTTTCCGCCCGCGGGTCGCCGCAGCCGCCCAGCGGGGTCATCAGCCGGTCGAGCAGCTTGCTGACCTCGGTGATGGCGGGCTGCACGACCTCACGGCCACGATCGGTGAGCGCCAGCCGGATGGCCCGGGTGTCCACCGGGTCGCGGTCACGCCGGATCAGCCCGTCGGCATCGAGGGCCCGGGCCAGCTTGGACGTGTACAGCGGCTCCAGCCCGGTGTGATCGGCCAGCTCACGCTGAGTCGGCCGCCGCCCGTCCCGCTGCATGCCGGACAGCGAGGACAGCACCACGTACTGCGCGTGCGTCAGCCCCAGCGGCGCCACGGCCCGGTCCACGGCGACCCGCCACTTCATCGACAGCCGCCAGACCAGATACCCCGGCGTACGCTCAGCGCCCATGCCAGTTACAGTACATATCTACTAAATACATGGCTACTAATTGAAGCAGCCCTCGAACTTGCTACCGCTGGTAGCATGATGAAATGACCGCCGAGACGACTTCTTCTGGTGAGCTGACTGATCTCCTTCAGCAAGCACAGCATCTGATGCGTTCGCTCGACGAGCACGGACCCGCTGAGGTCGGCCGCTTGCTCAAGTCGCGTGGGCGGTCGGATGAGTATCAGCGCGCCATTGAGGCTCTCTTCGTCCTCCAGATCGCGGCCCGGCACCAGCATCCGGCCGTCGGCCTGCTGGAGATGCTAGGCGCCGGGGAGCGAGGGGAAGGAGCGGCTAACCGGCCTGACATCATGTTCAGCACCGTGATCGCGGAGCTGAACTACTCCGGGCCGGCGCGCAAGGTCAGCGTGTCGATACCGGAGGACCTGACCGCGGCCGTCCAGCAGCGCGTCGGACGCGGCAAGTTCAGCCAGTACGTCACCGAGGCGGTCACCCGTCAGCTCCAGCTGGACCTTATCGGCGAGCTTTCCGGGCTGCTCACCGCGGAGCACGGGCCGGTGTCCGAGGAAAACCTGGTCGAGGCCCGGGCCGCGTGGCCCGAGGGCGAGTAGGCGGCGAGTCGGCGTGGCCGGGACCCTGATCCTGGACTGCGAAGGGCTCTCGAAGCTCGCCGCGGGCGACGACCGTGCCCGTGCCTACCTGGAGAGCGCCCGGGAGCGGGGTGCTCGGGTCGTGGTCAGCGCGATCACGCTGGTGGAGGCTCTTCGGGGTGGCTCACGCGACGTGGCGGTGCACCGTGTCCTGTCCAGGATCACCGTGGCGCCGGTGACCGCGGAGCTCGGCCGCCGGGCGGGCGAGCTGCTCGGGGCGACCGGTCTTTCCGGCCATCGCTACGCCATCGACGCCGTGGTGGCGGCGACCGCGTTGCTGACCGAGCGCCCGGCTGTGCTGCTGACCAGCGACCCGGACGATCTGAACCGGCTGGTAGAAGAATTCGGTCGTCCCAAGGGCCAGCGCATCGCCGTGGTCCACATCTAATTGGACGCGGCGGCCCGCTGACCGGCCGACCCGCTGGCGTCTTCAGCCAGGATGCTGCGGGCGCAGTCCACGATTGAGTCGCTGACCGGGCGTGGCGTCCAGCCCAGCCGGGACTCGGCTTTGCTGGCGGAGTAGTCGATCCGGTGGCCGAGTTCCCCTACGACCGAACGCAGTCCCGGATCGAATCGGGCCAGCAGCCGGACGAGCAGGTCCGGCGCCCGCCGGGTGGGCACCTTGGCCGCCTGTGCGCCGAGTTCAGAGCGCAGGATGGCGCCAACGTCGGTGAGCCACAAGAACGGGCCCGTGCCCACGAAACGCTGGCCCGCGGCCGCGGGCGCGGTCATCGCACGTAGGTGCAGGTCGGCGACGTCGCGGACGTCCACGAACGGGAAGCCCAGGTGGGGGATGGCCGGCATCGAGCCGGTGACGAGGCGGTCGATGATCTCCAGGGAGTAGGTGCGGCGCGGGCCGAGCAGCGGCCCGATGATCGCGCCGGGGGTGATGACGCTCAGCCGCTCGATGTTGCCGGTGTCCCGGGCGTAGTCCCAGGCCGCACGTTCCGCGATCACTTTGGACTGGTCGTAAGGGGTCAGCGTGCGGTCGCCTGGGTCGGCCCAGTCTTCCTCGGCCAGCGGACGCTCTGGACCCCGAGCCCCGGAGTTCCTGACCGCGGCCACGGAGGACGTGACGACGACCCGCCGGGCGCCGGCGGCATAAGCCGACTCCAGGACGCGGAGCGTCCCTTCCCGGGCGGGCGCGATCAGCTCGTCGGGGTCCTTGGGCTGAGCCGGCGGGAACGGCGACGCCACGTGCAGGACGTAATCGCAGGAGTCGGCGGCCTGCTTCCACCCGTCGTCGCTGAGCAGGTCAACCCGGAACACCCGTAGCCGATCCGGGTCGCCGCCGGCCAGCAGGGACCGTAGGCCTGTCGCCGCGGACTGGTCACGGACCGTGGTGTGCACCGATTAGCCGCGTTCGAGCAGCAGCCGGATACACCAGCGGGCGACATAACCTGTTCCTCCGGTGACCAGTACCTTTTCTCCGCTCATGGCCTGTCCTCCTTCCGTCTCCCATTCCGTTATCTGAACACTGATAAGATGTCATCTGATGTGAACAGTGTCAAGATGGTCGGTATGAGTTCTGGGCAACGGTCCGGCCGCCGTTACCACCACGGTGACCTGCGTAACGCGCTGGTCGATGCGGCCATCGCGCTGGCTCGCGCAGGCGGCCCCGACGCGGTGGTGCTGCGCCAGGTAGCGCGCCGGACCGGGGTCTCGGCCGCGGCCGCTTATCACCACTTCGCCGGCCACGAGGACCTGGTGCAGGCCGTGAAGCAACGGTCGCTGGATCTGCTGGCCGGGCAGATGCACTTGGCCCTAGCCCAGGAGGAGGCCCCGGCCAGTGCTCTGGAAGAGGCCCCGGCCGGCGCCCGCGGCCGGGTACGGGCTCTGGGTGCCGCTTACCTGCGGTTCGCCGCCGAGGAGCCCGGTCTCTACCGGCTCACCTTCGGCCCGCGCGGCCGCTGGCCCGCCCCCGGGACGACCGGCCCGGAGCCTGCCGGTACCTATCCGTTCCAGCTGCTGTCCGAGGCGCTCGACGAACTGGCTGCCGTCGACGCCGGCGTGGCCAGCCGGCGCGCCGGGCTCGAGTACGTGGTCTGGTCGGCCATGCACGGGATCGCGGTCTTCCTGCTCGAAGGCCCCCTGGTCACCGCAGGCGGGGAGCAGCGTCAGCAGATAACCGGGCACACGCTCGATACCATCATCCGCGGCCTGTGATCATGGGCGGACGCCACCGAGGCCGGTGATACTGAAGCGGTGCCCAATCCCGCGTTGCAAGCCGCCGAAGCCTCCGGCGTGTCCCATCGGGTGGTCCGGCACGGCACGGTCGCCAGCCTGGCCGAGGCGGCCCAAGCCCGCGGCGTCACCCCCGCCGACGTGGTGAAAACCCTGGTTGTGCGGCGGGCCGACGACGACTTCGTGTTCGTCCTGGTCCCGGGGGACCGTACGATCTCCTGGCCCAAGCTGCGCCAGCTGCTCGGGGTCAGCCGTCTGTCCATGCCCAGCGCCGAGGTGGCCCGGCAGGCGACCGGCTACGAGCGCGGCACGATCACCCCGTTCGGGGCCACCACGGCCTGGCCGGTCGTCGCCGACGAGCGGGTCCGCGGCCACGAGATCACCCTCGGCGCGGGGGAACGCGGCGTCGCCCTGGCCGTCGACGCTGACCAGGCGCTGCACGCCCTCGGCGCCACCGTGGCCGACATCTCCGACCCCGAGGCCTAGCGGCGCTGCCCCTAGGCCCGCACCCGCGACCCAGGCGCCGCCGACGTCGCGGCCCGGGGCGCCGTCATTCTGCGGTCTCATCCTCCGGCGGGCTCCCGGTGTCGCCTGCGTCCCCGGTGTCAGCCACCGCCCCGGCCATCGCGGCCAGCGCCTTCCGCAACAGCGTGCGCCCGGCGGGGCCGAGGCCGTCCAGCAGTCGCGCGTCGGCCCGCTCGATCCCGGCCCGCAACACATCTGCGGCGCGAGCGCCCTCGCTGGTGGCCCGGAGTAGGACCTGCCGCCGATTTGCCTCGCTGCGGCGCCGGTCGCAGTAACCGAGGATGACCAGGCGGTCAGCCAGCCGGCTGACCGCCTGCTTGGTCAGACCGAGGCGGTGGGCCAGCTCGCCGACCGTACCCGGCTCACGGTCCATGGCCAGCAGCAGCCAGGTCGCCGCGGGCATGATCGGCCCGTAGTCCTCGGCCGAGAGCGCGGTACTCATCGCCTTCCGGTACGCCCGCAGCACGGTCGCCAACTGCTCAGCAGCCGTCTCCTCACCGCTGGGCATACGCGGAGTTTAACCTGAGAATCCCATATGAGGACTGTCCTGCTTCAGGACTGTCGCTTACCTTGGCCGGGTGACCATCACCCGGCGCATCACGGCGCTCCTCGGACTGCTGAGTGCCGTCTTCCTGGCCGCGGCCTGCACCTCCTCGGGCCCGGCGCACCCGGCCGCCTCCGCCAGCGGCGCTACCTCGAACGGCACCGGCAGCTCGCGCCCAAACTTCGTCTTCGTGCTCACCGACGACCTGGCCTGGAACCTGGTCAGTCACATGCCGCACGTCGAAGCGCTGCAGAAGGCCGGCACCACGCTGTCCCACTACTATGTGGTCGATTCACTGTGTTGCCCGTCCCGGTCGGCCATCTTCACCGGCGAGTACCCCCACGACGACGGGGTCTTCACCAACTCGGGCCGCGATGGCGGCTACGCCACTTATGACGTCCACGGCGACGAGCAGAAGTCGTTCGCCCCCGCCCTGCAGAAGTCCGGCTACCAGACCGCGATGATGGGCAAGTACCTCAACGGCTATCAGCCCAATGACCCGATCCCGCCTGGCTGGAACCAGTGGGACGTGGCCGGGAACGGCTATCCGGAGTTCAACTACACCCTGAACGAGGATGGCAAGCAGGTGCACTACGGCCACTCGCCAGACGACTATCTGACCAACGTGCTGTCGGGGAAGGCCTTGTCGTTCATTGATTCGTCCGCGTCGTCGGGTAAGCCGTTCATGCTCGAGGTGGCCACGTTCGCGCCGCACGCCCCGTACACCCCGGCGCCCAAGTACGCCCACGCCGCGCAGGGCGTGGCCTACCCGAAGACCCCCGCCTACGACACGATGCCCGCCAACGCGCCGTCGTGGCTGGGGAGCCGGGCGCCGCTCACCACCGTGCAGCAGCAGCGGATCCTCAAGGCCTACCGCAAGCGCGTCGAAGCCGACCTGTCGGTCGACGACATGATTGGCCATCTGGAGGACGAGCTGCAGGCCAAGGGCCTGGCCAAGAACACCTACTTCATCTTCAGCTCGGACAATGGCTACCACATGGGGGAGTACCGCCTGCTGCCCGGCAAGCAGACCGCCTTCGACACCGACATTCACGTGCCGCTCATCGTCAGCGGCCCTGGTGTCCCGGCCGGGCGGACGGCCACCCAGCTGGCCTCCAACATCGACCTGTGCCCGACATTCGAATCCCTGGCCGGGGTCCCCGTCCCGGCCACCGTGGACGGCCACAGCCTGGCCGCCCTTTGGCACGGTCAGCAACCCGCGGACTGGCGTCAGGCCATCCTCGTCGAGCACCACGGTCCCGACGACACCCCCGGTGACCCGGACGGCCAGAACCAGCAGCACGCGGACCCACCCTCCTACGAAGCGGTCCGCACCGCCTCCGCTCTCTACGTCCGCTACTCGAACGGCCAGCAGGAGTATTACGACACTGCCACCGACCCCTACGAGCTGGACAACCTGGCCGCCAAGGGCATCCCCGCGGCTCTTCCCCGGGCCCTGACCGCGATGGAGAACTGCCACACCGCCAGCACCTGCTGGTCCGCCGCCCACCTCACCGGCTAGCCCCAGGCCGGCCGGCCTAAGGCTCGTAGTGGCTGGGCGGGAACTGCTGCCGTTCGCCCTCGATGAGAATCTCGTCCTTGTCTTCCTCGCGCCGGACCTCGGCCCGCTCCTCCTGGTACTGCTCGGTGTCACGGACGTCGGTGTCGAGCGGCTCGGTGTCGGTCGCCGGCGGGACTTCAGCCGGGTCGTAGGGGTCGAGGCCGGCGTCAACACGCTCCTCTTCCGCCTCATGCGCCAGCTTGTCGTCATCAAGGCGCTGGGACGCGCCGCCGTGCTGACGCCGGTCCCGGTGGAACTCCTGCTCGGGATCGGACGCGAAGTCTGAACTCTGGGATGTCATGACGCCTCCCGTACCCCGGCGTGCGGGGCGTATTCGTCGTAGGTGTGCTCCGGGGTAACGATGCCACACCGCTCACCGGCGACGGTGCCGTGCCGGCCCGGACGGCGCAAAAGCGAACAATAGTCACATTGGTCACAGGCATCCCGAGTCCCGGACCGTAATCCCCGTCATAATGGCGAGGTGCAGCAGCCGGAGATCCGGGTCAGGCCCGTCGGCGATGCCGACCGTCCGATGATCGCCTGGCTCATGCTGGAGCTGTGGGGCTCCGCCCTCCAGGTCGTGCACCAGACCGTGTACCGGCCAGCCGAGCTGTCGGGACTGATCGCCGAGCGCGGCAGCCGGGTGGTCGGCCTGCTCACCTTCCAGGCCGACGGCAGCGTGCTCGAGGTGGTCACGCTCAACGCGCTGGAACGCCGGGTCGGCGTGGGCACGCTGCTGATGGAAGCGGTCGCGGCCGAGGCCCGGCAGCGGCGCTGCCAGGAGATTCGCCTCACCACGACCAACGACAATCTCGACGCGATCCGCTTCTACCAGCGGCGCGGGCTGCGCCTGGTGGCGCTGCGGCCGGGCGCGGTCGACCGGGCCCGGGCGCAATGGCCGGAAATTCCGCGGATTGGTGATTACGGAATTCCCCTGCGGGACGAAGTCGATCTCGCCCGCCCCGTCTGAATCGTGGCGGATAAACCCATTCGGCAAGATCTTTAATGGCGCTCCGTAGGTCAGACTTGACGGCCCCGCCGAGCGGTGGTCCATCATGGGGGTGCAGCTGCGGCCCCGTCCCTCACTGAGCGTCCAAGTACGGAGAAGCAACCTCACCCGCCGTGTCCGGCCGTGTGCTGACGAGAACGGCGGTTATGCGCTATACAGGGGACCAGGTGCGAGGAAGCGAGATGCTGCCAAACGACAGAGCGCAGTCCGCGGCGCCGGCCGTTCCCAATCGGCTCGCCCGCGTATTTGGCGTCTTCCGGCAAGCTCCGCTGCCGCTGAAAATTGGCCTCATCGTCCTGGCCGTAATTCTGTCCGGCCCGGAGGCCGGGATCCTGCTGCTGGCCGGCATGGCCTACGGCGTCTACGCGGTCATCAAAGGCCGCCGCACCGTGCTGGCCTCGCTGGCCGTCGCCCTGTGGGGCGTGGTGGGCGCGGTGGCCGGCCGCACCCACGGCTCCTGGTTCTTCCTGCTGCTCTTGTTGCCGTTCGTGATCGCCGCGGGGGCGCACATCGGCCCGCTGGCCCGCTGGCACGTGCCTTGCCGCACGGTGGCCTGGGCCCTGATCTGGTCGATCCCGGTCGGGGTGGCCGCGCTGCGCGGTTGGCCCAGCCAGCCCTTCATCGGCATCGCCGCCGCCTGGGTCATCGCCTGCATCGTGCTGGTCTGGCGGCTGGCCAAGGGGTCGCAGGAGGCCCACCTGTACGGCGCGGAGAACGGCCGCCCCGGCGCCGGGCCACCACCCGGGATGGGTGGGTCCGGTCCCGGGATGCCGCACGCGGGCTACGGGGTCCGGGCCCAGGCCGCCGCGGCCACGCACCTCGACCCCGGCGGCCGCGAGCAACCTATGCCCGAGCCGCTGCCGGACATCTCGGTGGCCGAGGCCATGGCCGAGCTGGACCGCATGATCGGGCTGGCCCCGGTCAAGGAACAGGTCCGGTCGATCGCCGCCTCGATCGAAGCGGCCCGGCGCCGCGCCATCGCCGGTGTGGTGACCGAGAAACCGATGCGGCACTTCGTGTTCCTCGGCCCCCCGGGCACCGGCAAGACCACCGTGGCCCGGGTCGTGGCCAAGATCTTCTACGCCTTCGGCCTGCTGGACAAGCCGAGCGTGGTCGAGGCGCACCGCGCCGACCTGGTGGGGGAGTACCTCGGGGCGACCGCGATCAAGACCAACGAGCTGGTCGACTCGGCCCTGGGCGGCGTGCTGTTCATCGACGAGGCTTACAGCCTGGTCAACGAGGGCGACGGGCAGAGCGACCGGTTCGGCATCGAGGCCGTGCAGACGCTGCTCAAGCGGGCCGAGGACGACCGGGAGAACCTGATCATCATCCTGGCCGGCTACGAGGAGCAGACGGAGAAGTTCCTCGGCACCAACCCCGGCCTGGCCTCCCGCTTCGCCACCCGGATCAAGTTCTCCAGCTACGCCCCGGCCGAGCTGCTGGCCCTGGCCGAGTCGGTGCTCGAACGGCGCAGCGAGAACCTGGACATCGACGCCCGGCCCGCGCTCTGGCGGATGCTGGAGGACGTCGGCCGCCGCCGGCTCACCGACGAACTGGGCAACGGCCGGTTCATCCGGTCGCTGCTGGAGAAGGCCGGGCAGGCCCGCGACGTCCGGGTCATGACCGGCGGCACCGAGCCCGGTCCCGAGGACCTGGTCACGATCGAGGCCGGTGACCTGCATCGGGCCTTCGCCGAGCTGACCTCGCGGCTGCGGGGCTACACCGACACGCCCACGGTGGAGAGCGCGCTGGCGGAGCTGACCCAGCTGATCGGCCTGGAGCCGGTCAAGGCCCAGGTCCGGGCGATCGCGGCCCAGCTCGAGGTAGCCAAGATGCGTGGCGGCCGCGGCCTGATCAGCCAGCCGCCGACCCGGCACTTCGTGTTCCTGGGCCCGCCCGGCACCGGCAAGACCACGGTGGCCCGCATCCTCGGGCGCATCTTCGCGGCTCAGGGCCTGCTGGTCCGGCCTGAGGTGGTCGAGGCGCAGCGCGGTGACCTGGTCGGCGAGCACCTCGGGGCGACCGCGATCAAGACCAGCAAGCTGGTCGACTCGGCCCTGGGCGGCGTGCTGTTCATCGACGAGGCCTACTCGCTGCACAACGAGGGCTACTCTGGCGGCGACGCCTTCGGCAACGAGGCCGTGCAGACGCTGCTCAAGCGGGCCGAGGACGACCGCGACCGGCTGGTCATCGTGCTGGCCGGCTACCCGGCGGACATGGACCGGTTCCTGCGCAGCAACCCCGGCCTCTCGTCCCGGTTCAGCACCCGGATCGAGTTCCCCAGCTACACCCCGGACGACCTGGTCCGGATCACCGGCCTGCTCAGCCAGCAGGCCGGCGACAGCTTCGACCTCGACGCCGAGGACATGCTGGAGCGGCTCTTCGAGCACGCCGGCCGCGACCGCCGCATCGACGAGCTGGGTAACGGCCGGTTCGCCCGCTCCCTGTTCGAACGAGCCTGCGCCCACCGCGACGTCCGCGTCGTGCGCCTGGGTGAGGGCGCCACGGCCGAGGACCTGACCACGGTCACCGCCGACGACCTCCGCGCCGCCTACCAGGAGCTCGCAGGCGACCACGCCGCCGATTTCTTCTAGGCCACCCCGCACCCGGCGTCATCCCATCTTTTAATGACGTCCCCACGTCGCTCAACGCCCCACCCCAGCGCGGGCCCCGCCATCCAGGGTCAGGCGAGCGGCGACGGGATCGGACGGAACCGGATCGTGTCGCCCGGGCGCAGCTGGGCGGCCCGGGCGATATAGGCTGCGGCCACCACGGCGATGACCGGGTAGCCGCCGGTGACCGGGGGATCGGCCAGGAACAAGATGGGCTGGCCGCTGGGCGGTACCTGCAGCGCGCCCAACGGCATGCCCTCGCTCGGCAACTCGTCCCGGCGGGCCCGGGGCAGTTCCGGCCCGGACAGCCGCAGCCCGGACCGGTTGCTGTCGCTGGTTACTTCGTAGACGGCGGCGCGCAGCCGGTCCATCGCTGCCGGGGTGAACCAGTCGTCCCGTGGGCCGGCCACCACCCGCAACTCGGTCGCCTCGGGCCCGCCCGCCAGAGACCAGGGAGCCAGCGACCCAGCCGCCCGCGGCGCGACGTCAGCCACGATCGCCCCGCAGGCCGCCGTGCCGCCCACGGGCAGCCGGTCCCCGGCGCGCAGCGGCGACGGTCCGAGCCCGGACAGTGAGTCCGCCGCACGGCTGCCCAGCACCGGGGCCC
>CAXUJF010000064.1:0-17283 GCA_964250865.1 uncultured Streptosporangiaceae bacterium
AGGAGTTCGGGCTCATCGACGCGCTTTACCCGGGCCGGCTGGACCTCGGCCTGGACCGATCGGCCGGGCGCCCGCCCGGCGGCGCGCCCACCGCGCCACCGCCCGAGGCGCACCGGACCGACAACGGCCTGCTCATCCCCAAGCGGCCGTCCCTGTCCCACCTGTTCGGCTCGCCCCGGTTCGCCATGCAGAAGACCCTGTTGCAGCTGCCCGGCGCCCAGTCCCAGGACTACACCGAGCAAGTCAACGACGTGCTGGCCCTGCTGCGCGGCACCTACCAGACCGCGGACGGGGTCGAAGCGCACATCGTTCCGGGCGAGGGCGCCGATGTGCAGGTCTGGATCCTGGGCAGCAGCGGCGGTGAGAGCGCCCAGGTGGCCGGGGCCAACGGGTTGCGGTTCGCGGCCAACTACCACGTCAGCCCGGCCACCGTGCTGGACGCGGCGCAGGGTTACCGGGCCGCGTTCGAACCGTCGGATGACCTGGCCCAGCCGTACGTGAGCGTGTCGGCCGACGTGGTCGTGGCCGAGAACGAGGCCACCGCCCGCGAGCTGGCGGCCGGCTACGGCGCCTGGGTCCGCAGCATCCGCAACGGCTCGGGTGCGATCCAGTTCCCCACCCCAGACCAGGCCCGCGCCTACACCTGGACCGACGAGGAACGGGCACTGGTCACCGACCGGATCGACACCCAGTTCGCCGGTTCCCCCAAGCAGGTCGCCGACCAGCTCGAACAACTTCAGGAAGCCACCGGCGCCGACGAGCTGATCATCACCACCATCACCCACGACCACGCCGACCGGGTCCGCTCCTACCGCCTGCTGGCGCAGGAGTGGTCCCGCCGCTAGCGCATGCCCTTAATGATGCCTTTTTTAATAAGGGCGCATGGCCTTGCCCTGTTGGGGTAGCCGCTGGGCTCCACAACCCAGGGTGAGAAGGCCAACATGACCAGTGACGAGACCGCCAGTGCGGAGCCCAGGCGCAGCGGCCGACGTCCCGAGGGGCCGCCGCACGCCCGCAAGGGCTCGATGTTCCAGACGGCGAAGCGCACCCTGAGCGAGTTCAAGGAAGACAACCTGACCGACGCGGCCGCCGCGCTGACCTACTACGCGGTGCTGTCGATCTTTCCCGCGCTGGTGGCGATGGTCGCCCTGGTCGGCCTGGTGGGCAACCCGCAGACGATCACCAAGGAGCTGACCAGCCTGGTCAGCTCGATCGGCCCGGCTTCGGCCGCGCAGACGTTCAAGGAGCCGATCGCCAGCCTGGCTCACGGCAGCGGCACTACCGGCATCCTGCTCATCGTCGGTGTCGCCTCGGCGCTGTGGACGGCTTCGGGGTACGTGGGCGCGTTCATACGTGCCGCCAACACCGTCTACGAGGTCGAGGAAGGCCGCTCGTTCATCAAGCTGCGCCCGCTGCAGCTGCTGGTCACGCTCATCCTGGTTGTGCTGCTCGCGCTCGTGCTGCTGGCGGTCGTGGTGACCGGGCCGATCGCCAGCAAGGTCGGATCGGCCATCGGGGCCGGCTCGGCCGCCGTGACCGCCTGGGACATCGCCAAGTGGCCGGTCCTGCTTATCGTCGTTATCTTCATGATCGCCGTGTTGTATTACGCCGCGCCCAACGCAAGGCTTCGCGGCCTCAAGTCGATCATGCCGGGCGCCGCGCTGGCCGTCGTCATCTGGCTGATCGCCTCGGCCGGCTTCGCCTACTACGTGGCCAACTTCGGCTCCTACAACAAGACCTACGGCACGCTCGGGGCAGTCATCGCTTTGCTTGTGTGGCTGTGGATCACCAACGTGGCCATCCTCCTCGGCGTCGAGGTCAACGCCGAGCGGGAGCGCAGCCGGCAACTGCGAGAAGGCACCCCTGGGGCCGAGCGCGAACTGCAGCTGGAAGAGCGCTCCACTCCTAAGCCGAAAAAGCGCGCCCGCACCGTCTGACGCCCTCGCGGCGGCTCCGGCTGTCATCGGACAGCCAGTAGACCTCGATCCACTGCTGAGCCGGATCGTCGTTATGCGGCCCGTAAATCTCCCAGCGGGTGCCGTCGAGTCGGTGCTCGCCACGGAAGATACACAGGCCAGTCCTCAGCCGCCGGTGCCGGTCCATCAATCGCTAGCCGCGATCATAGGCCGCCGGCCCGGCGCCGGCCCCGCTAGGCGGCGGCCTGCCCGGCCTGCTCGGCGGACTCGGCCGGCTCAGACGGCTTGGCCGGCTTGAGCAGGGGCGAGGAGACCAGGAAGTCCGCGCTGGCCCGGTTGCAGGCCACCGGGACGTTCCACACCACGGCCACCCGCAGCAGGGCCTTCACGTCCGGGTCGTGCGGGTGCTGGGCCAGCGGGTCCCACATGAAGATGAGCAGGTCAACCAGGCCTTCGGCGATCCGCGCGCCGATCTGCTGGTCACCGCCGAACGGCCCGCTGAGCAACCGGGTCACGGGCAGGCCGAGCTCGTCGGCCAGCAGCCGCCCGGTGGTGGCGGTCGCGATCAGCTCGTGCTGGGCCAGCGTGCCCCGGTTGTAAGCGGCCCATTCGAGCATGTCCTGCTTGCAGTTGTCGTGCGCGACCAGCGCGATGCGCCGGACGGTGGGGCCGTACGAGGTAACCGTCAACAAGTTCCTTCCGGTGGGGTCAGTGTCGTCTCCAGCCTGCCCGACGGATGACTCATGCGTCCAATGAGTTTATTAAATGAAAATCATGCCTATCTGTCATGCATCTTGCCGCAGGCCGCGGCGGAAGCGGGTCGGCACGGTCTCGCACGTGACCAAGCCGGACCCGGTGGTGAGCTCGTCGATGATCCCGAACGCGGCGGCGACCCGCGCCGGGGTGTCGACCACGCTGGTCACCGCGGGCACGTGCCGGGTGAGCTGGAGCAGCCGGTCGCCGTGCGGGGCGTGCGCGCCGTGGAAGCCCCAGATCCCGAGCTGGGTGGTGGCGCCGGAGATCCCGGCCGACCGGAGCCGGCGGACGATGGCCCGGTGGATGGGCTGGCCGTCCTGCCGGGCCGCCTCCGAGGTGTACACCATCAGCTTCTGCCACTCGGATCCAGTGCCTTCCGGCAGCCCGGCCAGCAGGCGGCCGTCGCGCTTGGCCAGCACCACCCGTTCCACGGTGATCAGCGGCCGGGCCAGCAGGGACCCCAGTTCCGGCAGCACCCGGGCCAGACGCCCCTCGGTGCCGACCGCGATCACCATCATCGGGACCTCGGTGTTGCGGCTGAAGAACGCGGCCCGCTGCCGCTGGCCGTGCGCGGTGCCGTCCACCCCGAGCAGCGCGGTCGCCCCGTCGATGCCGCGCCGGTAGAGCAGGTCGCACACGGCCATGAAGGCGGGCACCCGGGACGCCCGTTCCTGCCGCCCCAGGTAGATGGTGAGCTTGGCCGCCCCGCCGTTGCCGGTGACGGCCTCGGTGTCCAGGTCGCCGCTCAGCAGCCGGGCCCGTTCCAGCGTGACCAGCCCGGATCCGGTCAGCCGGACCGCCTCGGGGGCCAGTGCCTCGATCCGCTCCCGCCGGTCCACCGCGATCGCGGTCAGCGGCAGGTCTTCGGACAGGCTCAGCGACAGGTCGGTGCGCAGCCGGTGCTTGAGCCCGAACCCTTCGGCCCCGCGCAGCAGGATGCTGGCGGCCACCTCCCGCTCCCCGTACAGCCCGAGCAGCGCGTCGGCCACGAACTGGCCGCCGGCCCGTTGCCGCTCGCCGAAGTAGCTGGTCAGTTTCAGGCCGTCCGTGATCACAGCCGCCCCCCGGTCCACCGGCCGAGCGCGGCCGCGGCCACCCCGAGCACCAGGCTCACCACCACGTTGGCCGCGGCCCGGCCCAGTTCCCGGTCCTCGGCCAGCCGCTCGGTCTCGAACATCCAGGTCGAGAACGTGGTGTACGAGCCGGCCGCGGCCGTGCCGGCCAGCAGGGCCTGATCGTGGCTGAGGGCCAGGCCGGTCAGGAAACCCAGGATCAGCGCGCCGGACAGGTTGATCGCCAGCGTCCCGAACGGGAAGTCCCGGCCGGCCCGCGACGCCACCGCCCGGTCAATTCCGAACCGCAGCACCGATCCGGCTCCGCCGATGATGACCACCGCCACCCACACCAGCACGCTCATACGCGCACCCGCACGCGCCGGACCATGGCCGTGGCCAGGTAGATGGCGGCGTACCCGGCGGCCACGCTGGCCGCGGTGTAGCTCACGGCCAGCCCCCAGGCGTGGGCGTCGATCATCGTCAGGATCTCCACCTGCATGGTGGAGAACGTGGACAATCCGCCGCACAGCCCGGTCCCGAGCAGCGGGCGCCGGTAGCTGGACAGCGGCAGCCGTTCCTGCAGCCGGGTCACGAAGTAGCCCAGCAGGAACGCGGCCACCACGTTGACCGTGAACGTTGGCCACGGCCACGCGGTCGCCGCGTGCGGAAACGCCTCGGCCAGCCCGGCCCGGGCCAGCGTGCCGAGCGCACCGCCGGCGAAGATCGCGCCGATTTCGCGCGCGTCAGACAATGCTCGAACTCCCTCCACATCGAGACTGCGGAAGAAGCCATCAGCCGCGTGGAACGGCGGTTCGGGAGACCTGTTCAGCTGGCCGGGCCTCCACGTCAGGGCATCATCTGACCCGCTCAGATTAGAGGATCACCGCGCTGGCCTGCGCACTCATTACAGGATCGGCTTACCGCCGGTCACCGCGATCCGGGCCCCGGAGATGTAGCTGGCCTCGTCCGACGCGAGCAGCACGTAGACCGGCGCCACCTCGACAGGCTGACCGGGCCGCCCCATCGGCACCTGCTCCCCGAAGCTCTTCACCTGCTCCGGCGGCATGGTGGCCGGGATGAGCGGCGTCCAGATCGGCCCGGGGGCGACGCTGTTGGCCCGGATACCCTTGTCCGCCAGCATCCCGGCCAGCGCGCCGGTCATGTTCGCGATGCCGGCCTTGGTCGTGTCGTACGCCAGCAGCGTGGGCAACGGGTCGTCGGAGTTGACCGATGTCGTCCCGATGATTGCCGAGCCGGGCTGCATGTGCGGCACGGCCGCTTTGACCAGGAAGAAGTAGGCGCTCAGGTTGGTGGCCAGCGTGTGGTTCCACTCCTCGTCGGAGGTGTCCTCGATCGATTCGTGGGTGACCTGGAAGGCGGCGTTGCTGACCAGTACGTCGATCCGGCCGAACTCCTGCACGGCCCGGGCCACGACCTCGCGGCAGTGCGCCGCGTCGGCCAGGTCGCCGGAAACCAGGACTGCCCGCCGGCCCGCAGCCTCCACCCACTTGGCCGTCTCCTGCGCGTCGTCGTGCTCGTTCAGGTAGCTGATCAGCACGTCCGCGCCTTCGCGGGCGAACGCGATGGCCACCGCCCGGCCGATTCCGCTGTCGGCCCCGGTAATGATCGTCTTCTTGCCCTCGAGCTTGCCGCAGCCGCGGTAGCTCTCCTCGCCGTGGTCGGGCTTCGGGTCCATCTGCGCGGTGGTGCCGGGCACATCCTGCTGCTGCGGTGGCTGGTTCATGATCTCTTTCCATGAGTCGGTTACGGAGCCAGTGGCGTGCTACCCGCGGGCCACCCGCCCACACCGCGCTCTGGTCATGCCAGGTGCTGTGGCGCAAGAATGCAATCGTGACGAGCGAGCAGCAGGCCGCGATATGGCGGCAGGCCCGGGGGGATACGGTCTGTGCCGAGCTGGCAGCGGCGGCAACGGAGTGGCCCGAGCTGCCCGCCTACTCCGATCGGGGCAGTGCCGGCCAGGGCGGGGACGGCCCCGGCTGGGCCGAGCGCGACTGGGCCACGCTGACCTGGCGGCAGACCCGCGAGCAGGCGCTGGAGCTGGCCGCCGGGCTGGTTGCCCTGGGGCTGGCGCCGGGGGAGCGGGTGGCGCTGATGCTGCCCAACCGGGCCGAACACGTGCTGGCCGACCTGGCCACGGTGCACGCCGGGGGAGTGCCGGTCACGTTCTACCCCACGCTCACCGCCGGGCAGGTCGCCTACCAGGCTGCGGACTGCGACGCCCGGATCGCCGTGCTGGACGGTGCGATCGAGCTGGACCGCTGGGAGCCGGCGCTGGCCCAGCTGCCCGGCCTGCAGCACATCATCGTCCGCGATCCGGCGGTGTGCCCGGTGGCCGGGCCGTTCCGGACCTGGACCGACTTCGCCGCGCTGAGCGCCAGCGAGTGGCCCGACCGCGCCGCGGACATCGAGGCCCGGGTGGCCGCGATCACGCCGGACGACCCGGTCACGCTGCTGTACACCTCGGGCACCACCGGCACGCCCAAGGGGGTGGTCGTCACCCACTTCAGCGTGACCTACGAGCTGGCCGCCATCCGGGCCGTGGGCAATGCCCGGCCGCGCACCCGCTGGGTGTCCTACCTGCCGCTGGCCCACATCGCCGAGCGCATGTTCACCCTCTACCTGGCCATGGACGGCGGCTGGCACGTGCACTTCTGCCCCGACAGCGCCGCGCTGGTGCCTGCGATCGCCGCCGTCCGGCCCACGGCCTTCTTCGGCGTGCCGCGGGTGTGGGAGAAGATCCAGGCCGGTATCGGGGCCCGGCTGGCGGCCGAGACCGACGCGGGGCGCAAGGCGGCCGTAGCCGCGGCCATGGACATCGGCCTGCGCTACGTCCAGAGCACGCAGTACGGTCAGCAGACCCCGCCTGACCTGGCCACCGCGTTCACCAGGGCCGAGGAGACCGTGCTGCGGCCTATCCGCTCGCTGCTGGGGCTGGGCCGGGCCGAGCTGGTCATGAGCGCGGCCGCGCCGCTGCCGCCCGAGGTGGGCACGTTCTTCGCCGGGCTGGGCCTGCGGATCATGGACGTCTACGGGATGACCGAGACCACCGGCGCGTTCACGGCCAACAACGACACCGAGTTCCGCCTGGGCACGGTCGGCCGGCCGCTGCCCGGTACCGAAATGCGGATCGCCGCCGACGGGGAGATCATCACCCGCGGGCCGCTGAACACGCCCGGCTACCTGAACCTGCCCGACCGCACGGCCGAGCTGCTCGACGCCGACGGCTGGCTGCACACCGGGGACATCGGCGCGGTCGACGAGGACGGCTTCCTGTCCGTGGTCGACCGCAAGAAGGAGCTGATCATCACCGCGGGGGGAGAGAACGTCTCCCCCGCCATGGTGGAGAACCTGCTGGTCGCGCACCCGCTGATCGGGCAGGGCCTGGTCTACGGCGACCGGCGCCCGTACCTGGTCGCGCTGCTGACCCTGGACCCGGAGATGGCCGCCGCCTGGGCCCGGGGCCGCGGCGTGACCGCCGGTTCGCTGACCGAGCTGACCGAGCATCCCGACGTGCTGGCGGAGGTCGGCGCGGCGGTGGCGGCGGCCAACCAGCACCTGGCCCGCGTCCAGCAGGTCAAGGCGTGGCAGCTGTTGCCCGCCGAGTGGACGGCCGACAGCGAAGAGCTGACCCCCACCCTCAAGCTCAAGCGCCGCGTCATCCAGGCCAAGTACGCCGATACGATCGACCGCCTCTATGCGGCCCGCTAGCGCTGACACAATTGGCCGATGCGCGTGACTGACCGGCTGAGCCAGCCCCAGCGGATCGTAGTGGTGATCGCCTTTGGCCTGATTCTAGGAGTGGCCGGCGTCTATCTCGTCAGTCTCGGGAGCAGCTCAGGGTTCGGCTGGTACGCCTACGCGCCGCTTTCTCACTCGGTCTCCCTGCCGAGCACGGGGCTGGCCGGATGGCTCCGCCTGATCATCTGGCTGGCGCTGATCTGCCTATGGGCACTGGGATCCCTCTGGATCCTGCGACCCTCACCGGCCCAACCCGGACACCACTAACGCGGGAGGAGCCGCGCGCCGCTGGGGTAGCCAGCGGTGTGGGTTGTCGCGGCGGCCAGCCCGCCAAGCCCATATTCGTCGATGGCGGCGCCGAGGTCCAAGACGCCACGGGCACCCGTCCTCACGACCCCCACTGAGGGCGGTCGCTACGAGGGAGGACGATCGCCAGCATGAGCTACGGACATCCTCCCGGCGGGCACGCCTTTCCCGGAGCGCCGCCCCCTACGTATCGAGCCTGGGTTACCACCGCCGTCATCTGCGGCGTGCTGTTCAACATCATCCTCGGCCTCCCCACTGCCGTGATCGGCCGGAGATACAGCACGAGGGTCACCAACCTGTGGGCTCGCGGTGACGTGCCGGGGGCCATCAGCGCGTCACGAAGGGCCCGGGCCTGGCTGATTACCTCGATCGCGCTCGACGTGCTCGGGCTCGTCGTGTCGATCGTGTTCATCCTGCACGCGCCGGGCGCGCACCGGTAACGACCGGGTTAGGCGGCGACCCGCTAGCCGACCCCACCAGGCCGATTCGCACCGGCTGGATCTGCTCCACCGCCACCTCCGAGGGGCGCCGTCCAGCGACCACCCTAGGCCAGCGGCGCCTGGCCGCTGGGGTTCGCGGTGAAGTGTTCGGCCAGCAGGGCCGCCACCTGGTCCGCGTACCGCTCGGGCAGCCAGTGCGAGGCGCCGTCCAGCTCAGCCAGGCGATACGGCCCGGTGACATGGCGCCCGCACCGCTCCGCCGCCGCCCGCGTGACGAACCGGTCGCGATTGCCCCAGATGAACATGGCCGGCACCCGAACCGGGCCGGCCGGCTGGCGCAGGCTGAGCGGCATGGCCCGGTACCAGTTGAGCGGGCCGCGCAGCGTAGCCGGATCGCGCGCTCGGAGGGCGTAGCGTTCCGCGCTGGCCGGATCGAGCCCGGTGCCGGTCAGCAGGTCGCGGAACGCCTGCCCGCCGCCGCGGCCGAGCACCCGCTCGGGCAGCCAGGGCAGCTGCCAGGCGGCCATGTACCACGAGTGGGCGAACTGGCTGCTGGACACCAGGGCCTGGGCGAACGCCTGCGGGTGGGGCACGGACAGCGCGGCCAGCGAGGCCACCCGCTCCGGATGTCGCCCGGCCACGTACCAGGCCAGCGCGGCGCCCCAGTCGTGCCCGGCCAGGTGGAACCGTTCCGCCCCGGCCGCGTCGGCCAGCGCCAGCACGTCCGCCGCCAGCTCGGAGTTCCGGTACGCGGCCCGGGCCGTCGGCCGGGCCCCGGGGGAGTAGCCCCGCAGGTCGGGCGCCAGCACCCGGTAGCCATCTCCGGCCAGCGCGGCCGCGACCTGATCCCATGACTGCCGGTCCTGCGGAAACCCGTGCAGCAAGATGACGACCCCGGCCGCCGCGTCCCCGGTAGCCGGTCCGGTGTCGCTGACGTCAAAGCTGAACGCCGCGTTAGTAAAGCGCTCCATGCCGCCATCTTCCCAGTCCCGGGCCGGGAATAGCCCGGAACTGCCTGGCTTCTGATCGCCGCCCAAACGGCCGCCGGTGACCTGGGCCTGGTCAGGCCAGGTCGACGTAGACCGTGCCGCCCTCCACCTTGACCGGGTAGGTTCGCAGGTCGACCAGCACCGGGGCGCCGAGCGCCTTGCCGCTGGTGTAGTCGAACCGGCCGTTGTGCTTGGGGCACTCGATGATGCCGTCCTCCACCAGCCCGTCGCACAGCAACGTCTTCTCGTGCGTGCAGTGCCCGTCGGTGGCGAAGTACGCGTCCTCGGGCGAGCGGTAGATGGCGTAGTCCCGGCCGCCGTGCTCGAACGGGATGACATCCTCGGGGTCGATCTCGTCCGCCGCGCAGGCGGCGATCCACTCGGCCATGCGTCCTCCTCAGGCGGCGGTGGCTTCGGCCAGCGGGCGCGCCCGGCCGTCGCTGGCCGGCGTGGGCTCGTTGAACGGAGCCGCACCGGGCAGCAACTCACGGCGCACGTAGTACTCCTGGTCGCGCAGCTGATGCAGCACGGCCGGGATGATCTCCTTGTACGCGGCCCAGAGCGACGGGTACACCGGGGCGCAGTCGTGCTTGATCTCCTCGTGCAGCTCGGCCAGCCGGTAGTACGGCACCATCGGGAACATGTGGTGCTCGACGTGGTAGTTCATGTTCCAGTACAGGAACCGGTTCACCACGCACATCTTGACCGTGCGGGTGTTCAGCCGGTGGTCGAGCACGTTCTCGCCCATGCCCGCGTGCTGGGTGAACCCGTAGACTTGGAGCAAGAACGCGCCGTAGATGCGCGGCCCGCCGATCAGCACCACCGGCAGCCAGGAGCGCAGCCCGATGGCCAGCGCGATCGTCACCGCGTAGATGGCCAGGTGGATGCGGGCGGTCCGGTAGACCTTCGGGCGCTCGGACTCGGGCACGTAATCGGCCTCGTCCGCGGTGAGCCGGCCGGCTGCGTGGATGAACAGGAGCCGGAACGCCGTGGGCACGTCGACTAGGCCGAAGTAGTTGGCCAGCAGCCTGGCCAACCGGGCCGGGCGCATGACCGCGATCTCCGGGTCACGCCCGACGATCAGCGTGTCGGTGTGGTGCCGGGTGTGGCTCCAGCGCCAGGTGGTCGGGTCGCGCATGATCATGAACGACGCGACCTGGTACAGGCCCTCGTCGATCCACCGGGTCTTGAACGCGGTGCCGTGCCCGGCCTCGTGCCAGCGCGAGTCCGAGGTCGACCCGTACAGCACGCCGTAGGCCAGGAAGAACGGCCCGGCCCACCAGCTGTTCCACACGATCCAGAGCGCGCTGCCCAGACCGGCGAAGACGAACATCAGCCCGAACCAGATGATGGTGTCGCGCACGGCCGGGTAGTCCGACCGCCGCATCAGTTCCTTCATCCGCTTGCGCGGCACCGCACTGCGGAACCAGCTCGCATCGGCCAGGCCCGCGGCCACCGCCGCCTGGTTCTCCGGCCCCACGATGTTGTACCGCTCCAGCCGTTCCTTGCTCATGCCGGTCCTCCCGCGCTGCCCGCTCCCGCCGTCCAGGCGATTTGGAGCGCTCCAACTACCGGTCATCATCATCTGGGCGCTGAACCGTGTCAAGGGTGACGATGTGCATTTTTTAACTGGTCGGTACGTCTGCGGCGGACCGGTCGCAGCCGGCGTCCCCCGTGGCCGCGGTCGGCGTGCTCAGCGGGCTGGGACCGGGCCCGTCGAACCGCGGACCTCCAGCCGCGGCGGCAGCAACCGGGTCTGGGCGGGCGCGGCCGGGTGCTCGATCCGCTCCAGCAGCATATGGCCGGCCTGCTGGCCCATCAGGTGGGCGGTGCCGTCCACGCTGGTCAGCCACAGGGCGCGCAGCCGGGCGAACAGGGAGTTGTCGAACCCGGCCAGCGACAGTTCCGCGGGCACCCGGACTCCGAGGGCGGTCGCCGCGGACAGGGCGCCGACGCAGGTCAGGTCGTTGGCCGCGAAGATGGCGGTCGGGCGGTCGGGGCGGCTGAGCAGCTCGACCGTGGCCCGGTAACCGCCCTCCTCGCTCATGTCCCCCGGCACGACCAGTGCGTCGGCGCCGAGCCCGGCCGCCCGCATGGCGTCCTGGTAGCCCTGCATCCGGAGCTGGCCGGCCAGGCTGGGCAGGCCGGAGATGTGCGCGATGCGGGTGTGCCCGAGGCCGGTCAGGTGCTCGACCACCAGAGCGGCCCCGCGCTCGTTGTCGTTGGCCAGCACGTCCACGTGCGGCAGGTCGAGGTCCAGGCCCCGGCCGCCTACGGCCACGGTCGGGATCGAGCGGACGATGGACGTGACCGCCTCGGACAGCGGGATGGAACCGGCCAGGACCAGGCCATCCACTCCGTAGTCGAGGAAGGACCAGGTCAGGGTCTCGTCCATCAGCTGGTCGATGCGGCCGTCGCCCAGCAGCATGTGCTTGCCCGCCCCGTACAGGACCGGGCCCAGGCCGTCCAGCATGTCCGCGAACCACGGCTGGCGCAGGTCGTTGAGCAGCACGCCCACGGTGCGGGAGCGTTGCTCGGCCAGCCGCCGCGCCGCCGCGTTGGGCCGGTAACCCAGGTCGGCCACGGCCCGCAGCACCGCGTCCCGGCTGGCCGGGCTGACCTTGGGTGAGTCGTTCAGCACCAGCGAGACCAGCGACCGGGACACACCGGCCTGGGCCGCCACCGTCTCCAGTGTCGGCCGGCCCTTACCTGGTCTGGTTCCCGGGGTCGCCACGCCACGCTCTCCGTCCCGCCGCCCGTTCTCGTTGGAGCGATCCAACGCTAGGGTGGGCCCGCAGATCCTGTCAACGACGTCACCCGGTCAGGGCTCCGGCTGGGATATCAGCCGGCGCTCGACGCGCCGGTCCGGCACCAGCCACACGAGCGCCACGATCACGTAGGAGGCAATACCGATCCATCTATCGAGGAACGACAGGCTGATCCCGACGACGTAGATCACCACCGTGGCTCTCCCCTTAATGTCGTTCCTCGTCGCCTGACCCAGCGGCGAGTCCCGGCCCTCGATACGCACCAGCACCGCCTGCAGGATGAAATAGGCGATCGCGGCGGCCAGCAGCACAATGCCGTAGACGGCGACCGGCGTCTGGGCGAAATCGTTCTCGCTCATCCAGGCCGTGGCGAACGGGGCCAGCGACAGCCAGAACAGCAGGTGCAAATTGGCCCACAGCGCCCCGCCGGAGACGCGTGAGACGGCCGCGAGCATGTGATGGTGGTTGTTCCAGTAGATGCCCAGCATGACGAAGCTCAGCAGATAGGCCAGCAGCACCGGCACCTCGGCCCCGAGCGCATGCCAGGTCGTGTGCTTCGGGATATGCAGCTCCAGCACCATGATCGTGATGAGGATGGCAATGACGCCGTCGCTGAACGCTTCAAGCCGGCCTTTGGGCATTCGACCAGGCTAAAGCAATGGGGAAGGACACCGATGACCGAGGAAGCCCGGGGCGATCTGGCCCCGCACGGTGTACTGCGGGCCGCGATCAACGAGGGCAACCAGGTGCTGGTCAGTGCCCGGTCGGCCGACGGCGGTCCGGACGGGGTGGCCCCGGCCCTGGCCGCCGGGCCGCCCGGCCGGCCTGGCCTTCCTCCAGATCCTAAGGGCGGACCACGGTCAGCATGAACGGCTTGTCGCCGGCCGCGTGCTCGACGGCCTGGTTCACGTCGTCCAGGCTGAACTCGGTGACCTGGTACTGGTTCAGGTCCAGCAGGCCGGCCCGGGCCAGGCTGACCAGCCGGGGCGCCACCGCCCGCGGGAACATCCACTGCCCGCGCACGGTGATGCTGTTGCGCATCAGCCACCGCAGCGGCAACGCCAGGTCCGCGTCCACGCCGCCCATCAGCACCACCCGGCCGAACTCCCGTACGGTCAGGGCCGCAGCCCGGACCGGAGCCGGGCCCGCCGCGGGCGGCAGCAGGTCCAGCACCACGTCGATCGGGCCCGCCGCCGCCGAACGCATGCGCTGCTGGTCCTGCTCGGGGTCGCCGGTCAGCCGCACGGTCCGGATCCGGTCCCCGAACCGGCGGGCCAGGTCCTCCAGCATCTTCTCGTTCCGGCCCGGCGCGACCACCCGGGCCGCCCCCATGGCCAGCGCGACGGCCACTCCAGCGCTGCCGTAGTTCCCGGTCGCCCCGCTGACCAGCACGGTCTCACCGGGCTGCAGGTCGACAGCGGTGAGGCCGCCGAACGGCACCAGCAGCAGGTTCAGCGCGTTCCACCGCCCCGCGTCGGCCTCGTCGATGGGCCCGAGCGGGATCGCGTTCTCGGCTGGGATCATCATCTGGGCGGCGAAGGCGCCGTGCCGGAAGTGCCGCATCAGCTGGCGGCCGCCCGCGCCGCGTGCGCTCCAGCCCTGGAGCACGATGTCGGGGGTCTGCGCGTCGTCGCGTGAGCGCACGGTGATGTCGCAGGCCACCCAGTCGCCCGGCTTCAGCCGGGTGCTGTCCGGCCCGACCGCCCGGACCCGGCCGATGGCCGCGGTGCCTGGCACCAGGGGCAGCTCCATCTCGTAGTTGCGCGCCCCGCTGAATACCTCGCCGGTGTAGGACAGCACCCCGGCGGCCACCACGTCGACGACGATTTCCCCGGCCCCCGGCACCGGGTCGGGCAGGGTCCCCACTTCGAGCGGCGACCCGAACTTGTTAAGCAGTGCAGCCTTCATGAGCCCCACTCAACCGCGCTCGGGCAACCATAAAAAGGCCTAGTACTATCCTAGGACCCGCCAGTCCCACCCGAGCCGACCGAGCCAGGCCAGACCGAGCCAGGCCAGACCGAGCCAGGAGAGTGTGCGATGCCAACGGCCATCGAGGATCGCAGCGAGCTGGGCGACTTCCTCCGCTCCCGGCGGGAACGGCTCACTCCCGCGGCCCTCGGCCTGCCCGGCGGACGCCGTCGGCGCACCCCGGGCCTGCGGCGTGAGGAGGTCGCCGAGCTGGCCGGCATCGGCGTGGACTGGTACGTGCGGCTGGAGCAGGGCCGGTCGGTCCGGCCGTCGGTGGCCACCATCGACGCCCTGGCCCAGGCCCTGCGCCTGGACCCGGCCGAGCACACTCACCTGCGTGCTCTGGCCCGCAGCCCGCGGCACCAGCCCTTCGCCCGGGAGACCGTGCCCGATCCCATCCGCCGCCTGGTCGAGAGCCTGACCCAGCCCGCCTACGTCACCGGCCGCCGCCGCGACGTCCTGGCCTGGAACGCCGCCGCGTCCGACATCCTCACCGACTTCGCGCAGGCGCCGCAGGCCGATCGCAACGTCCTGATCTGGATGCTGACCACCCCTGAAGCCCGCGCGCGGTTTGGCCCCGGCTGGGCCGACGAGGCCCAGCGGATGGTGGCCCAGTTCCGCGCCACCCACGACCTCTGGGCCCGCGACGCTGCCTTCGAAGCCCTGATGACCCGACTCCGTGACGGCAGCCCCGAGTTCGTCACCTGGTGGGACGCCCACGACATCCGCCGCAGCCAGGCCGGCCACAAGGTCTTCTACTACCCGAGCCGCCCGGGCCGCCCGGGCCGCGCCCCCCTGCGCTTCGAGTACGTCACCTTCCAGGCCAACGACGACCCTGCCCTCAAACTCTCCATCTATACCCCGGCCTAGCCGACGCTAGTGTGGTATCTCGTTATTAGCCGGCGATTGATGCGAGTGCGACCGGCCTTCGTGCAGGGGTCTGTGCGGCATGCCAGAACCGGAAGAGCGACCAGCAGGGAACCCGCAGTTATCCGAGGCGCCGTAGCGCTGTCTCGATAGCGACCTCGACCCGGGAAGTCATACCGGGCACATCGACAGGACGGCGCCCAGCGACCTGGCCACGGATCCACTTCGGCTGGCTGTCGTCATGGTGCAGCAGGGCAAACAGGTCCCACCACGGATCGAGAGTCACTCCGGCGATCGACTCATAGAGCGACCGAAGCTGCTCCGACCACTCGGGCGAGTAGAGCGCCGCCAAGTATCGCCGACAGTGCCCGACGTCAATCGCGCGCGCCCCCCGATGGATGCCGTTCCAATCGGTCAGTCCAGTAATCCTCCCGCGCGACCACAGCATGTTGACCGGCAGGAGATCGCCGTGCAGGAAGACGGCAGCGTCCTTTGGCGGCGGCGCCGCCATGACACCAAACGCCGCCTTCCACACAGCCGGATTCTGTGCGCCGACCGGCACCTGAAACCCGTCTAGAGGAGCGATCCAAGAATCCGTCCAAGGTCGGAACATCTTCGCGGGGAGATCGAGGGAATGCAGCAATACAGCAAGCTCGGCGATCCTCGTCATCCACGACCGAGGTTCCGCCGGATTGAGGTGAACATGCCCCGGCAACCGTGTCATCAGCAACGATGGCGCGCCCCCCGTCAAAGCACCAGCAACATCAGTAGCCAGGATGCCCGGAACCGGGAGCCCGCTTCCCGCCACCACACCAAGGTTGGCGATCTCCTTCTCCAAGCTCCCCTGCAGGCCAAGCCCGCCCGGGTACTGCCGCAGAACGACGAACGTTCGCATTCCACGTCGCTCGACAGTCAGCCGATTGACGGCGGAGCAGACGCCACCGGTCAATCGGCGATAGCCAACGATGCGACTGCCCCGGCCCATCGACGCCGCAACCCAGGCGAGAGTCTCCACGGAGGGCCGACGCTGCCTGAACCCGCCATCCCTCCAGTCGCCGTCGGTCATGAGCGCGAGCCTATTCGTCAGGGGCCTGCGGCGATTCGGGTTTTCTAAGTAACCCGCCAGAGGTCGAGTGCCGGGTCGGCCGCGCGGAACCCTCCGGTATCTAGTGTGGTGTCTCGTTATTAGCCGGGAGCCCGACGGCGAGGTGGACTTGCTGGGCCACCTGTTCTGACCCGGCGGCACAGTGTCCGGAGCAGCAGGCGGCGGGGTTGGCTACAGGCGGGTCCACCAGGCGTCGATGATCACGTCGTGGGCGATGCCGGTGTCGATGGTGTGATGCAGGCCGAGGCTGACGATCCGGTCATCGTGCGGGTGGAACGCCACGGTGGGGTTTTCGCCCAGCACGGGGCCGAAGGCATCGATGAGCGGCTTCCAGAGGCTGGCCCAGTTTCGGCCCGGCCCGGTCGTCAGCGCGATGTTCAGCCCGGCCGGGCCCGGATCGATGGGGGCCGCCTGGGCCGCAAGCCGATCGTGGAGCTCTTGTTTCCACGCTCCGCGCTCATAGGACCCAGCCATCCGGATGGAGAACTGCGGGGTGGCCTGGGCCGTGTCGGGCCGGGCCGGTCCGACGGCCAGTGATGACGGCCCGTGGATCTTGCGGCCGAAGATGGCCGCCACCCGCCCCGGGCCTAGCCGCTGCGCGACCGGGAGCAGGTAGTTGTCCAGGTCATGGCCGCCATCGATCAGGGAGGCGCCATCGCTGAACCCCACGATCAGCTCGGCCGCGACCCGGCCGCTCACCGTGGCCAGCACCGGCCCGGCGATGGCGTCCACGTGGGCCAGGAAGCGCCCCAGCTTCACCTGGCTGGGATGCCCGGCCCGCTCCCAGCTGGCCAGCTGTGGCTTGACGCTCTGCCGCATCGCGCCTGTCGGACGGCGGTACACCATGGCCATGTCAGTCATCGTCGTCCGCGTCTGCACCTGCTGGCAACCAGCCGATACCGCAGACTCAGCGGGCGGGAACTGGCTCGGGCGACGGCCGCCACTCCCGCCTGATCAGCCCGTAGACCCACGAGTCAGAGACCTCGCCGTTCACGACGCAGTCTTCCCGCAACGTCCCTTCGCGCATGAAGCCGAGCTTCTCCAGCACGCGGGCCGATGCCACGTTGCGCGTATCGGTCTCAGCCTGGACGCGGTTGAGGTCCAGCGTGCCGAATGCCCACCGCAGCAAAGCGCGCGCGGCCTCCGTCGCGTAGCCGTGGCCCCACGCGGCATCATCGAAGCAGTAGCCCAGCGATGCGCTGCGGTAGTCCGGATTCCACCGGGTCAGGCTGCACCAGCCGATGAACGTCCCGTCGCAGACACGATCCACGGCCAGCCGCGCCCCGGTGCCTGCCTGTTCCATCTGCCGGCCAGCCGTGATGAAACCCTCGGCGCGGACGCGTTCGCTCCACGG
>CAXUJF010000065.1:0-12285 GCA_964250865.1 uncultured Streptosporangiaceae bacterium
AGCCACACCTGGGTGCCGTGGCGGCGCAGCGCGAGCGCCGCCGACGTCCCGATCAGGCCGGTGCCGACGACGATGACCCGGCGCGGGGCCTGCCCGGGGGTCACGGTGCTGCCCTCATGAGGCCAGCCTCACGCCGGTCTCACTGGGCGATGTCGAGCCGGAGCGCGGCCGCGCCGCGCAGGTAGACGTGCTGGATCTCGCGGCGCGAGCGATCCGTGTCCACGTGCATCATGAGCCGGACCACCCGGGGCAGCGCGCCGGGCACCGGGATCTCGGTCGCGCACAGCAGCGGCACGTCCTGGAAACCGATCTTGCGCGCGGCCAGCGCGGGGAACTCTGTCGTGAGGTCGGGGGTGACCGTAAACAGGACGCTGATGACATCGTCGGGCACCAGATCGTTGCGCGTCATCACCTCGCTGACGAGCTCGGTCGTCCCTTCCAGGATCGCCTCGCGCTCGTCGGCGTCGACTTGCACCGCGCCCCGGATCGCTCTGACCGGCACGTATCCCTCCTCGGACGGCTTCGGCTGACGTCACCAGGCTATAGGCCTACCGATGCGTAGAGCTCACCAATCTCCGGTGTGGTCAGTTCGCGGACCGCGCCGGGCTTCAGGTGACCGAGCCGGACCGGGCCCACGTCGGTGCGGACCAGTCGCTGGACCGGATAGCCCGCCTCGGCCAGCATCCGGCGCACGATCCGCTTGCGGCCCTCGTGCAGGGTGATCTCGACCATGACCCGCTTCCCGGACTGGTCCACCACCCGGAACCGGTCGGCGGTGGCCATCCCGTCGTCCAGCTCAATCCCGCTCATCAGCCGCCGGCCCAGGTCCTTGGTAACCGGCCCGGGCACCTCGGCCAGATAGGTCTTGAGCACGCCGTACCTGGGGTGGGCCAGCCGGTTGGCCAGCTCCCCGTCGTTGGTCAGCAGCATCAGGCCCTCGGTGTCGTAGTCGAGCCGGCCAACGTGGAACAGCCGCTCGGCCCGGTCCCCCAGGTAGTCGGTGATGGTGGGGCGGCCCCGGTCGTCGGACATGGCCGTGAGCACGCCGGGCGGCTTGTTGAAGGCCAGGTAGGCCAGGTCCTGCCGGGACGGGATGCGCTTGCCGTCGACCCGGATGATCTGATGCTCGGGGTCGACCCGGGCGCCGAACCGGCGGACGATCTCCCCGTCGACCTCGACCCGGCCCGCCCCGATCATCTCCTCACAGTGCCGGCGGCTGCCGACGCCCGCCGCGGCCAGCACCTTCTGCAGCCGGACGCCACCGGGGACGTCGGTCAGGCTGTCCCGCTCCCCCGGCTCGTCGCCCCAGTCGTCGTCATCGTCGAAGTCGTCGTCACGCGTGCTCATGGGTGACGTCCTCCCCGTCGGCCACGTCGTCCACGTTGTCCGGCAGGAACGGCGCCAGGTCGGGCAGTTCGCCCAGAGCGGCCAGGCCGAGCCGCTCCAGGAAGTAGCCGGTGGTGCGGTACAGGATCGCCCCGGTCTCCGAGTCGGTGCCGGAGTCCTCGACCAGCCCGCGCAGGGTCAGCGTGCGCATCACGCCGTCGCAGTTGACGCCGCGCACGGCGGAGACCCGGGCCCGGCTGACCGGCTGCCGGTAGGCCACCACGGCCAGGGTCTCCAGCGCGGCCTGGGTGAGCCGGACTTCCTGGCCCTCGCTGACGAAGCGCTCAACCACGGGAGCGCACTCCTCGCGGGTGTAGAACCGCCAGCCACCGGCGATCTCGCGCAGGTCGAAGCCGCGGCCCTCGGCCTCGTAGGCGACCGCGGTGGCCCGCAGCAGGTCCGTGACCTCGCCGGTGGGGCGTTCCAGCACCTGGGCCAGCACGACCGCGGGCACCGGCTCGTCCGCGACCAGCAGGATCGCCTCGAGGCTGGCCCGTACGCCCGGGCCGTCGGGCTCGGCGCGCGCTTCGCCGGCGTCGTCCGGCAGGTCTGAGTATTCGTCCATGTCCTAATTGGTTTCTGCGTCGTCGGTGTCGGTGCCTTCGTCGGCGTCCCGGGCCACGTCGTCATCGCCGTCGTCGTTGGCCGCGTTCCAGGTCACGTAGATGTCCCCCAGCGGGGTGACCTGCTCCAGCGCGATCCGGTCCTCCCGGAACAGTTCGAGCAGGGCCAGGAAGCTGGCCACGATCTCGTAGGTGGCCTCGCAGTCCGTGGTGAGCTGGCGGAAGCTGGCCCGGCCGAGCCGTCGCAGCCGGGTGGCCAGCCGCCGGGCTTGCTCGCGGACGCTCACGAACGGGGCGTGGATGTGCTCGGTGGACACCGTGGGCGGCTGGCGCGGGGTGAGCACGCGCGCGGCGATCCGGGCGAATTCCACCGGGCCCAGGCCGAGCAGGACCTCGGGGAACAGCTGGGCGAACCGCGGCTCCATCGGCACCCGGCGCGGGAACCGCCGCGCGGCCACCGCCATCCGGCCGGCGAACACCGCGGCGACCTCCTTGTATGCGCGGTACTGCAGCAGCCGGGCGAACAACAGGTCCCTGGCCTCCAGCAGGGCCAGGTCTTCCTCGTCCTCAACTTCGCCCGAGGGCAGCAGCCGGGCGGCCTTCAGGTCCAGCAGCGTCGCCGCCACGACCAGGAAGTAGCTGACCTGGTCCAGGTCCCAGCCGCCGGACCGGTCCCGGATGTAGGCGATGAACTCGTCGGTGACCTGGGACAGCGCGACCTCGGTAATGTCCAGCTTGTGCTTGGAGATCAGCCCCAGCAGCAGGTCGAACGGGCCCTCGAACACGTCGAGGTGCACCCGGAAGCCGGGCTGGCCCGGCGAGGCGTCGGCGCCCGGCGACTCCGCATCCTCGTTCAGGCCGAGGTCGCCGGCCAGGCTGTCGGCCGTGGTGACTCCTCCCTCAGGCCGGACCGGCGTACACGGCCGGTGGTGAACTTAAGCTATCCGGCGCGATCGGTGCCCCGTCCGCCGCAACGTCGGGCGGGCCGGCGGAGCCATCCGGGCCGGCGATACGCCGGGCCAGCACGCTGGTCTCGCCGTGGGCATCCAGATCCGCGAGCAGAACCGCGATGGCCTCACGGACCAGCCGGCCCCGGTCGGTCGTGATCCCGTACCGGCGCAACGCCAGCCGGGCGTGTTCCAGCTCGAACAGCTCCTCGGCGGACAGGTAGACGGTGATCTTATGGGCGTGCTGCTCCCGGCCACTGGCCGGACGGTGCGCCGCGATCTCCGGCCCGGACGTCGCGGGACGAAGAAGCTCCGCGATGCCCGGCAGGCTTACCCGTCGTGACCGTCCTCTGCTTGGCGCCACCGCTCCAGTACCTCCTTGGCGAGTTCACGGTAGGAACTCGCCCCCATCGATCCGGAGTCGAACCGGGTGATGGGCTCCCCTGCCACGGTAGCGTCTGGGAACCGGACGGTGCGGTTGATCACAGTGTGAAATACCTTGTCGCCGAAGCCATTCACGATATTCGTCAGCACCTCGCGGGTGTGCAGGGTGCGCGAGTCGTATCTCGTGGCCAGCAGGCCGTCGATCTCGAGCTTCGGGTTGAGCCTGCGGGAGACCTTGTCGATCGTCTCCATCAGCAGGGCCACCCCGCGCATGGCGAAGTACTCACATTCGAGCGGGATCAGCACGCCGGCCGCGCAGGCCAGCGCGTTGATGGTCAGCAGCCCCAGCGAGGGCTGGCAGTCGATCATGATGACGTCGTACTCGGGGAGCACTTCCTCGAGCGCGCCGCCGAGCACGTACTCCCGGCCGACCTCGTGCACCAGCTGGACTTCCGCGCCGGACAGGTCGATGTTGCTCGGCATCAGGTCCATGCCCTGGACCGCGGTCTTGATCAGGACATCGTGCGCGGTCGTGCCCCGCTCCATGAGCAGGTTGTAGACCGTGGCCTCGACCTCATGCGGCTGGATACCCAGGCCCACCGACAGCGCGCCCTGCGGGTCGAAGTCAACCAGCAGGACCCGGCGGCCCCGCGGCCCAAGGGGCGCGCCCCCGGTTGAGGTCGAGGGGGGGGTTCCCCGCCCCCCCCCCCGCGCCCCGGGGGGGCCCACGACACCCCCCCGCCCCGGGGGCCCGTCCCCCCCCCGGCCCGCGCCCAGGTTGATGGTCGTGGTGGTCTTGCCCACGCCGCCCTTCTGGTTGCAGACGGCAACGATGCGCGCCGGACCGTGATGGTCGAGTGGCTTGGGATCAGGGAAGGCCGTCACCGGTCGACCCGTGGGCCCCAGCTCTGCGGCCGCTGGCTCTAGCAATCGGGTTGCCACCAAGCTGCTGATCCTCCCGTGGAAAATTCACTTAGTCCACTAGGTCCCGGACTTTATGACCTCCGCTTGACCCTGTTCAAGCGGACGCGCCGTGAAGCACCGGAAATGAGATAAATAGCCGGGGCGCTACCCGAGCGCCCGGGGGTGCGCCGCAGCATACACTTCACGCAGTTTCTCGACCGTCACCAGGGTGTACACCTGGGTCGTGGTCACCGAGGCGTGCCCCAGCAATTCCTGTACGACCCGGATGTCCGCCCCGCCGTCGAGCAGATGGGTGGCGAACGAGTGCCGCAGGGTGTGCGGGGACACCTGCGGCAGCCCGGCCCGGGCGGCGGCGGCGTGCAGCACGCCCCAGGCCCCCTGGCGGGTGAGCCGCCCGCCGCGGGCGTTGAGGAACAGGGCCGGGACGGCCGAGCGGGTACCGCCAGCGGCCAGGGCGGGCCGGGACCGCACCAGGTAGGCGTCCAGGGCCGCGGCCGCGTACCGGCCCAGCGGGACGATCCGCTGCTTGCCGCCCTTGCCGTCCAGCAGCACGGCGGACTCGCCGTCCAGCTCCAGGTCGTCCACGTCCAGGCCGGTGGCCTCGGAGATGCGGGCCCCGGTGGCGTACAGGAACTCCAGCAGCGCCCGGTCCCGGACCGGCCTCGGGTCACCGCCGTCACCGGGGCCGGCCGCGTCCAGCAGCCGCTCGACCTCCGCCACCAAGATGGCCTTGGGCAGCCGCCGGGGCGGCGCCGGCGGCGGCACCGGCCGGGCCGGGTCGGCCGGGGTCAGGCCCTGGGCGAAGACGTAGGCGTGCAGCCCGCGCACCGCGGCCATGGCCCGGCCCGCGGAACTGGCCGCCAGCGGCGGGTGGTCCTCGTCCCCCTCCCGCAGCCGGGCCAGGTAGGACGCGATATCGGCCTGGGTCACCTGGCCGATGCCGGTCCGGCCGGCCGCGGCCAGCACCTGGGCGTACCGGGTCAGGTCACGCCGGTACGACGTCAGCGTGTTCGCGGCCAGGCCCCGCTCGACCAGCAGGTGATCGAGGTAGCCGCGGACCGCCTCGGCCACGCCGGCCCCATCGCCCAATCCGGGACCGCCCAATCCAGAACCACTCAGTCCAGGACCTCCGCCACCGGAGTGGACGGCAGGCCGTGGGCGTCCGCGACCGGCTGGCAGGTCAGCGCGCCCTCGTGGGTCGACAGGCCCAGAGCCAGCGCGGGGTCGGCCCGCAGGGCGTCCCGCCAGCCGCGGTCGGCGATGGCGGTGATGTAGGGCAGCGTCACGTTGGTCAGCGCGTAGGTCGAGGTGTGCGGCACCGCGCCGGGCATGTTGGCCACGCAGTAGAACACTGAGTCGTGCACCCGGTAGGTCGGGTCGTCGTGGGTGGTGGGCCGGGACGCCTCGAAGCAGCCGCCCTGATCGATGGCGATGTCCACCAGCACCGAGCCGGGCTTCATCCGGGCCACCAGGTCGTTGGTGATCAGCTTGGGGGCCCGGGCCCCCGGCACGAGCACGGCCCCGATGACCAGGTCGGCGTCGATGACCGCGCGCTCGATCTCGTAGCTGTTGGACGCCACGGTCTGCAGGTGGCCCTGGTAGATCGCGTCCGCGGACCGCAGCCGGGCGACGTTCAGGTCGAGCAGCAGCACCTCGGCCTGCATGCCGAGGGCGATGGCGGCCGCGTTCATGCCGGACACGCCGGCCCCGAGCACCACCACCTTGGCCGCGTACACGCCGGACACCCCGCCCATCAGCACGCCGCGGCCACCGCCGTCGCGCTGCAGGTGGTGCGCGCCGACCTGCGGGGCCATCCGCCCCGCGACCTCCGACATCGGCGCCAGCAGCGGCAGCGACCGGTCGGGCAGTTGCACGGTCTCGTACGCGATCGAGGTGATCCCGGAACTCAGCAGCACATCGGTGCAGGGCCGGGACGCGGCCAGGTGCAGGTAGGTGAACAGCACCTGGTCCCGGCGCATCCGGTGATACTCCTGCTCCACCGGTTCCTTGACCTTGAGCACCAGCTCGGCGGTCTGCCAGACGTCGTCCGCGGTGGGCAGCATCTTGGCTCCCGCCGCGATGAAGTCCTCATCGGGAATGGAGGAGCCGACCCCGGCGCCGGACTCGATCACCACCTCGTGGCCGTGGCGGGCGAGCTCGTGCACCCCGGCCGGAGTGATGGCCACCCGGTACTCGCGGTTCTTGATCTCCCGCGGGACGCCAACAATCATCGCTGTTCCTTTCCCACGCCCGGCTCCGTTGCCGGGCTCACTGTGCCGCGCTCATTGTTCCGGCGAATCGGCGTCGCGCAGACCGCCGAAGTCGTGGTGACGGGCGTAGTCGGCCGCCAGGAGGCCGACGGCAGCGACGCCATTGTGCACTTCGCCGGCAAGAACCAGGGCGACCGCGTCGTCCAGCGGAACCCAGTCCAGGAGCAGGTGAGCCTCCTCGTTCTCCGGCACGAAATCCCGGTCGGCGGACGGCACTTCTTCCAGGCCGCGGGCCAGGAAGATCCGGAGCCGCTCAGTGCTGATGCCCGGAGAGCTGAAGTAGTCGGCCAGGACATGCCAGTCCCGGGCCCGGTAGCCGGTCTCCTCGAGCAGTTCCCGGCGGGCAGTCTGCGCCGTGGGCTCGCCGGCCACGTCCCGCAGCCCCGCGGGCAGCTCCCACAGCAGCCGCCCGACGGCGTGCCGGTACTGCCGGATCATCAGCACCCGGCCCGCCTCGTCCAGCGCGACCACGCCGACCGCGCCAGGATGCTCGACCACTTCCCGCTCGGTGGTGGTGCCCGCCGGGACCTGGACGGTATCGGAGCGAACGTTGATGATCTTGCCCCGGTACCGTTCGGCCGAGGCGGTCACCGGCCAGTGAGCAGGCTCGTCAGCGAGGTGAGTGGTCATGCGGTGGCGGCCGCCCTGGGCTCAGCTTCCCGGGACGGCTGCGCCGGGACCGCCCGGGACCGCTCGATGGCCGCAGCGATCAGCCCGCTGAACAGCGGATGCGGCCGGGTCGGCCGGGACAGGAACTCCGGGTGGGCCTGGGTGCCGACGAAGAACGGGTGCAGGTCCCGGTTCAGCTCGGCGAACTCAACCAGCCGGCCGTCCGGGGACAGGCCGGAGAACACCACCCCGGCCTTTTCCAGCCGCTCCCGGTAGGAGTTGTTGACCTCGTACCGGTGGCGGTGCCGCTCCTCGACCGAACCTTCCCCGTACAGGTCGCGGACCAGGGTGCCCTCGCCCAGCTCGGCTCGGTACAGGCCGAGCCGCATGGTGCCGCCCATGTCCCGCTCCCCCGCGATGACGTCCTCCTGGTCGGCCATGGTCGCGATGACCGGGAACGGGGTGTCCGGGTCGAACTCGGCGCTGTCCGCGCCCTCCAGCCCGGCCAGGTGCCGGGCGGCCTCGATGACCAGGCACTGCAGCCCCAGGCACAGGCCGAGCAGCGGGATGCCGTTGGTCCGGGCGTGGGTGATGGCACCGACCTTGCCCTCGATACCGCGGACGCCGAAACCGCCGGGGATCAGCACGCCGTCCACGCCCTCCAGCGCCTGGGCGGCACCCTCGGGCGTCTGGCAGTCGTCGCTCGGCACCCAGCGAATGTTCACCTTGGCGTCGTTGCCGAAGCCGCCGGCGCGCAGCGCCTCGGCCGGGGACAGGTAGGCGTCGGGCAGGTCCACGTACTTGCCGACCAGCGCGATCGTGATCGACCGGGCCGGCCGGTGCACCCGGCGCAGCAGATCATCCCACTCGTTCCAGTCCACGTCGCGGAACGGCAGGCCGAGCCGGCGCACGACGTAGACGTCGAGGCCCTCGCTGTGCAGCACCTTGGGGATGTCGTAAATGGACGGGGCGTCCGGGGCCGACACCACGGCCTCCTCGTCGACGTCGCACATCAGGCTGATCTTGCGCTTCAGGCCCTCGTTGATCGGCCGGTCGGACCGGCACACGATCGCGTCGGGCTGGATGCCGATGCTGCGCAGCGCGGCCACCGAGTGCTGAGTCGGCTTGGTCTTCAGCTCACCTGACGGCCCGATGTAGGGCAGCAGCGACACGTGCAGGAAGAAGCACTGGTCCCGGCCGATCTCGTGCCGGATCTGCCGGATCGCCTCCAGGAACGGCAGCGACTCGATGTCACCGACCGTGCCGCCGACCTCGGTGATGACCACGTCGACATCGGGCCCGCCCATGTCCAGGATGCGGGTCTTGATCTCGTTGGTGATGTGCGGGATGACCTGGACGGTGTCACCGAGGTAGTCGCCGCGGCGCTCCTTGGCGATCACCGCCGAGTAGACCTGCCCGGTGGTGACGTTGGCCGAGCCCTGCAGGTGGGTGTCGAGGAATCGCTCGTAGTGCCCCACGTCCAGGTCGGTCTCGGTCCCGTCGTCGGTGACGAACACCTCGCCATGCTGGAAAGGGTTCATCGTGCCGGGATCGACGTTGAGGTAGGGGTCGAGCTTCTGCATGATGACGTTCAGGCCCCGGAGCTTGAGCAGGCGCCCGAGACTGGACGCGGTGAGCCCTTTGCCCAGACTGGACGCGACCCCTCCGGTGACAAAAAGATGCCTGGTAGAAACCGGCCGGGTCCGGTGTGGTGATGCAGCCAAGGTTAGGCTCCCGTGGTCGTCGATAAGACGGTGAGTCCGCCTGTCCACGGGCCACCAGAATAACAGGCGCCGGCCCGCAGACGGGCCATTGAGGTTCCGCCACGTGTCCACGTGGCGTTAGGTGTGGGCTTTGCCCGCCAGCTGCTCGATCGCCTCGCCGTTGGGGCCGGTCCGGTCGTCGTCGTGATGGGCCTCGCCGAACCGGGCCAGCGCGACCGCGCAGCACACGGCGAGCGCGAACCCGGCGATGGCGACCCCGCCCATGCCGGGGCGGGTCCGGTCACCGAGGAACACCACGCCGACCGCGGCGGGCGGCAGGGTCTCGGCCAGCACCACCGCCGCGGTGGCCACGGTGACGCTGCCCGCCTCGAGCGCGGAGGCGTAGAACAGGAATGAGACGATGCCCGCGGCGATCAGCGCGTAGGTGGCCGGATCGCGGATCAGGGACAGTGGAGAGAAGCCGTTCAGTACGCGGGCGGCCACGCCCAGCACGCCGTACCCGGTCCCCGCGACCAAGCCCAGGACCGGGGTGCGCAGCGGGTCCGGCAGCCGGGCGGCAGCCACGCCGACCAGGCCCAGGCAGGCCACGGCCACGATCAGGGAGAGCTTGAACACCACGCTGGCCTGGCTGGCCCCCTCCGGGCCGGCCGAGGAGCCGAGCAGCCCGACACCCGTCACCACCCCGCCGACCGCGACCCACTCCCGCCAGTGCAGGACCGCGCCGATCAGCCAGGTGGCCACGACCGCGGTCACGGCCAGGTTGGCGGCGATCATGGCCTGCACGGCGAACAACGGCAGCCGGTGCAGCGCGATCAGCTGGCCGAGGAAACCGAGAGTGTCCAGGCCGAGGCTGGCCACGAACCGCCACTGGCCCAGCATCCGGACCAGCAGGCCCGGGTCAACCCCGGCCGGCGCGGACCCTTCCTGGCCGGGAGTGCCCGCCGCGGGCCGGTGGCTGGCCGTGCGGGCGGCGATGGCCTGCATGACCGAGGCAATGCCGTAACAGACAGCCGCGACTACGGCAGCCACCAGGCTAGCTACCACAGCTCACGACCTTACGTCTCCGGGTCAACGCTTCCTGAACCCGCACGACTCCCTGAACCCGTACAAGGGGCCAACCGTGCGAACGTTCAGCCTGCCCCCAGCATTCCTGAAGACGGCCACCACAGAAAGTTAAATAACGAATCCGGGCCCGTACCACGTGCGGGTCCGCACCCGCGGCTCAGACGCCGGCCGCCTGCATACCCCTCAGCTCGTGCTTGAGCTCACGGATCTCGTCCCGCAGCCGGGCCGCCACCTCGAATTGCAGCTCGGCCGCGGCCACGTGCATCTGCTCGGTGAGCTGCTTGATCAGCTCGACCAGGTCGTCACGAGCCGGGCCACCGCCCTCGCCGGCCAGGTCCTCACCCACACCGGCACCGGCGGCCCGGGCCGCGGCGCGAGCCCGGGACGACAATCCCGGCACCGGCGACTTGCCCCGGCTCTGCTGCCGCCCGGCACCCCCGATGAGCTCGTCGGTGTCGGCGTCTTCGCGGACCAGCTGGTCCAGGATGTCGGCGATCTTCTTGCGCAGGGGCTGCGGGTCGATGCCGTGCTCGGTGTTGTAGGCGACCTGCTTCTCCCGGCGGCGGCTGGTCTCGTCGATCGCGTGCTGCATGGACGGGGTGATCTTGTCCGCGTACATGATCACCTGGCCGGACACGTTACGCGCGGCCCGGCCGATGGTCTGGATCAGCGAGGTACCGGAGCGCAGGAAGCCCTCCTTGTCCGCGTCCAGGATGGCCACCAGTGATACCTCGGGCAGGTCCAGGCCCTCCCGCAGCAGGTTGATGCCGACCAGCACGTCGTACTCACCGACCCGCAGCTCGCGCAGCAGCTCGATCCGGCGCAGCGTGTCCACCTCACTGTGCAGGTACCGGGCGCGGACGCCGTTCTCCAGCAGGTAGTCGGTGAGGTCCTCGGACATCTTCTTGGTCAGCGTGGTGACCAGCACCCGCTCGTTCCGGTCGGCCCGGACCCGGATCTCGTGCAGCAGGTCGTCGATCTGGCCCTTGGTCGGCTTGATCACCACCTCGGGGTCGATCAGGCCGGTCGGCCGGATGACCTGCTCGACCACGTCGCCGCCCACCCGCTGCAGCTCGTACGGCCCGGGGGTCGCGGACAGGTAGACGGTCTGCCCGATCCGCTCGGTGAACTCGTCCCAGGTCAGCGGCCGGTTGTCGATGGCGCTGGGCAGCCGGAAGCCGTGCTCGACCAGGTTCCGCTTGCGGGACACGTCGCCCTCGTACATGGCCCCGATCTGCGGCACGGTGACGTGCGACTCGTCGATGACCAGGACGAAGTCCTCGGGAAAGTAGTCCATCAGCGTGTTCGGCGCGGTGCCGGCCGCGCGGCCGTCGATGTGCCGGGAGTAGTTCTCGATGCCGGCGCAGCTGCCGACCTGACGCATCATCTCGATGTCGTAGGTGGTCCGCATGCGCAGCCGCTGGGCTTCCAGCAGCTTGCCGTTACGCTCCAGCTCGGCCAGCCGCTCGGCCAGCTCGGCCTCGATGCCGGCGATGGCCCGCTCCATCCGCTCGGCCCCGGCCACGTAGTGCGACGCCGGGAAGATGTAGAGCTCGTCGTCCTCGCTGACCACCTCGCCGGTCAGCGGGTGCAGCGTCATCAGCCGCTCGATCTCATCGCCGAACATCTCGATCCGGACGGCCAGCTCCTCGTACTGCGGGATGACCTCGATCGTATCGCCCCGCACCCGGAACGTGCCCCGGGTGAAGGACAGGTCGTTGCGGGCGTACTGCATGCCGACCAGCTGGCGCAGCATCGCGTCGCGCTCGATCGTGTCGCCCACCTTCAGGGTGAGCATCCGGTCCACGTACTCCTGCGGTGTGCCCAGGCCGTAGATGCAGGACACCGAGGCGACCACGATCGTGTCCCGCCGGGTCAGCAGCGAGTTCGTGGCCGAGTGACGCAGCCGCTCGACCTCGTCGTTGATCGAGGAGTCCTTCTCGATGTAGGTGTCGGTCTGCGGGATGTACGCCTCGGGCTGGTAGTAGTCGTAATACGAGACGAAGTACTCGACCGCGTTCTCCGGCAGCATCTCCCGCAGCTCGTTGGCGAACTGCGCGGCCAGCGTCTTGTTCGGCAGCATGACCAGGGTGGGCCGCTGCACCCGCTCGGCCAGCCAGGCCACGGTCGCGGTCTTGCCGGTGCCGGTCGCGCCGAGCAGGACCGTATCCTGCTCCCCCGCGTTGATCCGGCGCTCCATCTCGGCGATGGCCGCGGGCTGGTCCCCGGCCGGGGTCATCTCGGTGATCACCTGGAAGGGCGCGACCCGGCGCTTGAGATCGGTCACGGGACGCATGGGGCCACCTCCGGGAAGTTCAGGGCGCGGGCGGCGAGCAGTGTCGTTACGAACCGTGTCGCTACGAACCGTGTCGCTACGAACCGTGTCGCTACGAACCGTGTCGCTACGAACCGT
>CAXUJF010000065.1:12385-17212 GCA_964250865.1 uncultured Streptosporangiaceae bacterium
GTCGCTACGAACAATGCCGCCGTGAGCAGGGTCGCCAGAACGGCGGCCTACTCACCTTTCAACAGTACGTGGGGGGTCCGACATTCCGGCGCCGTCACCGCGGCCGGCCAGGTCGCGCAGCACGGACCAGACCTCGGCCACCTGCTGGTCGAGGTCGGCCAGGGTGCCGGAGTTGTCGACCACGATGTCGGCGATGGCCAGCCGCTCGTCCCGGCTGGCCTGAGCGGCCATCCGTTCCCGGGCGTGCTCGGCGGTCATGCCGCGGGTCTCGATCAGCCGCCGCAGCCGCTGGTCGGCGGGGGCGTCGACCACGATCACGGTGTCGAACCCGTTCTGCAGCCCGTTCTCGGTCAGCAGCGGCACGTCGTGCACCATGATCCCGCCCGGGCCCACGGTGGCGGCCGCCTGCTGCTCGAGCTGCTGGGTCCGCTCGTGTATCAGCGGGTGCACGATGGCGTTGAGCTTGGCCCGCGCATCGTCGTCGGCGAACACGATCTGACCGAGCCGTTCCCGGTTCAGCCGGCCGTCCGGCAGCAGCACCTCAGGGCCGAATACCGCCGTGATCTCGCCCAGGCCCGGCGTGCCCGGCTCCACCACCGCACGCGCGGCCACGTCCGCGTCGATCAGGGCGGCACCGCAGGCGGCCAGGCGCTTGGACACCTCGCTCTTGCCGGATCCGATCCCGCCGGTGAGCCCGACTCGAAGCACGTGACCTCCGCAAGATTTTCCTGGACAAAGCGAACGGGTGGAGTCTCCCGCGGGACGCGGGAAACTCCACCCGATCATGGTCCGGACGTGCGTCCGGGGCGTGAAGCCGAGGTGAACCCCAGTGGGTGGCTCAGCCCTGGCCGCCGGACAGCTTGTCACGCAGCGCCGCGAGCGCCTCGTCCGAGGCGAGCGCGCCGCCGCCACCAGCCGGGCCGCTGCTGGAGCGGGGCGAACTGCTGGTGGAACTGCTGCGGGTACTGCTGTCAGGTGCGGGCGCCGAGCTGGTGGACGCGGCCGCAGCCCCGTCCTCGCCGCTGGCGATCGCTTCCGAGTCGGCCTTGCGGGCCTCCTCGACCTGCCGCCGGTGCGCCTCGAAGCGGGTCCGCGCCTCGGCGTACTGGCGCTCCCACTCCTCACGCTGGCTGTCGTAGCCGTCGAGCCACTCGCCGGTCTCGGCGTCGAAGCCGTCGGGATACTCGTAGTTGCCGGCCTCGTCGTAGGTCGCGGGCATGCCGTACAGGGTCGGGTCGAAGTCGTCGCCGACGGCCTCGCCGATGGTGCCCTCGTTGGCCTGCTTGAGCGACAGCGAGATCCGGCGCCGGTCCAGGTCGATGTCGATGATCTTCACGAAGATCTCGTCGCCGACCTGCACGACCTGCTCGGGAATCTCCACGTGGCGGTCAGCCAGCTCGGAGATGTGCACCAGACCCTCGATGCCCTCCTCGACCCGGACGAACGCACCGAACGGCACCAGCTTGGTGACCCGGCCGGGCACGACCTGGCCGATCTGGTGGGTACGGGCGAACTGCTGCCACGGGTCTTCCTGGGTGGACTTCAGCGACAGCGAGACGCGCTCGCGGTCCATGTCCACGTCCAGCACCTCGACCGTGACCTCCTGGCCGACCTCGACAACCTCGCCGGGGTGGTCGATGTGCTTCCAGGACAGCTCGGACACGTGCACCAGGCCATCCACGCCACCCAGGTCCACGAACGCACCGAAGTTGACGATGGACGAGACCACACCCTTGCGGATCTGGCCCTTCTGCAGGGTGTTGAGGAACGTGTGCCGCACCTCGGACTGGGTCTGCTCCAGCCAGGCCCGCCGGGACAGCACGACGTTGTTGCGGTTCTTGTCCAGCTCGATGATCTTGGCCTCGAGCTCCCGGCCCACGTACGGCTGCAGATCGCGGACGCGGCGCATCTCCACCAGCGAGGCGGGCAGGAACCCGCGCAGGCCGATGTCGAGGATCAGGCCGCCCTTGACGACTTCGATCACCGTGCCGGTGACCACGCCGTCCTCTTCCTTGATCTTCTCGATCGTGCCCCAGGCGCGCTCGTACTGAGCGCGCTTCTTGGACAGAATCAGACGACCTTCCTTGTCCTCCTTCTGCAGGACAAGGGCCTCGATGTGCTCACCAGTCTTGACCACATCGTGGGGATCGACGTCATGCTTGATCGACAGCTCACGAGAGGGAATGACTCCCTCTGTCTTGTAGCCGATGTCGAGCAAGACCTCGTCTCGATCGACCTTGACGACGGTTCCTTCGACAATGTCGCCGTCATTGAAGTACTTGATGGTCTCGTCGATCGCGGCGAGGAATGCTTCCTCGGACCCGATGTCGTTGACCGCTACCTTAGGGGTCGAGGGTGCTTCTGTACTGCTCGTCATGTGTGGGTTGGCTCCGGATGCGGACAGGGATTGAGGGCGCGCTACGGCGTGCACCTGCGGGCAGGACCAGGAATCGCGAAACCTGCGAAGCCGGCGGAACCGGCCTTGATGACGGCCGAATGACCGCCGGTGAGGTCAAGTGACAAGCGGACCACACGAGGACACAGCGCAACGTTCAGAATATGAGAGCATCGCCACTGGGTCAATCCGAGCGACCGTCCTGGCGAGTCGTAGCGCGGATTTGTCAACACCGCACTGACCCGCGATATTCCGCTCAGTGAGCGGCGTCCCACCAACTGTGCCCGGAGCCGGTGGAGACCTCCAGCGGGACCCGGAGGTCGGCGGCGGCCGACATCTCCTGGTTGACCAGCTCGCGCAGGGCCTCGAACTCTCCCGGGGCCACTTCGAAGATGAGCTCGTCGTGCACCTGGAGCAGCATCCGGGACTTCAGGCCACGCGCACCGATGGCCCGGTCCACGGCCAGCATGGCCATCTTGATGATGTCGGCCGCGGACCCCTGGATCGGCGCGTTCAGCGCCATCCGCTCGGCCATCTCGCGCCGCTGGCGGTTGTCCGAGGTCAGGTCGGGCAGGTACCGGCGGCGGCCGAACATGGTCTCGGTGTAGCCCTCCTGCCGGGCCTGGGCCACCACATCGCGCAGGTAGTCGCGGACGCCGCCGAACTCGGAGAAGTACTCATCCATCAGCGCCCGGGCCTCGTCGGACGGAATGTGCAGCCGGTCGGACAGGCCGAACGCGGACAGCCCGTAGGCCAGCCCGTAGTTCATCACCTTGATCCGGTTCCGCAGGTCGCCGTTGATCTCCTCGGGCGGCAGCCCGAACACGCGGGAGGCGGTCGCGGCGTGGAAGTCGTGCCCGGACTCGAACGCGGCGATCAGCGCCTCGTCCCCGGACAGGTGGGCCATGATCCGCAGCTCGATCTGGCTGTAGTCCGCGGTGAGCAGGGTCTCGTACCCCTGGCCGACCACGAACGCGCGCCGGATGCCGCGGCCCTCCTCGGTCCGGATCGGGATGTTTTGCAGGTTGGGGTCGGTGGAGGACAACCGGCCGGTGGCCGCGATCATCTGGTTGAACGTGGTGTGGATGCGATCGTGGTCGTCCGCCATCGGGATCAGCGAGTCGACGATGCTCTTCAGCTTGGCTACGTCGCGGTGGCGCAGCAGGTGCGCCAGGACCGCATGCTCAGTCTGGGCCAGCAGGGAGGTCAGCGCGTCGGAGTCGGTGGTGTAACCGGTCTTGATGCGCTTGGTCTTGGGCAGCTTCAGCTCGGTGAACAGCACTTCCTGCAGCTGCTTGGGCGAGCCCAGGTTGAACTCGTGCCCGACGACCGCGAACGCGGCCTGCTCGGACCCCTTGACCTCGCCGTACAGCGTGGCCGACATCTCGGCCAGGTGGTCGGTGTCGGCGGCGATGCCGGTGCGTTCCATCCGGGCCAGCACGTCGACCAGCGGCAGTTCCACGTCGTGCAGCAGCGTGCCCGCGCCGCGCCGCTCCAGGTCGGCGTCGAGACTGTCGGCCAGTTCGGCGGTGGCCCGGGCGTGCAGCACCAGGTTGGCCGCGGCGTCCTCCTCCCCCGAGCCGTCCAGCGTGAGCTGCTCCGGGGTACCGGCGTCGTCGCGCAGCTCCTTGCCCAGGTAGCGCAGGGTCAGGTCGCCCAGGTCGAACGAGCGCTGGCCGGGTAGCGCCAGGTAGGCGGCCAGCGCGGTGTCGCTGGTCAGCCCGGTCAGCTCGAAGCCGTGGGCGGCGAAGGCGTGCATCGGGCCCTTGGCGTCGTGCATGGCCTTGGGCAGGCTGGCCGCGGCCAGCCAGCCACCGAGCGCCTCGGTGTCGGACTCGGTCAGCGCGGTCGGGTCGAGGTAGGCGCCGTGACCGTCGGTGGCGGCGATGGCGATCCCGGTCAGCGTGCCGGTGCCCCGGCCCCAGGTGCCGGCCACCGCGAGCCCGGCCCGGGTGATGGTGGCCGCGTCGTCCGCGGGCTCGGCCGCGTGGTCGGCGATCCACTCGGCCACCTCGTCCGGGCCGAGCAGGGTGACCTCGACCTCGAACCCGGCGGCGGGCTCGGTGGCCTGGTCGTCGGAGGCGGCGACACCGCAGATGCCGTCGGGCAGGGTCTGGTAGAGCCGGTCACGCAGCACCCGGAACTGCAGCGTGTCGAACAGCTGGTGGATCTGGTCGCGATTCCAGATCTGGGGAATGAGGTCGTCAGGGGCGGCGCCGATGTCGCCCAGCGGGACGTCCCGCACCAGCGCGGTCATCTGCCGGTTGCGCAGCACGTCGCCCAGGTGCTCGCGGAGCGCGTCACCCGCCTTGCCCTTGACCTCGTCGACCCGGTTGACCAGTTCCTCCAGCGAGCCGAACTCGCGGATCCACTTGGTCGCGGTCTTCTCCCCCACCCCGGGCACGCCGGGCAGGCCGTCGCTGGGGTCGCCG
>CAXUJF010000066.1:0-3348 GCA_964250865.1 uncultured Streptosporangiaceae bacterium
CTGCAGCAGCGTCGACTTGCCCGATCCGGAGACCCCGAGGACCGCGGTGAACGAGCCGGCCGGGAACGCCAGCGACACCCGGTCCAGCGCGGCCACCGCGCGGCGTCGCCGCCCGTACCGTTTGGTCACCTCGGTCAGCACCACCGGGGCGGTGTCATCGGGCGGGAGGCCGGGGGCAAGGGACGGCGTTATTTCGATGTCAGGGAAGGTCTTGGTGGCCATGACCCCAGCGTGCCGGGTACACGGAGACCACCCAATGGCGTTTCCCTCCGCGTTTGGAGTGGGGTTTTCTCCTCCCCGTCACGGTCAGCGGCGCCGGCCCGGCGGCCGTGGGCGCCAGCCGGACGGGCCAGTCGGACGTGCCAGTCGGGTGGGCGCCAAGTCAGGCTCTGATGCGGTTGTGGTTCGCTGGTCCCATGAGCATGGCTGCCAACTTCCGCTCCCGCCTGACCGCCCGCGAGCCGCTGTACGGCGCCTGGTCAGCGATCCCGTCGCTGCTGAGCGTCCGGCTGCTGGCCGCGGCCGGGTTCGACTACGTGGCCAGCCCCCCCCACCCCGGCGGGGCCCCCGCGGCCCCCCGCCCCGCCAGCACCACCGCAAGCCGGCGGGCGGGGGCCCCGCCGGTGGGCCGGGTCCGGCACGCGCACCCGGCCGACATCGGCCGGGCCCTGGACCTGGGCTGCGAGGGCGTGATCGTGCCCAACGTGGACTCGGCCGCGCAGGCGCGTGAGGTGGCCGGCGCGGTCCGCTACCCGCCCGCCGGTTACCGCTCCGCAGGCGGCGCGCTGGCCGCCGAGGAGCCGTTCTGCCTGGTCATGGTGGAATCCGTGGCCGCCGTCACCGACCTGCCGGCCACGCTGGCCGTCGACGGGGTGGACGGTGTCTACGTCGGCCCCCGGGACCTGTCGCTCGCCCTGGGCTGCGCCCTCGACCCGGACGACCCGGTGCTGAGCCCGGCCCTGGCCCAGATCTGGGCCGCCTGCGCCACGGTGGGCAAGCCGGTCGGGGTGCATGCCACCGAAGCCGCCCTCGCCCGCCGCTACCGCGAGGGTGGCTGCACCCTGCTCACCTGTGCCGCCGACGCTGTGGCCATCACCCGCGACGCCACCGCCCAGCTCCGGGCCGTCCGCGCCTGACGCCCGCCAGCATGGCGCTGGGGAACGCCGGGCCGCTGGCCCTGGCCGCGCTGTGGATCGCCGTCGCCATCGTGCTGGCCCGCAGGCCGGTGCCGGCCGGTGACCCCGCCGGTAGGCTCCCCTGACCGGAAGCCAGGACGAAGCCGCGGAGCAGATAGCGTGGCCGCGTGGATCAGCAGCGGGGCACCGAGCGCGCCCAGCGGATCGTGCTGGTCCACGGGGCCGCCACCACCGGCCGGGTGTGGCGGCACGTTGTCCCGCTGCTCGATGGCTTCGAGGTGCTGTGCCCGGACCGGCCGTGCAGCGGTGACCTGGACACCGAGGTCGGCGCGCTGGCGCCGGTGTGCCCAGGGGCGGTGGTGGCCGGGGTCAGCGGGGGTGCCACGCTCGGGCTCGCGCTGGCCGCGGCCGGGGTACCGTTCACAGCGGCGTTGCTGCACGAACCGGCCGTGGGGTCGCTGCTACCGGGGTTGCTCGATCCGTTCCGGGCCGCGTACGCCGAAGCCGGCGTGGATAGGTTCGGGCAGGCGCTGTACGGCGGCTCCTGGACCAGCGCCGAAGCTCCGGACGACCCGGACGCGGTGGGCCGTGACCTGGCTATGTTCCGGGGCTTCGAGCCGGCCGCGCCGGCTGCGGGGGCCGGCCCGGTCGTGATCACCGTAGGGGAATGCTCACCACCGGTCCGGCACGAGTCGGTGCGGCGGCTGGGGGAGGCATTCGGCCTGCCGGTGTGGGTGCTTCCCGGCGTTGGGCACGCCGTGCACCTGGATCATCCGGAGGTGTTCGCGGCAGCCATCCGGCGCTTTGCGGCTGGAGCGTTACCCGCCGAACTCGCTGGCCAGCCCGGCGGCCACGGCGTCCTGGCCGGCCGGGGTGAGCACGGTGAGGCCGTGCGGCCGCCCGGTCTCGGTGATCCCGGCCGGGACCGCGACCGCGGCCAGGTCCAGCAGGTTGGCGAACGTCGTGTAGTGCCCCAGGACCGTGTTCAGGGCGATGGGGTCCTCGGTCATTTCCGCGATCGTGAACGTGGTCGGCACGGTCGGTACCGCCAGCACGTCCATGGCGTCCCAGGCCGGGCTGGTCTGCGCGCGCAGCGCCTGGAGCCGGTGCAGGCCGCGGAACGCGTCCACCGCGGTGAGGTCCCAGCCGCTCTGCAGCACCTGCCGGGTGACCGGGTGGACCTGGCCGGGATGCCGTTCGGCGAAGTCGCCCACCGCGGCGAGCCGTTCCGCCACCCAGGGTCCGCCGTAGAGCAGCCGCCCGGCGGCCAGGAACGGGCCGAGATCGGTGTCCACCGGCTGATGCCCGAGGTCGGCCAGCCGGCCCAGCACGGACGTGAACGCCTTCTCGGCCGCGGCGTCGCCGTAGAACTCGGGGTCGCGGGGCACCCCGACCCGCCCCCCGCCGCCCCGGGGCCCCGGGGGGGGCCGCGGGTACCGGCAGCCGGCGCGACCAGGGGTCGGCCGGTTCCGGCCCGGCCATGACCGAGAGCACGGCCAGGCCGTCGGTGACCGAGCCGGCGAACACGCTGGCGCAGTCCAGGGAGGCGCACGCCGGGACCATCCCAAGCGTGCTGACCAGGCCCCGGCTGGGCTTGACCCCGACCGTGCCGGTGAGCGCGGCCGGGACCCGGCCCGACCCTGCGGTGTCCGTCCCGATCGCGAACGGGACCAGCCCCGCGGCGACCGCGACCGCCGACCCCGAGCTGGAGCCGCCGGAGATCAGGCCCGGTAGCAACGGTGACTCGCACGCGCCGTAGGGGCTGCGGGTGCCGGACAGGCCGGTGGCAAACTGGTCCAGGTTGGTCTTGCCGATCAGCAGCGCGCCCGCCGCCTCCAGCCGGGTCACCAGCGGCGCGCTGTGTTCCGGCTGGTAGGCGTACCCCGGGCAGGCGGCGGTGGTCGGCAGCCCGGCCGCGTCGATGTTGTCCTTCACCGCGAACGGCACGCCGAACAGTGGCGGGCGAGTCCGCCGGTCGGGCCAGCGCTGCACCAGCCGCTCGGCCGCGGCGTACAGCTCGGCCGCGGGCCGGCGGCTGATCCAGACGTGGTCCTCGCCCCGGGCGCTGATCCGGGCCAGCACCTCGGCCACGATCTCGCCGGGGTGGGCGCCCGCCGCGTAACGGCGGCCCCCCCCCGCCCCGGGCAGCCCCCTAGCCCACCACCCCCGCGCCCCGCCCCCCGGCTCGAGGACCTGGGCTTCACCCCGATCG
>CAXUJF010000066.1:3358-17114 GCA_964250865.1 uncultured Streptosporangiaceae bacterium
GGCCCCGGGCCGTCCCCCGGGCCCGCACCTCGCCCCCTACCCCGCGGGGGGGGGCGCGGGCCGGGCCCGGGCGCCCCACCCCGGCCAGGGTCAGCACGCTAGCCCTCCAGCGCGGCGAGCAGCGCCGAGGACGGGGCGATCGCCCCAAACACGCCGCCCTGCATGGTGACCATCTTCAGCGCCGCCGCGTGGTTGTCCTTGTCGGTCGCGCCGGTGCAGTCGGTCAGCAGCAGGCATTCGTACCCCCGGTCGTTGGCGTCGCGCATGGTGGTGTGCACGCACACGTCCGTGGTGATCCCGGTCAGGACGATGTGGGTGATGCCCCGGTTCCGCAGCAGCAGATCCAGGTCGGTGGCGTAGAACGAGCCCTTGCCCGGCTTGTCGATGATCAGCTCGCCCTCGGCCGGCGCGACCTCGGGCACGAGCTCCCACCCCGGCTCGCCCCGGACCAGGATCCGGCCGCACGGGCCGGGGTCACCGATGCCCGCGCCGATCTGCCGGGACCGCCACAGCTTGTTCGGCGGGCAGTCGGCCAGGTCGGGCCGGTGCCCTTCCCGGGTGTGCACCACCGTGAGCCCGTGGGCCCGGGCCGCATCCACCACCCGGGCCGTCGGTTCCAGCGGCGCGCGGGTGAGTTCCAGGTCATAACCCATGGCATCGACATAACCGCCCTTGCCGCAGAAGTCGGTCTGGAAGTCGATGCAGAGCAACGCGGTCTGCTCCGGTGCAAACGTCCCGTCGTAGGGCCAGCCGTACGGCTCGGCCCTGACCGGCCCGTAGTGCGCGCTCATGCCCGGGGGACCGCGGTGTCGGTGCTGACCGCCTCCGTGCCCGCGGCACCCGCGGCGACCGGTTCCTCGGCGGGTATGACGGGTTCGGCGCCCAGGTTGTCCGCCGCCACCGCTGGCTCGATGTCGATGGCGTCGGCGGCGACCAGTTCGGGGTCGGCCGACTCGGTCAGCTCGGCCCCGCCCTCCCGCCGGTTGAGCAGGCCGAAGATCAGGAGGATCACGCTCGTGAACAGGTAGCCGAGCGCGATCTGCCCGCCGACGTCCCAGCCCACCTTCGCGCCGTGGATGAGTCCGATGAAGCCCAGGATCGCCCCGGCCGCCGCGTATCCCGCGGCCCAGAAGAACTGCCGATCGATCAGGAACGCCACGATCGCGCCGAGCAGCAGGCCGGCCAGGACCGCGCCGCCGCCGAGCAGCATGGTGCCCTTGTAGATGGCCCCGTTGGCGGCGATGTTGGCGTAACCCACCTTCTGGGCCGTAGTACCCGCGGCGGCCAGCACGTCGTCCATCTGCCCCTGGGCCCAGGAGGCGATGTTCGGGACGATCGCGATCACCACCGCGACCGCGTGCCGCCGGGGCACCGCCTGGAACGCCTGGGCCCCGATGAGCAGGCCGATGTAGAGCAGGATCGGCACGATCGCCGGGAGCGGCAGGACCGCGCCCAGCAGCGAGAACAAGCCGAGGAAACAAAGGAGGGCGATCACCACGCCGCTGGCGAACGAGTAGCTGGTCCGGCCGCCGGCCGACTTCCAGCCCGGGTGGCCGATGTAGACCGCGGGCGGGAACGGCGAGCCGAGCAGCGAGCCCACGATGGCGCCGGTACCGTCGGCGAGCAGCACCGAGCGCAGGTTGTAGGAGTCGCCGGCGGCGGCCGCGCTCTCCACGTTGCTCATGCCCTCGGTGAAGTTGTAGATGCCGAGCGGGATGGCGGTGGCCAGCAGCGGTGAGACTTCCTTCAGCCCGTGGCCCAGCCGGCCCGCGTTCAGGGTCGGCAAGCTCAGCGCGATGTTGTGGGCCGCGGCGGTGACCTCGGCCGGGTGCATGTAGCCGCCGATCCAGCCGATCGCGGTGCCGACCAGCAGCGCGGCCAGGCCGACCGGGATGTTGCCGGGCAGCCTGATTCCGGTGAAGAAACCGATCATGATGATGGCCAGCACCGGCAGCGCGATCCACAGCGCCTCCCACATCTGGGCCGCCGGGCGCATGGAGATGAACGCGATGGAGACGCCGGCCAGGGTGCCGAGCAGGGCCGCGCGCGGGGTGAACCGGCGGACGTAGGGACCGACGAAGGCCCCGATCAGCACGATGCACCCGATCACGAAGCACCAGGCCAGCCCGGCCGCCCAGGCGTCCAGTGCGTTCTTGGTGGCCAGGTAGGTGGGCAGCATGATCACGAAGGTGACGATGAACATGTGCGGCACGCTCGGCCCGTAGGGCATGGCGGCCACGTCGGTCCGGTTCTCCCGCCGGGCCAGCCGCCGGGCCAGGTAGGTGTAGTACACGTTGCCGATCAGCAGCTGCACGCCCAGCGCCGGCAGGATCGCGCCGTACACGTCCGTGGTCGGGATGTGCACCACGGTCAGGCACAGGCCGGTGAGCACCAGCACGTTCACCATGACGTTGAAGCCGAGGCCGAAGAAGGCGTTGGTATCCCCACTCACCCACCAGGGCAGTCGCAGGGGTTCGGGACGTGTCGTGGTCGTCATTGCCGTCAGCTCCTCCGTGTCAGTGCTGAACCAGGGCCTTGAGATAGTCGGCGGACGGTGCGACCCAGCCGAAGATGCCGCCCTGGGCGGCGATCATCTGCAGGCCGGAGCGCTGGAAGTCGGGGAAGTAGGAGCCCACGCAGTCGGACAGGACCAGGCACTCGTAGCCGCGGTCGTTCGCCTCGCGGACCGTGGTGTGCACGCACACTTCGGTGGTGACCCCGGTGACCACCAGGCTGGTGATCCCCTGCGCGCGCAGGGCTTCCTCCAGGCCGGTGGCGTAGAACGAGCCCTTGCCGGGCTTGTCGATGACCAGCTCGCCGGGGGCCGGGGCGAGCTCGTCGACGATGTCGTGGCCGTACTCGCCCCGGATCAGGATCCGGCCGCGGGGGCCCGGGTCGCCGATCCGCAGCGACGGCTGGCCCCGGTTGAGCTTGGCCGGCGGGCAGTCGGACAGGTCGGGCCGGTGGCCCTCGCGGGTGTGGATGACCGTCATCCCGGCCTCCCGGGTCGCGGCCAGCACCTCCTGCAGCGGTCGCACAACCTGCTGCAGCAGGCTGACGTCGTTGCCGAGCGTCTCGCCGAAGCCGCCCGGCTCCACGAAGTCCCGCTGCATGTCGATAATGAGCAGGGCGGTGTGGGCGGGGTCGAACCCGAAGGCGTAGGGCTCGGCGTCCACCTGGAGCGGTCCGGGCATCGGTTACTCCGTTCGGCTGGCCCTATCTGGCAGGCACCGTTGCGCACGGAGCCTCTCTGTCGATTGTCGACAGTCGTGTAACCTCAGTCGCCCGGTTCTGTTACGAGTGTGTTAGCGGCTGGGCGAGTGGCGCGGCCGGCTGGACCGCGGGTTCAGCCGATGTAGGTGCGGGCGCCGTGGCTGGCCAGAGCGGCGAGCACCTGGTCCAGATCGCCGGAGGCGATGGCGTCGAGCAGCTTCCGGTGGCGCGTCACACCCTCGGACGGGTCGCGCTGCTCGGCTTCCAGCCGCAGGTTGGCCGCCATGCACAGCTCGAGTTTGAGGATGACCGGCTCGAACGCCTGCAGCAGGTGGCGCTGGCCGGCCAGGCCGACCACCTCGATGTGAAACTGACGATGGGCCTCGTGCTCGCGGAGTACGTCGCGGTCCTGGGCGGCGGCGCCCATCGCCTCCAGGGCTCCGTTCAGCCGGGCCAGGCCTCGCGGGTCCGGCAGCGGCAGCGCCTGCGTCATGGCGTACCGCTCCAGCAGGTCGCGCAGACCGAACAGGTCGTCCACGTCCGCACTGGACAGGTCGGCCACCCGGACCCCGCGCCGGGGCAGATGTTCCACCAGGCCCTGCTGGGCCAGTTCACGCAGGGCCTCTCGCAGCGGGGCCCGGCTGATCCCGAACCGGTGGGTCAGCTGCTCCTCGATCAGCCGCTCACCCGAAGCCAGCTGACCGCTGAGGATGTCCCGGCGGAGCCGCTGAACCGACAGCTCGACCAGGCTGGCAGGCTCCAGCATTCCGTCCGGATCCACCAGTCACCTCCCCGTTTGGCCCCTGCCGCTCCCGTCAAGGCTGGCAGACGCAACTGAAGGTTAGTCCCAGGGGGGCAGCTCAACATTATTTACGAGGAAGGCGGGCGTTCGGTGACGAACCAGGCCCGCCGGGCCCAGATCGTGCAGGCGACCATGGAGCTGATCGCCGAGCAGGGGTACCGGGCCGCGACCTTTCCTCGACGGCCTCGCGGCCCTCATCGCCACCCGCTCGGCCTGACCGCCTGGCCGCCCGTGTTAGCCGCCCGTATTAGCCGACCGGGCGGCAGGCCAGGTCGGGGGTCATCGGGCGGCTGGCGAAGAACTGGCTCACGGCCACGGTCAGCTCGGCGGTGTCCAGCACGCCGTTCCGGTCCAGGTCGAGCCGGTCGAAGGCGGCCGCGGCCTCGTCCGGGCCGGCGCCGTAGACCGCGGCCAGGTCGGCGTACTCGGCGCTGTCCAGCACCCCGTTGCGGTCCCGGTCGGCCACCTGGACCAGGGTGAGGGCGGCGGTGTGCACCGCGGTGTCGAAGGCCGGCCGGTCCGCGAACTGCTGGCCCAGGCCGGTTACGAACTCCTCCCGGCTGATCTCCTGGTTACCGTCGGCGTCCAGGTGCCGCAGCAGGACGTTGAACAGGGCCAGCTGCCCGGTGGCCACGGCCTGCGCCAGCCCGGAGTCGGTGGCGTGGCCGAACGTATCGCACAGCCGCTGGGTCAGCAGCGTGAGGTCATCCCGCTGCCAGCGGCCGTTCCCGTCGGTGTCGATGACCGCGAACCGGCGCTCCAGCATGGCCTGTTCGCTGCCGGTCAGCGGTCCGCCGGGCAGGGCCCCCATGGTCAGCGGGCCGTCCGCGGCCGCGGCCAGCCGCTGCCGTCGCCGCTCGGCGGCCTGGCCCGCGCTGCCCGCGATCGCCGTGAACAGCAGGATCGCGACCCCGACCGCAATCGACAGCCAGGTCGGGATGTGCACGGCCCAGCGCACCCCGTTGTCGTCCAGCGCTCCCAGGATGAGCTTGCCGCCGATGAACGCGCAGACCACGGCCAGCCCGGTGTTCAGGTAGACCAGCCGGTCCAGGACCCGGATGAGCAGCACGTACAGGTGCCGCAGGCCCATCAGCGCGAACACGTTGCTGGCCACGATCAGCACCGGCTTGGTGGTGATGCCGAAGATGGCCGGGATGGAATCGAACGCGAACAGCACGTCGGCCACCGCGATGGCCGCGATCAGCAGCACCATAGGCGGCACGGGCGGGTGGCCGCCCGTGCCGGGCCGGGTGAGCCGTCTGCGCAAGAACTGCAGCACGCGGCCCGGCTGCTGCTCGGCCGGGTGGTCCGTACGCCCTCTGATCAGGCCGAAGGCGGTCCACAGCAGGAAGCCGCCCAGCGGGTAGAACAGCCAGTCGAAGCGGTTGATCGCCGCCGTGCCGGCCACGATGAGCACCGTGCGCAGCACCAGGGCCAGCACGATGCCGTAGAGCAGCACCCGCTGCTGCCGGGCCGCCGGTACCGCCAGCCAGCCCATGATCACGAAGAAGATGAACAGGTTGTCCACGCTCAGGCTGTACTCGGTGAGAAAGCCGGCGTAGAACTGTCCCGCCGACGTCCAACCCGAGGTGACGCCCAGACCCAGCCCGAACGCCACCGCCAGCGACACGTACACGCCGACCCACCAGACGGCCTGCCGGGTCCGGGACGAGCTCGGTCCAGGCCGCCTGGACAGCACGATCTCCGCCGCGACCACGGCGACGAGCACCGCCGCTGCGACCCACATCCACACCGGGACTGTCATGCATCCGATCCCTGATCAGTGCGCCTCCACCTGAGCCCAGCCTAAACGGGCCAAGCTGGAGGGATGGACGTGAACCCGCCGGCGGGCCCGGCGGACGGTGCCGCGCTGTGGCTGGTAGCTGCCATCGTCATTGACGACGCGGGGGTTGCGGAACAAGCTGTTGACCGGACATGAAACCAGCTCACGACCCAGCGCCAGGCCCCCAGCGGCCACTGCGCAGCGACGCCGCGGCCAACGCGGAGCGGGTGCTCGCGGCCGCGCTCCGGGCCGGCCTGAACGAGGGCAGACACGTGCCGCTGGCCCAGATCGCGGCCGAGGCCGGGGTGGGCGTGGGCACGCTGTACCGGCGGTATCCGAACCGGGAAGCGCTGCTGGAGGCGCTGCAGATCCGGGCCTACGGCATCCTCGCCGACGTGGCCGAACACGCGCTGGCCACCGCCGCCACCGGCATCGAGGCGGTCGAGCAGTTCCTGGTGGCCAGCTTCGCCGTCCGGGATCAGCTGGTGCTGCCGATGCACGGCGCGCCCTGGACCGCGGGCGAGGAGTCCGCCCGCGGCCGGATGCGCGTGCGCAACCTGGTGACGGAGATCGGCGGCCGCGGCCAGCAGGACGGCACCATCCGGCCGGACGTAACCGCCTGGACCGTGGTCCAGTTCGGCGCGATGCTGGCCCAGCCGCTGCCCGCGGGCCCGATCGAGGAGGAAAACGCGGCCGAGCAGCGCCGGATCTTCCTCCGCGGGATCAGCGTGTAGCCTGAAGCGGACGAAAACTTCCGCTTGAGGAGGGCGCCACGTGGCCCCAGCTTCCGCTCGTGCCGTGCGCTTCGACCGGTATGGGGGCCTCGACGTCCTGTACGTGGCCGACGTTCCCACTCCCGAGCCCGGCCCGGGCGAGGTGCTGGTCGAGGTCCGGGCCGCGGCCATCAACCCGGGCGAGGCCGCGATCCGCGAAGGCGCGATGGACGCGATGTCCCCGTCCACGTTCCCATCCGGGGAAGGCAGCGACCTGGCCGGGGTGGTCGTGGCGGCGGCGCCCGACGTGACCACGTTCCAGCCTGGTGATGAGGTGCTGGGCTACTCCTGGACCCGGTCCAGCCAGGCCACCCACGCGGCCGTCCCGGCCAGCCAGCTCATCGGCAAGCCCGCCGGGATGTCGTGGGAGGTCGCGGGGTCGCTGTACGTCATCGGGGTGACGGCCTACGCGGCGGCCCGGGCGGCGGGTGCCGCCACCGGTGACGTGGTGGCGGTATCGGCGGCCGCGGGCGGCGTCGGCCGCGTGCTGACCCAGTTGCTGGTCCACCGGGGCGCCCGGGTGCTGGGGATCGCCTCGCAGGCGAACGCGGACTGGCTGACCGCCCACGGCGCGGTCCCGGTCGAGTACGGCGACGGGCTGGCGGACCGGCTCCGGGCCCAGGCCCCGGACGGGATCGACGCCTTCATCGACCTGCACGGCCCGGACTACGTCCAGCTCGCGGCCGACCTGGGCATCGCCCCCAGCCGGATCGAGACCATCATTTCTTACGAGCAGGCAGCCGAGCTCGGGGCCAAGTCCGAAGGCAGTACCGACGCCTCGACCCCCGAGGTCATGCGGGAGATGGCCGACCTGGTCACCGCCGGAGTGATCGAGATCGACATCGCCGGCACCTATCAGCTGGAAGATGTCGCGGCCGCCTACGCCGAGCTGGCCAGCGGGCACACCCAGGGCAAGCTCGTCCTCATCCCGGGCCGCGGCGCCATCATCGAGGCGCTGCGGCGGCTCCTGCCGGCCGAGGCCGTGCTCACCCTCGGTACCGACGCGTACCGCGACGCGACCAGCCCGGACAACTCCAGCTTCCCGCAGGTCCCGGACGCGGTCGTGCGTCCCCGGTCCGGCGCGGATGTGGCGCTGGCCGTCCAGGCCGCCCGGACCGGCGGCGGCCAGGTGATGGTCCAGGCCACCGGTCACGGGGCGGGCGTGCCCGTCGGCGCGGGCGTCATCCTGGTCGACACCTCCGTCCTGGACCGCGTGCAGGTCGACGCGGCGGCGCGGGTGGCCCGGGCCGGCGCGGGCACCGTCTGGTCGAAGGTCCAGGAACAGGCCTGGCCGCACGACCTGCTCGCGCTGAGCGGCACCTCGCCCACGGTCGGGGTGGCCGGGTACACGTTCCACGGCGGGCCGGCTGGCTGGCCCGCCCGTTCGGGCTCGCGTCCGGATCGCTCCGCTCCGTCCGGTTCGTCGACGGCACGGGCCAGGCCCGGCACGCGGCCGAAGACAGCCCGGACCCGGCCGCCCCGGCGGCGCGGTGGGGCGTCCGCGGTGGGGCCCCCGGCGGGGGCGCGCCCGCGGTGGTGTTTGGCCTGCATCCGGTGGCCGAGCTGTGGGCCGGTTACCTGCTCTGGCCGGGCCAGCACCTGCCTGCGCTGGCCGCCGCCTGGGCCGCCCACCTGGCCGAAGCCCCGGACGGGCTGACCAGCACGCTGTCCCTGCTGGGCCTGCCGCCGGGAGGCCCGTTCCCGGACGAGCTGAAGGGCACGGCCGTGGTCCACCTGTCCTACGCCTCGGTGGCCGGCGAGGCTGGCCTGGCCGGCCTGCGGGCCGAGCTGCGAGCGGTGGCCAATCCCGCGGTGGACACCACCGGCCCGGCCGACGTCGCGATCCTGGCCCAGATCCATTTGGATCCGCCAGGCGGGATCCCGGCCCGCGGCATGGGCCAGTGGCTGACTTCGGCCCCGGCCGACCTCATCGTGGCCCTGGCCGACGCGGCCCGGATCGGCCAGCCCGGTGGCCTGAACATGATCGAGATCCGCCACGTCGCGTCGGACGCGGCCGCCCCGGACGGGGCGCTGACCCGGGCCCCGGGCCCGTTCCTGCTGCACGCGGTGGGGGCCGCCCCCACCGATGCGGCCCGGGCCAAGGTCGACGCCGCGCTGGGTGCGGTACTGGCCGCGGCGGCCCCGGCCGACACGGGCCTGTCCGCGCCCACGTTCCGGGAGGGCCAGCCGGACGACGCGGGCGCCTACCGGCCGGCCGACCTGGACCGCCTGACCGGGATCGCCACGGACCTCGATCCGGACGGCACGCTGGTGTTCGTCCGCGGCGTCCGGTGAGCGCACCGGCCCGGCCGGCCCGGTTAGCGTAGGGGCGTGAACGCGAAGCAGCAGGGCACGTCCGGCCCCCTCACCTACGGCAGCTACCTGCGGCTGGATGAGCTGCTGGCCTGTCAGCAGCCGCTGACCGGCGTGCACGACGAGATGCTGTTCGTGATCATCCACCAGGTGTACGAGCTGTGGTTCAAGCAGACCCTGTACGAGACCGAGCTCCTGCAGCGCCGGCTGGAAGGCGGCGACGGATCCGGCGCCCTGGCCACCGCGCGCCGGATCGCCAAGATCCTCAAGACCGTGGTCGGGCAGATGGACGTGCTGGAGACGATGACGTCGCAGCAGTTCGCCCGGTTCCGCCCGGACCTGGGCAGCTCGAGCGGTTTCCAGTCCACCCAGTTCCGCCGGATCGAGGCGACCTACGGCCGGCGGCACTTCAGCGTCACCGGCGGTGACCCCGTGCTGGCCGAGATCATGGCCCGGCGCCCGGTCTTCGACTCGCTGCTGCACTACCTGCACGCGACCGGCTGGCCGATCCCGGACCAGGTGCTGAGCCGAGACCCAAGGCAGCCCTGGCCCGGCAACGCCCAGGTGGAGGCGGTGCTGGCCCAGGTCTACGGCGAAGCGGGCACCCCGGCCGAAGTCTGCGAGGCCCTGGTCGACGTGGACGAGGGCATCCAGGAATGGCGCTACCGGCACGTCAAGGCGGTCGAGCGCATCATCGGGGCCAAGCTCGGGACGGGCGGATCCTCGGGCGTCGACTACCTGCGCAGCACCCTGTTCCACCCGTTCTTCCCCGACCTGTGGGAGATCCGCTCCCGAACCTGATCAGCCGGCGGTCGATCCGGCTGGGCGAGCGGACATCGTGATGAAGTCACGGGCCCACGAAGGGTTGAAGAACGTGCCCGGGCCGTGGTCGGTCGAGGCGAGTAGCTTACTGCCGTTGGACGGCGCGGCCAGGCCGGTCGGCGACGTCGGCGCGTAACTGGCGAAGATGGGCCACGCCGGGTTGATGTCGAGCTCCATCGCGCGCACCGCCCCGGCCCTGATCAGGAGCTGGGCGAGCTGCAGCGGGTCCAGGGCTGGGCCGGCGGTGTAGACCAGAGCGCCGTCGGCGGTGATGCCGAGCCCGGAGCGCCACTGGTGCTCGACGCCGGGCAGGCCGTGACCGCACGAGGTCGCACTGCAGGTCGAGCCCCAGAATCGCCAGGTCGAGGTGGTGACCAGCGGGGCCGGCCGTCCGTCCGCGACCAGCGGCAGCAGGTTCTGCCTGACGCTCACTACACTGCGGGTCATGGTGACGTCGGAGCCCCATGCCCCGAGGCTGGCGTTCCCGGCGGCGTCGATGACCAGAGAGGCCGCGCCCCTTACCAGTGGGACGACAGTACGGCCCTCGGTGTAGTAGCCGCCCCGGGCGTCTCTCATCTTGAACCCGCCGTTGAACGCCGCGACGAGCGTGACGGCCTGGGCCGGCCTGATCGGCGCCGTGTACCGGTACGGACCACCGCCCGGGCTCAGCGAGCCCGAGTACAGCCGCGCGGCCAGCAGCCGGGTGTCCATCCAGGCGATCCCGGCCACCTGGGTGCCTCCCGGCGGGACGAGCGTGGTTTCGTAAACCGCTACCCGTCCGCGGACCCGGCGTCCGGCCGGATGCCAACGGCCTTGGGCGGTGGCCGCACCGCCGGACGAGGCCAGCGCAGCCGGGACCGGGAGAGTGGGCCCGGGCGGATCCGTGCTGACGGATGTCGATGAAGAGGTGGATGTTGTGGCCTTCGTGGCGGCCGGATGGCTCGTACGTCCGATCGCCGGGCCGCCCGTGGTCGCCGGGCCGCCCGTGCTGCACGCCGTCAGGGCCGCGCTCAGGCTGGCCAGCGCAAACAGGCCGGCCAGGCGGCCCCTGCGGGGCAGGTTACGGGGCGAACTGCTCGTCACGCCGCCCAGGCTAGAGCGATTCGCGTCCCCCGGCCCTTCATGAGTTCCTAATTTTTGGTCAGGATCTGTCCCCCTGGGCCTGATGGCATGGCCGCATGGCGAACAAAGACTCAGTCGAGCAGGGCGCGGATGTCGTCGTCGGTGAGGGCGCCGCCAAAGGCGCCGTCGCCGTCCAGGACGTCGGTGAACAGCTGGGCCTTGCGGGCCTTGAGCGCCATCACCTTCTCCTCGATGGTGTCCCGGGAGACCAGCCGGTAGACCATGACGTTCCTGGTCTGCCCGATGCGGTGGGTCCGGTCAACGGCCTGGGCTTCGGTGGCCGGGTTCCACCAGGGGTCCAGCAGGAAGCAGTAGTCGGCCTCGGTGAGGTTGAGCCCGAACCCGCCCGCCTTGAGGCTGATCAGGAAGACCGGGGCCGCGCCGTCCTTGAACGAGCTGATCACGGCGGCCCGGTCGCGGGTGCTGCCGTCGAGGTAGCAGTACGGGATGCCGTCGGCGTCCAGCCGCTCGCGGACCTTACCCAGGAACCCGGTGAACTGGCTGAACACCAGGGCCCGGTGGCCGCCGCCGATCACCTCAGCCAGGTGCTCCAGCAGCGTCTCGATCTTGGCCGAGGCCAGCCCGTCGTGCTCGTCGTCGACCAGCCCGGCGTGCAGGCTGAGCTGCCGCAGCAGGGTCAGCGAGCGGAAGATCGCGAAGCGGTTGGTGTTCGGGTCGTCCATCAGGCCCAGGACCTTGTGCCGCTCCCGCTGCAGCCGGGTCTGGTAGACCTTGCGGTGCTGCGGGTGCAGCTCGACCTCCAGCACCTGTTCCTGCTTGGCCGGCAGGTCGGCCGCGACCTGCTCCTTGACCCGGCGCCGGATCAGCGGCCGGATCCGGCGCTGCAACTGGGCCAGCCGCTCGCGATCGGCCATCCGCTCCACCGGCTTGGCGTAGTACTCGCGGAACCGTTCTGGGCTCGGGAACAGCCCGGGAGCGGTGATCGACAGCAGCGACCACAGCTCCATCAGGTTGTTCTCCAGCGGGGTGCCGGTGATCGCGATCTTGGTGGGGGCGGCCAGCCGGCGGGCACACTGGTACACCTTGGACTGGCGGTTCTTGGCGTGCTGGGCCTCGTCCAGCAGCAGGCCCGACCAGGCCAGCCCGTCGTAGGCGTCGAAGTCCGTGCGCAGCAGGGTGTACGAGGTGACCACGGCGTCGGCCCCGGCCACCAGCTCGCCGAGGTCCCGGCCCCGGCGGCCCACGGTGGCGGTGATCGGCACCACCCGCAGGCCCGGGGTGAACCGGGCTGCTTCGGTGACCCAGTTCGGCACCACGCTGGTCGGCGCGACGATCAGGAACGGCCCGCCGTCCGGGTCTCGCTCCCGGGCGTGGCTGATCAGAGCCAGGCACTGCAGCGTCTTACCCAGGCCCATGTCGTCGGCCAGGATCCCGCCCAGCCGGTGCTCCCACAGGAACGACAGCCAGCCGTACCCGTCCTGCTGGTACGGGCGCAGCTCGGCCTGCAGCCCGGCCGGGACGGGCGCGTGGTCGGTGGCGCTGGCCGTCAGCAGGCCCTGGACCTGCTGCTGCCAGGATGCGGCCTGGTGGGCGACGACGCCGAGCGTGGTCAGCTCGTCCCAGAAACCGGCCTGGAACCGGCTGATCCGCAACTGGTCCGGGGGCAGCTCCTGCAGGGCGCGCGCCTCCTCGATCAGCCGGGCCAGCGCCTGCAGCTCGGGCTGGTCCAGGCCGAACCAGACCCCGTCCGGCAGCAGCAGCTGCGGCTCGCCGCGGCTGAGGGCCAGGAACACCTGGAGGAACGGCACCTTGCGGCCCTCCACGGTGATCGTCACGTCCAGGTCGAACCAGTCGTTGTCCCCGGTCCGCTCGGTGGTGGAGACCGCGATACGCAGCGACTCGCCCGCCTCGCGGTAGTCGGCGGGCTCGCCGGTCACCTCCACCACCAGCCCCGGCACCTCCGGCAGCCGGGGCAGCAGGTCGGTGGTGAACCGCATGGTGGCCATGCCGGTGAGCTGGAGGTTTGGCAGCAGCGTCTCGGCCAGCGGCCGGGCCACGCCGACCGTCCGGCGGAGCAGCCCGTGCTCGCGCCACGGCAGGCCCGTGGCGGTCAGGCCGTCCAGCACAGCCCGTTCCGCCCCCGGGTCGCGGTACCCGTCGTCCTGGCCGCCAGCCGGCAACGGCGCCCGCTGCGCCTCGTCCCCGATCCGGTACTGCCACTCCCAGCTCAGATCGAGGCGGTGATCATCGCCGTAAGCGGCCTGCAGCACCAGCTCGGGCCCGCTGATCGAGGGCAACGTGACCGAGCCGTCCGAGCAGGTCAGCTCGGCGGCCTGCCGCAGCCGCGGGTAGTACTGCCGCCGGAACCGCGGCTCGTCGGCCGCGGGCACCCGCAGCGGGGTGCCCTGCAGGGCCATCCGCTGCAGGGCCGGCGGCACCGGCCGGGTCAGCCGGAACAGCCGGAACGGCCACTGGGCCGGGTCACCGTCGGTGGCCTGGTCACGGTCGAGACAGACCACGCCGTGCCCGTCCGCGCCGATGAACAGGGCCGGCGCCCCGGCGTCGCCGGAGCCGTCGCGGACCACCGGGACGATCTGCAGGCCGCCGTCCTCGCCGCGGGTCACGTCCAGGCAGAATCCGGCCTCGCCGTACCCGGCCGGACCGTCGTCCCGGCCCGGGTGCACCAGGCTCAGGCCGGCCGCGGCCGCTTCGTCCAGCAGCGGCCAGAGCTGCCGGGAACCGATGGCGGAGAACTCCATCCACCGGTCCTGGCCGTAGCGGTAGCCGTAGCCGCCGAGGTCGTTGGACGCCTGGTAGAGCGCGTACAGCTCGCGCAGCAGCCGCAGGTGCGGCTCGCGGTAGCCACGGCCGAGCCGCAACGCCTCCAGCCGGGCCCAGCTCAGGTCGCCCGCGACCCAGCCGTTGCGGCCCGGGCGGACCACCCGCGCGGTCAGGCTCAGCGTGGCC
>CAXUJF010000067.1:0-6728 GCA_964250865.1 uncultured Streptosporangiaceae bacterium
TACCTGCCGCTGGTGTTCGTGGCGATCATCATCGTGATCATCGCCGCGGCCATTGCCGCCGGTGCCAAGGCGCTGATCGAGAACAGCCTGGGCGAGCTGTCCTACGCCAAGGTGCTGGGCAACGTGGTGTCCGGCCTGATCCTGGCGTTCGGGATCATCGCCGCCCTGGACCAGCTCCACATCGCCCAGAACGTGGTCAACGCCGTCCTGTACGCCGCCCTGGCCGCCCTGGTCGGGGTGGTCATCGTCGCCGTCGGCGGCGGCGGTATCCGCACCATGTCCCAGCGGTGGGAAGCCGTCGCCGCTACTTACGATGCGGAGAAGCCCCGGATCGCCCGGTCAGCCCGTAACGCGCCCAGTATCCGGGCGCAGGCCCAGCAGGCCAAGGACGCGGCTGCCTCCCAGGCCAGCCCCGGCGGCGGCGACGGTTATGGTGCCCACCGCTACTGACCACTGACTGCCGGCGGCCAGCAGGGCGCCGGTCACTAGCCCGGGGGCGGGTGTCTGCTGTCTTATCCCGTCCCCGGCCCCCTCTGAGCACCATCGAGTAAAGGAGCGTCATGACTTACCCCGACAACCTGGACAACCTGGAAGGCCAGACCGCCAGCGACGCCAGCGGCGCGAAGATCGGCAAGATCGGCCAGGTGTACGTCGATGACCAGAGCGGCCAGCCGCTGTGGGTCACCGTCAACACCGGCCTGTTCGGCACCAAGGAAACCTTCGCCCCCCTGTACGGGTCATCGACCAGCGAGAACGGCCTCCAGCTGGCCGTGACCAAGGACATGGTCAAAGACGCCCCCGGCGTCGAGCCCGACGGCCACATCAGCGACGAGGAGAACGAGGCCCTGTACCGCTACTACGACGGGTACCTGGCCGGCACCACCCAGGCCGGGGGCGGCACCCACGAGGAGCAGCTGGGCTACGCCGAGACCACCCGTGACGACCTGGTCGGCCGGGAAGGTGTCCAGGGCCGGGACACCTCCGGGCCGGTCACCGATGACGCTATGACCCGGTCCGAGGAGCGGCTGCACGTCGGGACCGAGCAGGTCGCGGCGGGCCGGGCCCGGCTCCGCAAGCGCGTGGTCACCGAGAACGTCTCCCAGACCATCCCGGTGTCCCATGAGGAAGTCCGCGTCGAGCGGGAGCCCATCACCGACGCCAACCGCGACCAGGCCCTGTCCGGCGCCGACATCACCGAGGAAGAGCACGAGGTCACCCTGCACGCCGAGCGGCCCGTGGTCGCCAAGGAGACCGTCCCCGTCGAGCGCGTCCGCTTGGGCAAGGAAACCGTCACCGAAGACCACGAGGTCAACGAGACCCTCCGCAAGGAGCAGATCGACGACGTTGATGTCGACCGCGGCGTTGACACCCGCACTGACACCGACACCGACCGGTAACGCCGGCCAGCACGAACGCTGCGGGCCGGCCGATTTGGCCGGCCCGGCAGCGTCTGCAGCGACGGACCGGCTGCGGTGAGCCACGACCGCCCGTACCTGCCAGCTCATCCGGCTGCGGGGTATCCAGGCACAGGAACCAGATAAGCCTGGCCGGCCAGCAGCTGCGCTGGGCTGGGCCGCTGTTCAGTACTGGATCGCCTGATGATGACGGCCGTACGTGATAGCGGTCAAACGGTACCCACCCGCCATCTGTACCCAGGTGATCAGCCAGCCACCTGATCATGATTTGCGCATGTGAGCAGGGAGCAGAGACGCTTCTGTGACTGCGGGCGGCACGTATGCGTACAAAGGAGAACGATGAAGCGTCTGATGACTGTGCTCCTGTCCCTCAGCCTGGTGATGTTGCTGGCGGCGGGCTGCAAGAGTTCCACGGCGAGCGCCCCGGCCAGCGGCGCCGCGGCGGCCTCCGCGACCAGCACGGCGGGAGCGCCGTCCGCGGTGGCGACGTCGTGCCCGGCTAGCGCCTCGGGATTCGCGAAGATCAAGTTCGTCACGCACGCCGCGCTCGGGTTCGGCGCGTTCCACCGCTACATCTACAAGCCCTACCGGGCCGGGACGTTCCGGTCCGGCGCGCACGGGCGGCTGACCGCGTTCGTCAAGGCCGGCTTGGCCGCGTTGTTCATCAAGCGGGAAATACGGCTGGCGGCCGCGGCGGCGCAGAACAGCCCGGCGCTGTGCAAGAGCATCCTGGCCCCGCTGCGGACCGTCAGTGAGACCGTCCAGGCGGCCGTCACCAAGCTCAAAGGCGGCGACGCATCCGGTATCGGTGCTGTGCAGAACGCGGTCTCGCAGGCAGAATCAGGAGCCTCCAGTCAGGGCGCAGGCATCACCGAAGACCAGAACGCGCCGCTGCACTGAAGCCGGCGGGGGAGTGCCCGGCGCTCGTCTTAACTGAGGCCGCAGGCAGACACTCGCCGGGCTGCCGCTGTCTGGCGACGCCCTCGGCCAGCCTTCTTCTGAAAAGGGATGAACGACATGACTGATGGGCCTTCCGGCGATCTGGCAGGCAGCCCGGTCCTGGATGCGGACGGTGTCGCGATAGGCACTGTGCGCCAGCTGTACATCAGCGACGCGACCGGCCAGCCCGGCTGGGTTGTCATCGGCATGGACGCGGGTGAGGGCGGCGACCGGTTCGCGCCGCTGGCCGGTTCGCAGATACGCGGCAGTTACCTGGTTCTCGGGGTGCCCGGGCGTCTGGTCAGCGAGGCCCCGTGGCCCGGCCTGGACGGCGCAGGTCGCTTGCCCGCTGCTGGCGCCGAGATGCTGGCCCGGCACTACGGCTGGACCGGAACCCAGGATGATCCGGGCGGCGGCCACGGTGAGGCCGGCGGCATGACCGTGTCGGAGGAACGGCTGCAGGTCGGCACCCAGCGAGTGGTGACCGGGCGGGCGCGGCTGATCAGATACGTGGTGACCGAAGAGGTCACGCTGACGGTCCAGGTGTCCCACGAGGAGGTCCGGGTCGAGCTGGAGCCGCCGCCCGCCCCCGGCGACGAGCCGGCCGCCAGCATAGACCCGGAGCCCGCTGACCCGGCCGCGGACACCCGCGATCGTGCGGAACCATGGATGATCCTGCACGCTGAGCGGCCGGTGGTCCAGCTGGAGTCGGTGCCGGTCGAACGGGTCCGGCTCCGTGTTGAGACGGTCACCGGGCAGCAGGAGATCACCGGCCAGGTCCGCAAGGAGCGCATCGATACTCCCGAGGTGGAGGCCACCCCTCCGGCCCCGTAACGGGCTGTGCCCCGTGCCCGCATGGTGCATGTGGCCTTCCGGTCCCGCGATACCGATCCCCTGGGCTCCGTGGGTGAGTGTCAGGTGGTCAATCGTTAGCTGACGGCGGGACGGTCTATTTGGTGCGAGTTGCGTAACAGGCCTCTCCGGACAGCGTTTCAAAGTGGGTGCATGGCCTGAGGAGTACGGGCGCCGGTGAGCCGGTGCGGCTGGACGGTGTGGATAGTCCTGTGGGGGGACCATGAGTAGTGAAGGTCTGTACGGAAGCAGCACGGCGCTGAACGCGCCGCGGCTTGCCGCCGCCGAGTTCATCGGCACTTTTTTCCTGGTCTTCACCGGGACAGCCGAAGCGGTCGCGGCCGTACTGAAAGAGCCGATCGCGGGCCTGCCGGCCGGCACACTGACGATTGGGCTGACGTTCGGTCTCACGCTGGCCGCCCTGGCCTACACCTTCGGGCATGTCAGCGGCTGCCACCTCAACCCGGCGATCACCCTGGGCCTGGCGCTGAGCGGCAAGTTCCCGTGGAGGTACACGCCGTATTACCTGGTCAGCCAGCTGGCGGGCGCAATCGTGGCCAGCCTGGCGGTGTGGGGGATCTTCGGTGAGCGAGCCCGGGCCGGGGCGATTCTGGGGGCCACCCAGCCGTCGGCCGGCACGTCCAGCGTCACCGTGTTCGCCGTCGAGGCGATCATGACGTTTTTCCTGGTGCTGGTCGTCTGCTCGGTCGCCACCGACGACCGCGCCCATCCGGCGATCGCCGGCATCGCCGCCGGGTTCACCCTGGCGGTCTGCGTGCTGGTCGCCGGCCCGGTCAGCGGCGGCGCGATCAACCCGGCCCGGGCTCTGGGCCCGATGATCGTGGCCGGCCGGTACGGAGCCCTGTGGGCGTACCTTCTCGGCCCGCTGATCGGAGGCATCCTCGGCGCCCTGCTCTACGCCAAATTCCTGGCCACCGCCCAGGAACCAGGCCAAGCCGAAGCCGCCCGCCACCCCGGCCGGGCCGACGTCAGCTGACCAGCCCCTGCTACAGGAAGCTGCCGGGCGAGCTGGCCAGGGTAATGTGCGGGCGGCCTGTGGTCATCCTCAGCGAGCCGACTGGGCGCTACCCCGGCCGGCACCACACGTTTCCGCATCTCGATGGCCGTTACCGGCAGATTGAACAAGGCAAGGCGGGGCAGCGGTACATCTATCCGGGTTGAGGGCTGTCCGTACTAGGTGCGGCCTCCGCGGCTATGACTGGCTGACGACAGGGGAGTTTTATGAGCAGCAATCGCAACACCCTTATCCGGTCCCTGCATGACGTTGGGGCTGCGGCCTGGTTCGGCGGGTCGCTGATGGGGGCGGTGGCGCTGAACGGGGCGTCCAAGGATGTCAGCAACCCGCTGGAGCGGGCGAAGGTCGCGTCGGTGGGCTGGGCCCGGTGGGCGCCGTTCTCTGCCGCAGCGATCGGGGCGCACCTGGTGGGCGGGGCCGGGCTGCTGCTGGCCCACCGTGACCGGGTCACCGGCCAGGCCGGGGTCGGGGCCAACACCGCGGTCAAGGCCGCGCTGACGGCCGCCGCGGTCGCGACCACCGCCTATAGCGGTGTGCTCGGCGCCAGGCTGGCTAAGACCGCCGGCGATGATACCTACACCGAAGGTGGCACCACCCCCGGTGAGGCAACTCCGGATGATGTGGCCGCCATCCAGCAGCAGCTGCGGATCTTGCAGTGGGCCACTCCGGTACTGACTGGTGCGATCATCGTGCTCGGCGCCCAGCAAGGTGAGCAGCAGTGCCCTCAGGAACGGGTCCGCGGCTGGCTCAAGAACGCGACCTGACGTCTCCGGCCCGTCACGCGGGCTGGCCCACAAGAGGGCACCCGGTTCTGACGTGAGCGCCCGCGGCCCGGGTAGGAGGCGAGCCGCGGGTACATGCACGTGGGTGATTACTACCACCAGGCAAGGCGGCCAGGTCCCAGCTTGGCGTCCAGGCACCACGACATCATCAGCGGCTTCGCGGCGGCGGGCGCATGATGGAGGGGTGCAGGTGCGGGTGACGGTGCTGGGCGCGGGCGTGGTGGGGCTGACGACCGCGGTGCGGCTGCTGGAGACGGGCTGCCAGGTGCGCGTGGTGGCCGCTGCGCCCGCTGAGGCGACAACGTCATTCATCGCCGCTGCGGTGTGGTTCCCGACGCATGTGGGGCCGCCGGATAGGGTCGCGGTCTGGGGGCGCCGCACCTGGAGGTGCTCACCAGCCAGGCCGGCGCGGGAGTTCCGGGCGTCATCATGCGGGAGTCGCTGTCCCTGTACCGGAAGCCACCCGGCCAGCCGGACTGGGCCGCAGCGGTCGGTGACGTGCGGGCCGCCTCTCCCGGCGAGCTTCCCCCGGGGTACGGTTACGGGCCGCGGTTCACCGTGCCGCTGGTGGAAATGGCGCGGTACCTGCCCTGGCTCGCGGGCCAGGTCCGGCACCGGGGCGGGCTGATCCGCCGGCAGCGGGTCAGCTCGCTGGGAGAACTGTGCGACGGCTGGCCGGACCTGCTGGTGAACTGCTCCGGCCTGGCCGCCCGCGAGCTGGCCGGTGACCGGTCGGTGTACCCGGTCCGCGGGCAGCTGGTACGGGTCACCAACCCCGGGCTGACCATGTCGGTGCGTGATGACTTCCACCCGGCCGGGCGAGCGTACGTGCACCCGCGCCCTAAGAAACTAGATTGCACTTCCGGTGCCGTAAGTAAATCGAACCGTGAACTTGGTCAGTGACCTGCGCTTCCGCGCCGGGCAACGGTTAGGGCGACGGCGGCGACGATGAGGGCGCCGCCCAGCAGCATCATCGGGGTCAGCTTTTCGCTGAGGATCAGGGTACCGAGGATGACGGCGACCACCGGGTTGACGTAGGCGTAGGTCGCGGCGGTCGAGGTGGGCAGGCTGTGGACGGCGATGATGTAGGCGGACAGGGCCAGGATCGAGCCGGGGCCGATCAGGTACAGCAGCGCCAGCCAGGAACCGAGCGAGACCTGGCTGAGGTGGAAGTGGCTGAACTCCCCGGTCGCGGCGGCCAGGACCGTGATGACGCCCCCGCCGGTCAGCATCTGCATGGCGGTGGCCAGCAGCGGGCGCTGCGGCAGGCCTTTCAGCCGGGTGGACAGGATGGTGCCGACCGCCCAGCAGACGGCGGCGAACAGGATGATCGCGATGCCCCGGCCGGAGGCTCCGCTGGCCGAACCACCGTCACCCAGGGCCGCCAGCAGGGTGACGCCGGCCAGGCCGGCCGCCAGGCCGGTTAGCGGCAGCCAGCCGATCCAGCGGCGGGTGAGGGCAGCGTCCATGATCAGCAGCCACAGCGGGACGGTGGCCACCAGCAGTGAGGCGAAGCCGGACGGGATGCTGCGCTCCCCCACCGTGACCAGGGCGTTGCCGCCGAGCAAGAGCAGCAGCCCGATGGTCCCGCAGGCCAGCCAGGCCGGCCAGCGGGGACGGTCGGCGGCGCGCAATTCCAGGGTCCCGCCGCGCAACGCGATCGGCAACAGGATCAGGCCGGCGATCAGGTAGCGGGCCCCGGCC
>CAXUJF010000067.1:6738-10934 GCA_964250865.1 uncultured Streptosporangiaceae bacterium
GAACGGCGGGATCGTCTCCACCCCGACCCGGATGCCCAGGTAAGTGCCGCCCCAGAACACGTACACGACGACCAGCGCGGCCCAGCCGCGGAACGATTTCGACTGCCACGGCCGGGACGGGCCGGGCTCGGGATCGTGACCTCGACCAGTTCTTCTACCTGGACGGACGCTTTCGTGGCCTTCAGCGAAGCCATGCAACGCGCCATTTGATCCAGCGTGATCGGGCCGGAAACACCGATCTTGAAACGGTCCCGCCGATGCCGCCGGCTCCGGTGATACCGATGATGGGATGGGCATGGTTGTTTCCTTCATCGTCCGGTGATCCGGAGAAAGTTTCCGGCTCACCGGATTCCAGCTTGGGACCATTTTGTCGGCGGGGATCACTGCGGGAACTTGGGCACCTGTATTCCGGCGGCCGCGTTTTCCTCCGGTGTGGCGAGCGTGTACCCGTACTTGGTGGCGATCTGGACGAAGCGTGCGATGTCGGCCGGGGTGGGTGGCTCGCCGGTGCCCGGGCGGCCGATCTCCGCAAAAAATCTGCCTAGCTTCACCGTCGTGATGATGAGGTCCACCGCAGGCTGGCTGGAGACGTTGCGGTGCGCGTGCATGGTGCCCGGCGGAACGCGGACGTAGTCGCCCGCGTGCGCGTGCTCCCATTCCAGGCCATGGGGGTGCTGGGTGAGCACCTCCTGTGTTCCCGCCACAATGTAGAAGTCCTCCGCATCGTCGTGGCTGTGCATCGGGACGGTGATACCGGCCGGGACGACGCCGCGCAGGACGCACAGCTGCTCGTCTTTCCCGGTGGGCTGGGTCAGGAATTCGATGGTTGGCCCGAATACGTCGAGGGCTGGCCCGGCCGGCGTGTCGGCGATGCGGTGGAAGATGGTTGTGAGGTTCTGCTCGGTCTGCATCTGAGCTTGCGCCTTTCTTCGTTCGCCCACTCTGGAGTTTTGTCCCGGCCAGTGGTGCCACCGGCCGGATGTGGTGGCCGGTCAGTGCCGGTCGTCTCCGGCGGCGGCGAGGATGAGGTTCAGGGTGGCTTTGGGCTGGCTGATCATGGCGACGTGGGAGGCACTGACCTCGGTCGTGTGTGCGCCTGCGCGGGCGGCCATGGCCCGTTCGGCTTCGGGCGGGATGGTCGCGTCGTTGGCTGAGACCTGGTACCAGCTGGGGATGGTGCGCCAGCCGGGGACGCCGCACGGGGTGGTGAGTCCGGACACCGCCTGGCCGCGCTGGCTGATCGCCATGAAGGCGACCAGGTCGGCGGGAAGATCGGCGCAGAACAGGCGGCGGAAGTGCGCCGGGTCGATGTAGGCATCGGCGTCACCGTCCGGTGAACCAGGCAAGGGGCGCGTGACCAGGTGCTGGGGGAGTTCGGATGAGCCGCCGCCGAGGTTGCCCGCGTCGGCCAGGGTTTCGTCCTCGTCGGGTGCGTACGCGGCGATGTAGACCAGCGCGCGCACGTTCGGCAGCTGCGGGCTGCAGGTGGTGATGACGCAACCGCCATAGGAATGGCCGACGAGGACGACCGGCCCGTCGATGGCCGAGACGAAGGAGCGGACGTAGTCGGCGTCAGTGAACACGCCGCGTAGCGGGTTGGCGGGGGCGTAGACGGTGAAACCGTTTTGCTGCAGGCCGTCGGCGACGTCGCGCCATCCGGAGGCGTCAGCGAACGAGCCGTGAACCAGGACGATGGCCGGCTTGTCATTCGGCATGGGTTCTCCTTGATCGGGGGGGGAGGGGCACCAATCCAGCGTGGACGGAGCCTGCTCACCGGTCGATGGTGGGACCCAGTGGATTCGGGGCTGCTGATTGGGGCCTGCCACACCAGACCTGGTGTTGGTTATCCTGCGGGCATGGCCACAGTGCAGGCCGCACCGGATTATGATCCGGAGCTGGTCGCGCTCGCGCGTGAGCTGCTGAGCGGACTGGACGATTTCACCGAGGTGGTCGTCGCGCAGATCCGCGTCCGGGTGCCGTCCTACAGCGGCGCGGGAAACGTCGCCGTTGCTGACACCAGCCGCTGGGTCCGTGCCCATGTGGAGAGTGTCCTTCGGTCTTTCGTCAGTAGCGGGCCGCCTGATGTGTCGGTGGCGCAGGCCGCCGGCCGGGAGCGGGGCGAAAAGGGCGTTCCGCTGCCGGCCGTGATGGCCGCTTTCCGGGTCGGCTTTCGTGAGATCTGGGACCACCTGCTGGAACGCGCGCGCAGCGGCGGCCGGGTGACCAGCGATGCGCTAGTGGAAGCGGCGTCGCAGATCTGGGCGGCGCACGACACGCTCGCCCAGGCGATGGCCGATGCGTACCACGACGCGGTACTGGGGGAGATGCTGCGGACCGAGCAGGAACGTTCGGCGCTGGTCGGGGTGCTGCTGGAAGGCCGCATCACCGACGAGCTCACCAGCTGGGACGCAGCCGACCTGCTCCGCCTGTCCGGCCAGGGCCCGTTCGTCGTCGTGGCGGCCGAAGTGGCGCAGCTGGCGCACGAAGCCATTCCCGGGGCCGAGATCCGGTTGCGGCTGAGCGGGATGAGTTCGGCGTGGCGGTTGCTGCCCGATCTGCACGTCGGCATCGTCCGGCTCACCAGCGAGGTCCAGGTCCGCAAGCTGACTGGTGAGCTGGGCACGACCGCCCGCGGCCGGGTCGGGATCAGCCCGGTGTACCACAGACTGAACGAGACCGCGGTGGCCCTTCGTCTGGCCCGTATGGCGCTGGTCACCGCCGCCCCCGGCACCGCGCAGATCCGGGTGTTCGATGAGCACCCGCTGAGCGTCGCCGCCGTGAACGCGTCCGACGCCATGGACCGGATCGTCCGTACCGTCCTCGGGCCCGTCCTTGATCTGCCCACCGAGGACCGGGCCGTCCTGCTGACCACGCTGGCCGCCTGGCGTGACAACGCAGGATCGACCGAGGCCGCCGCCAAGCAGCTGTTCTGCCACCCCAACACCGTCCGGCTCCGGCTGCACCCGCTGGAACGCCTCACCGGACGGCTGCTCAGTGACCCGCGCTCAGCCGCGGAGACCCTGCTGGCCCTGGAAACCGTCGAGTCGAATCCCCGGCTGGCCGAGGGCCACTGACGGGCCGGGCGGTGTGACCCGCCACACGGAAGCGGGCTGAACGCAGGGGCTGGCACCATCACCCGATGACGCCCGTCCCGCCAGCATTGACTCATACCGCAACGGGCCGAGAAGCCCGTACATTCAGCATCGCAATCGCAGAAAGAGACCTCACGTGATCAAGATCCAGATGGCCGGTCGCCGGCTGCGCAGGACTGCGCTGGCCGGGACACTGGCCGCGGCCGCGGCGACGGCCGGGGTCAGCCAGGCGGCCTCCGCCAGCACGGCCGCACCCGCCGCCACCAGTACGGGCCGCACCGCCAGCACCGCCAGCACCGCCAAGCCGAGCATCGTCCTGGTCCACGGCGCGTGGGCGGACGGCTCGAGCTGGGACGCGGTGATCACCAGGCTGCAGCACGACGGCTACACCGTCTACGTCCCGCCCAACCCGCTCGAAGGGCTGTCCTACGACAGCACCTCGATCCGGGACTTCATCGACACCATCCCCGGGCCGGTCCTCCTCGTCGGCCACTCCTACGGCGGCGAGGTCATCACCAACGCCGCCACCGGCGACACCAACGTCAAGGCGCTGGTCTACGTGGACGCCTTCGTCCCCGACCAGGGGCAGACCCTGGGCCAGCTCGCCAGCGCGGTGCCCGGTAGCTGCACAGGCGGGTCCAACCTGACCCTGGTGCCATACCCCGGCGCCCCATCGGGCGCCGAGCTCGCTTACCTCAAACCGAGCGTGTTCCCCAGCTGCCTGGCCAACGGCCTGCCCCTCAGCGAGGCCATGCGGCTGGCCGCGACCCAGCGTCCGCTGGCCACCGCCGCCTTGACCGACGTGTCCGGGGTGCCAGCCTGGAAGACCATCCCGTCGTGGGCGGTCGTCGGCACCGCCGACCACGCCATCCCGCCCGCCGAGCAGCTCGCGATGGCCAACACCGCCCACGCGCACATCACCGAGGTCGATGCCCCGCACCTATCCATGATCAGCAACCCGGGCACGGTCACGTCGGTCATCCTGCAGGCGGTGCACGCCACCACCTGACGCGGCACCATCCGCTTCGCGACGGGGGCACCAGCGGGGGGCGCGCCGGCCCCCCCAGCCGGCACACCCGACGTGGCCGGGCCCCGCCCCTGACC
>CAXUJF010000067.1:10944-16879 GCA_964250865.1 uncultured Streptosporangiaceae bacterium
GGCCAGGACCGGACACCGGTCCTGGCCCGCAGGTATGGCCGGCCGGCCGGCATGTACTCAGCCGGCACCGCCGCCCGGCGGGCTGACCGTACCCGGACGACCGGGACCACAGTTTCGCAAATACTCCATGGGGATACGGACCATCAGTTCGTGCGGCCGCGGCGTCACCGACCTGACTGCGAAAGGCAGAACGTAAGGCCTCCACTGGTCCAGGCCGCATCGGCCGATGGCTTCCAGGAAATTCGGCTCCAGCGCTGCTCGACGAGCTCACACCCGATCCGGCCGGTGACCATTCCATTCGGGCGCTGGCGGGATGGTTCGCCGTCAGCCCACGACACCTGACCCGCCTGTGCGCGAGGAACTGGGTACGACCCCTGCCCAGTTCGTCGATACCCTCCGCTTCGAGGCCGCGAAGACGGCTCTGGACTCGGGCCACTCAGTGGGAGTGGCCGCCGGGCTGGCCGGGTACGGGCCCCGAGTCGCAGGGACACACTTTCGTCACGCGCCTCGGGATCTCTCCGCGCGCGGTTTCGTTCGGCCCAGAGACCGGACGCGATGCCCGTCCCGCGCTCCGTGGGTCAAGCGTACAGACCACGACCAGGCCGCTGTCTGCGGCGGACTTGAAGGTGGTGCGGTAGCGCGTCGGCGTTGAGGGCTGCCGCGGCATCGGCAAGCACATCGCCGGACGGCTGTCCGCGGCTGGGGAGCAGGTAGTGGACGTGCCGCCTAAGCTGCCGACCCTGACCCGGTCTTCACCGCCGGGCAAAGCCGCAAGATCGATGTCACCGATGCGCATTCGGTCGCGCTGGCCGCTACTCGGATGACCGGGCTGCGGCCGGTCACCGCCGATGCGCAGCTGGAGGTGCTGCGGATTCGTTGGGCCGGCGCCGGGCTCTGGGCGAATATCACACCCGGATGATTTTCCAGCTGCATCAGCTGCTGCTCGAACTTATTCCCGGCGAAGAAGGCCCTGTCCGCCGCTCAGGCCAAGGTGCTGCTGGCCCGGGTGCGGCCGCAGGATCTGGCCGGCCGCGCCGAGTCGCTGCTGATCTGATCAGCGACCTGGAACGGGTCTACCAGCGCAAGAAAGCCGCTGATAAGGAACTGAACGCAGCGCTGAAAGCCACCGCGGCCAGGCTGACCGGCCTGGACGGGATCGGCCCGTCGGGTGCCGCACGGCTGCTGGCCGGGGCAGTTGACATCACCCGGTTCCCCACCAGGGCACACTTTGCGTCCTGGAACGGCACCGCACCCATCGACGCTTCCTCCGGAGACCATGTCCGGCACCGGCTGTCCCGGGCCGGCAACCGCCAGATCAACCGCATGCTGCACATCATGGCCGTCGTCCAGCTCCGCCATCCCACAAAGGGCCGCGCCCACTACGACCGCAAAGTCGCCGCCGGGCGCGAACCGGACCGCACTAATCAGGCGAGAGCAACCACCCTCTTGACACAGAGGGGAGCCATCGTCGGCCATGGCGAGCACCGCCGCGTCGGCCAAGTTCTGCCGCGTCCATTCCAGTACGTCCCGGCGGGGGACGCCTGCCCGGATCGCGTATCGCCGTCGCGGCGACGGGCCGCCGTCATGATGTTGCACGGCTTCCGACGTGGTCCTGTGACTGTGCAGCGCTGGCGACCGATCTCGAGAGTGGCCACTCTGTAGTGACGCCCGACTGCCTCGGGTACGGTTTGTCGGACCAGCCAACCCGTACCGCTACTTGGCCGTCGACGACGCAGATACCGTCGACCAGCTCGCGCCCACGTCGGGCTCGATTCGGTCGACCTCGTGGTCCTCGACTACGGCTCGATCGTCGGCCACGAACTGCTCGACCGGCGACGCTGCGACCAGCTCGCCGTCGACATCCGCACGCTGATGGTTCAACGGCGGGATCGTTCACAGCGCTTGCCGGCCCACGCGGCTGCCGAAACGTCTGGCCGCGCCTGTCGTCGGACGAGTGCTGGCAGGCCGCATCATCGCTAACCGGGTCAGAGCAGGACTCGACGGCGTGCGCGCCCGCCAAGACGACCGACACCGAGTTCGCCCACCTCTGGCGCGGCATCTCTCACGATGACGGACACGAACCCGCGCACCTGCTGATCAGATCACCTACAACGCCGAACGCAAACAGCACCACGTCCGGTCGGAAGCTGCCTTAGCCACCCACGACCGGCCGGTGGACCTGATCCGGGGGATCGACGACCCCGTGTCCGGTCGGCACGGCCTCGATCGAGCCGGCGCACTCCTTCCACGCGCCGAAGTCAACGAACTCGCCGGCGTCGGTGACTTCCCGATGGCAGAGGTCCCCGACCGGCTCGCAGCCGCGGTCCGCAGCGCTTTGTCACGGTCATAATCAAGCGTCACCGCGCCAACATTCTCTGTTTCTGGTTGGTTCCGCCATGCCCTGAAGGCGCACCATCACGTCATGAAGATGGCCCAGCGACGTTGAGAGGCGGTCTCTCCGCCGACGTCAGGTCGGAAACGTTCGGCGCAATCAGGTGACCTGACGACGCACGCGGCGCCGGTGGGAGGGCGATGCGTGCGTCATCAGGTCATAGATGTCACGACGGCGGGTCCCTCTGGTCCTGCGCTCCAAGCGTTCGATCCTGTGCATCGGCCGTACCAGACGCCAGACGACGCCCTGGAATCCAGACGGCACCCCGCGACCGGAGGTGCGGGCCAACCGGGACAGGCAGCTCCCCGTCTTCAGCGCTAGTAGCTGGAGTCAGCCCAGGAACGCGAGCATGTGCCGGGTCATCTCTTCGGGCTGCTCGTCGAACAGGTAGTGACCCGCGTCGTCAATCACGACGATGCGCACGTTCTCCGCGTACCGGGCGAGCTGTGCTCCGACCGAGTCGCCCAGGCTGTCTGAGGCGCCGATGGCCAGCACGGGCATCGGGATCCGGTGCTTCGCGTACTCGGCCATGTCCGCCATGTCGTGGACCAGGGCCCGGAAGGGGCCGAAGCTCGCCGTGAGGTGCTCGCCGTCGGCCAGGCAGCGGGCATACTCCTCCAGGCTCTGCTCGTCGATCGCTTTGGGACGCCTGGCTTGCGGGAGCATATAGCCGCGCACCCACCCCAGCTCCCGGCCCTTCACCAGGCTTTCGGGGAAGTCGGGCACCTGGAACAGGCCGAAATTCCAGTGGCCGGGGCCCTGAGTAGTCAGCACCGGCATCTGGTAGATGCTCTCGTCGGGGATCACCGCTTCGCAGAATACGAGCCGTTCCACGCTGTCCGGGTGCTGCGCGGCGTACGTGTACCCCACCATCGCGCCGATGTCGTGTCCGACGACGCGGACGGACCGGTCGAGCCCGAGCTGTGCGAGCAGCCCGTGCACGTCGCCCGCGAGGGTCTTCTTGTCATACCCGCCGGGCGGGGTGCCGCTGCCGCCAGCGCCCCGCATGTCCGGCGCCACCACCGTGTACTGCCGGGCGAGCTCGGGCATCACCTCGCGCCACGCATACCACGTCTGGGGGTACCCATGCAGGAGCACCACCGTGGGCCCCTCGCCGCCGCGCACGTAGTTGATCGTCACGCCGTTGACGCTGGTCTGCTGCTCGCGGAACCCTTCCGGAGGACGACGCTCACCCGCAGTTTTTTCCCTCATGGCCTGTTCCCTTCTAGCGCTTCATGGTTTGCCACCACGACCTCGTGATGTTGTAGTGGCGGGCCTTCTCGACCCGCTGCCGTAAGACCAAACCTAGAAAGACGCGCGTCATCGGGCCATGGGGGCAGCCACTGCGTTCGGCACTACACCCTGTGGCGGGTCACATCGGCCCGGCCGGTCAGCGGCCGTCGGCCAGCCGGGGATTCGCCTCGAGGGTTTTTAGACCAGCAGGGTCTCGTTGCCTTTCGCAGGCTCTCGAGCCGTGACGGGCGCCGCGGGCGGTGCACGACCCAGGCGCAATCGTGGCGGACCTGGCCGCCGCGGTCGCGCTGGGCAAGGACTGCCTGGCCGCTATCGCGGTGCTGTAGGAGCAGCCCGCCCTGGCCGGGCCGGTGGCGTCAGATCCAGCGGTGTCCCGGCTGGTGAAGACCCTGGCGGCAGACGAGCCGCGGGCGCTGGCGGCGATCCTGGCAGCCGGGTGCTGCGGACCAGGGCGCTGACGGTGGTCACTTCCGGCAGGCGCCGGGGACGGGCGCCTTCCGGGTTTGTCGGCTATTTGAGCGGCCTGCAGGTGCAGGCCGACACCCCGGCGTAATCGGAGGCAGCCGGGTTAGCGAGCTGGCAGAGGCAGGCTGCTCGTCTCGCATGGGCAGTGCCAGGGTTGTCAATTGCCGAACGGCTTCGCGGCCGGTCTGATGGTTTGCGGATGTAACCCGGGGTGTGGCCGTGGCCGCACCCCAAGTTCAGCCAGGGCGCGTCCGTCAGCCGGTCACCCGGCGGGCGGGACGGCGGAGGCCATGACGGCCGGCGCCCGGTCCCAGGCCCGGTGCAGGCCGACCGCCGTGGCGAGCTGATCAGTGAACGACTTGCTGACGGTGTCGCCGGTCAGCACGCCGGCATCGCCTGCGGTGATGCCGGCCGCTTCCAGGACTGCGGTACCGTCGCCCCAGGCGCCGAGGGCTTTGCAGTGCCGGAATGCTTCCTGCAGCAGCAGGGTCAGGCGGATGTCGCCCGACGGGGTGGTCCCGCCGGCCACGACGAGGGCGTCGAACTCGACCGAGCGGGTGGTCAGCAGCGTCCGGTCGACGACCTCGGTGCGCCGTCCGCTGCCCAGGACGCCGCCGGCGGGGGCGATGACCAGGGCGGTCGCGCCGAGCTTGGCCGCCGCGGCCCGGACTTTGCCGATGCCGGCCAGGTCGGAGCCCGGGTCGGCGATGATGCCGATCTTGCGTCCGGCGATCGGTCCGGGCTCGGTGACGACCTGCGACAGGGCCGGTGACAGGGTTACGTCGGCGACTGGGCTGCCGCCGGGCGCGGGCAGGCCGAGGCCGGCCGCCACTTGGGCGCAGAGATCGGTGTCGACGCTGGCCAGGACTTGCAGCTCGCGTTCCTTGATGGCCTGCTCGTAGCACTTGCCGAGCTCGAAGGTGAGGGCCTCGGCGAGGTGGGCCTGCTCCAGTGGGCTCAGGCTGCGGTAGAACATGGCCGGCTGGGTGAAGTGGTCCTCGAAGGAGACCGGGTTAGCCCGGACTGCCGTGCCCTCGATGGGGCGGGGCGTCTGGACGTAGCCACCCTCGTCGGCCGCAGCCACCAGCGGCTGGCCGCCACCGATGCTGTTGGGCCGGTAGGGGGCCAGTCCTTCGGGGACGGCCATCTGGTGCATGCCGTCGCGGAGCATGTCGTTGACGGGGCAGCGGGCCTGGTTGATGGGCAGCTGGGTGAAGTTCGGGCCGCCGAGCCGGGTGAGCTGGGTGTCGAGGTAGGAGAACAGGCGGGCCTGCAGCAGCGGGTCGTTGGTGACCTCGATGCCGGGCACCAGATTGCCCAGGTGGAAGGCGACCTGCTCGGTCTCGGCGAAATAGCTGGCCGGGTTCCGGTTCAGGGTCAGCTTCCCGACCAGCTGTACCGGGGCCAGCTCCTCGGGAACCAGCTTGGTCGCATCGAGCAGGTCGATGCCCTCGAAGGTGTCGGTGCCGTCGTCCGGCAGGACCTGCAGGCCCAGCTCGTACTCAAGGAACGCGCCCGCCTCGATACCGTCGGCCATGTCCCGGCGGTGAAAGTCCGGGTCGGTTCCGGCCGTGATCTGCGCTTCTTCCCACACCTGGGAGTGCACCCCGGCCACCGGCTTCCAGTGGAACTTGACCAGGTGGGTCTCTCCGGCCGCGTTGACCAGCCGGAAGGTGTGCACGCCGAAGCCTTCCATGGTCCGGTAGGACCGCGGGATGCCCCGGTCGCTCATGTTCCACAGCACGTGGTGGGTGGCCTCGGTGTGCAAGGAGACGAAGTCCCAGAAGGTGTCGTGGGCGGACTGGGCGCCGGGGATTTCCAGGT
>CAXUJF010000068.1:0-16869 GCA_964250865.1 uncultured Streptosporangiaceae bacterium
CCCCGATGGCCCCACCAGCCCCTTGTGCAAAAACTGTCACTATGACGACAGTTTTTCACACGGTACTTAGCCGACCCGCCATGACCCTGGCGGAGCTATCCGGGGCCGGGTGCGCCGGTAGTGGCCAGGGACAGGGGAAGTGCCCCGGGCGGAGTGACCGGGAGCCCGGCCTGTCGCCAGGCCTGGAAGCCGCCGTCGACGTCGGTGGCCCGGGTGAAACCCAGCTGCTGCAGCGTGGCCGCGGCCAGGCTGGACTGGTAGCCCTCATCGCACAGCAGGATGACGTGATCGGCCAGCCCCGGCGCCTGCGGATGGCTGTGGCCGCTGGCCGGATCCAGCCGCCACTGCAGCACGTTGCGCACGATGACCAGCGCGCCGGCGATCGTCCCGTCCCGGGCGACCTGGCTGTCCGCGCGGATATCGATCAGCGCCGCGCCGGAGCGCATCGCCTGTTCGGCCTGGACGGTGGAGACCCGGTCCAGGCCGGTCCGGGCCGTTTCAAGAAGCTCATTGATGGTCATCCGTGTCATCGTGATCACACGTTACTGGGTGGTGTGACGCGGCGGCGGCAAGCTGACCTCGGCTCCGGCCCCCAGCTGCGTGAGCCTGCCCGGGCCTGGCCATCCCGGCAGCGGATCCCAGGGCGGCTGATTTGACGCCGGGTCCCGGTCCCGCCCCCGGACGAGACTGGGACCCGGCTGTTAATCTCCCAGCACGATGAGCGCGACTCCCGTCCCAGGCCCGGCCGGCGACCCTGAGGTCCCCCGGCGCGACCTGGCCGCGATGATCGTCCCGCTGGCCCGCGCGCTGGTGGCGGCGGAAGAGCCCGTGCTGCAGGCGCACCAGGTCCCCATGTGGGGTTACGTGGTCCTCAACGCGCTGGCCAGCGGGCCGTTCCGCACCCAGGCTGCGCTGGCGCAGAGCATCGGCGCGGACAAGAGCCGCATCATCGGGGTCCTGGACGAACTCCAGGACCGCGGGCTGATCCAGCGCCAGCCCGACCCGGCCGACCGGCGGGTCCACCTGCTGTCCCTGACCGACGCGGGCCGCCGGCTGCGCGAGTCCGTCCGGACGGCCATCCAGCGCCAGGAAGAGGACCGGATCCTCTCGGTCCTGCCGGACGCCGACCGGGCCGCCTTCATCCGGGCGCTGCGGGTCCTGTCCGAGCTCCCGCCCGGGGACCTGCGCGAATAGGCGAGGCTCCCACGGCCCGGCGGTCAGGACTTGAGCAGGGGGCGCAGGTCGTCGAGCCGGTCGAACAGGTGCCAGACGTAGGCCGAGGAGCCGTTCTCCCGGTGGCGGTGAAGGTCGGTCAGGTCGGGGTCCTCGCGGTAGCTGTCGAAGGCCGCCTTGGAGCCCCACTCGACCAGGATGAGCACCTGCCGGGGTGCGATGTCGCCGGTGACGCTCTCCCGGAACTGGCCCAGCGCCACCACACGTCCGCCGTGGCGGGCGACCTCGCGAGCTGACCGGCGTGAATAGGCCAGGTACTCGGCCCGGTCGGCGACGTCGAAGAGGTTCAGCGCGTAGACCTTCGCTGGTTCGTCTGCCACAGCCCGACTCTAGGCCAGTGCGCTTCGGGGGAATCTAGGCGATCGGGCCCGAAATAAGGTGACGTTACGCATTTATCGGGCGGCCTCGTGCTCCGTGCGGTCAGGACATCAGCGCGGGCGGCCGCCCGGCGAAGCAATCCGGAGGATTCCCATGGGCCGAGCGCTGGCCCCAGCGGGCCTGCTGGACCTGGCTAGATTGGACCAAAAGGTCCCGTATTATCGAACAATGATTGAACAGAGTCTCTTCTCGCTGGCCCGCACGCCGGATGCGGACCCGGAGCGGACCGGCGGGATGGACGTCGCCGTCGACGAGACGTTCGCCACCGCGACCCGGATCCAGCTCGATGACACCTCGTGGGTCGAGCACGTCCAGGGCTGGCTGGCCGGCGACGCCGAGCTCATGGCGGCGCTGATGGAGCAGGCGTCCTGGGAGCAGCGCTCGCGCTGGATGTACACCCGGATGGTGGCCGAGCCGCGGCTGACGGCGGAGTACCCGGTCATCGCCGACGCCCCGCAGCCGGTCCTGCACTACCTGACCGAGGTGCTGTCGGCCCACTACGGGCGCCCGTACGCGCGGCTGTGGATGAACTGGTACCGGGACAACAACGACGGCACCGGCTGGCACGCCGACCGGCCGCAGAACAAGCTGGACCAGGCGGTGATCCCGGTCCTCAGCCTGGGGGCGACCCGCCGGTTCCTCATCCGCCCGGAGGCCGGCGGACCCAGCACCACCATCGTGACCCACGGCGGCGACCTCGTGGTCATGGGCGGCCGCTGCCAGCAGGACTACCGGCACTCGGTGCCCAAGCAGAAGCAGCCCGCCGGCGCGCGCCTGAGCCTGAACTTCTCGGTCGCCGTCCCGGCTGACTAGGGTGTCAGCATGGCCACGCAGGCAGCAGCAGGCGCGGCACGCGGCCAGCGGCTGACCGCGCGCGGGGCGGCGACCCGGGACCGTATCGTCCAGGCCGCCGCCGACCTGATGTACGCCCGGGGCGTCAACGGCACCACCCTGGACGACGTCCGGGCGGCCACCGGCACCAGCAAGTCCCAGCTGTACCGGCACTTCCCCGACAAGGACGCGCTGGTCCACGCGGTGATCACCCTGCGGGGCCAGCAGGTCCTCGACCGGGAGACCCAGCGGCTGGGCCGGCTCAGCTCGTTCAGCGGCCTGACCCGCTGGCGCAATACCCTGATCCAGGTCAACTCGCTTCAGAACGGGGCCTTCGGCTGCGCCCTCGGGTCGATGGCCAACGAGCTGGCCGACCGGGACGAGGAGGCGCGGGTCAGCCTGGCCCGCCTGTTCAGCTCCTGGGAAGAGCTGCTGGCGGCCGGGCTGCGGCGGATGCAGGACAAGGGCACGCTGAGCCCGGACGCCGACCCGGGCCGGCTGGCCGTCGGCCTGATGGCTGCCCTGCAGGGCGGCTACCTGCTGGCCAGCACCGCGCACGACGTCCGGCCGATGGAGATCGCGCTGGACCTGGCGCTGGACCAGGTCAAGTCCTACGTCAGGAACGGTGCCGAAGGCGGGTCGCCGCGCGCCTGACATAGCGTGGTCGCATGGTCCATCCGCAGACGATCGTCATCACCGGCGCCAGCGATGGCATCGGCGCCGCAGCGGCCCGCCAGCTCGCGGCCCGGGGCGAGCAGGTCGTGCTGACGGGACGGTCACCGGCCAAGACCGCGGCGGTGGCGGCCGAGCTGAACGCCCCCTACTACGTGGCCGACTTCGCCGACCTGGCTCAGGTCCGTGAGCTGGCCGGGGCCCTGGCGGCCGAGCACCCGCGCATCGATGTACTGGCCAACAACGCCGGCGGCATCTTCGGGGCCCGCGAACTGACTCCGGACGGCTTCGAGAAGACCTTCCAGGTCAACCACCTCGCGCCCTTCTTGCTGACCACCCTGCTGCTGCCCACGCTGACGGCCAGCTCGGCCAAGGTGCTGCAGACCTCCAGTTCCGCGGCCAAGCTCTACGGCCTCATCGACATCGAGGACCTGCAGAACGAGAAGAAGTACTCGCCGAACAAGGCCTACGGTGACGCCAAGCTGGCCAACATCTTGTTCACCCGCGAACTGCAGCGCCGCTACGGGGCCCAGGGCATCAACGCGGTGGCCTTCCATCCCGGCGTGGTCGCCACCAACTTCGCCAGCGACACCACCAGCTTCTTCCGCTTCGTCTACCACACGCCGCTGAAGTGGCTCATGGCCACCACGGCGCGCAAGGCGGCGGGCACGCTCACGTTCCTGGCCGAAGGCACCCCGGGCCAGACCTGGCAACCCGGCGAGTTCTACGCCGGCAACCAGCTGGCCCGCTCCCACGAGCAGGCCTACGACGACTACCTGGCCCGCGAGCTGTGGGACCAGAGCGCGGCCCTGCTGTCCATCACGACGGCCTGACCTGGCCGTTCAAAAATTCGCGCCGAAGGTTTCCCGGGCTGGAATAGCCCTGGCCGGCCTCGCGTTCTTAACCCTGGTCGATGCGTTAGTGTCCCCCGGGCTCAACTCACTGCCTTCATGGAATACCGTCCGGCTGGAGCCATGTTGTGCCTTTCGCCGTGAGGCGACCTGCGCACCGGCCACGGCACGCCCTCGTGAGCAACTGCTCCCGAGGGCGCTGTCATGTCTGGGGCCCGGGCTCATCTCCGGGCCCCAGACTCAGTTCCCGGCCCGGCCGTGGTGACTGACGTCGCCGGTGAAGCTGGTGGTGCCCCTGCGCGCGTGAAGTGCCAGCGCCCGTCGCGGCACTGGAAGCGGTCGCGGTAGCGACCGCTGGCGATGGCCTGGAGCGGAAACCCGGGCAGCGACTGGAACACGGTGAAGTAGGACCGGCGCGCTCATCCGCGCGGCCGACTGGAGCGCCAGCCGCCAGCCCACCGCCGCCACCAGCGCGCTCCTGTCCGCCCTCACCGAAGCTGCGGCGAGCACCCCGGCCTGAGTTCGCGACCACGAGTCGCACCGACCGGCCCGCAAGTCGCCTGGTTTTGGTCTCCCGCGGTCGCCGCGGGAGCGAGACATCATCCGGCTAGCGGGGCGCCTCGGCCAGCAGGTCGTCCAGCGACCGGGCTTCGCGGCCGGTGAGCTCGGCCACGGTGCCGGTGACCTGGGCCGCGTAGCCGTCGGTCCCGGAGCGGCGGTAGTCCTGGTACAGGCCGACCAGGGCGCCGGCGAACCACGGGGTCAACCCGGCGCCCAGCAGCGCCTGGCGCACCGCGTCGTCGGGTACGTCGGCGTAGCTGACGCGGCGCCCCATCGTCTCGGTCAGCTTGGCCGCGACGTCGTCGTAGGACAGGGCTTCCGGCCCGGTCACGTCGTAACCAGCGCCGGCGTGACCGGGCTCGGTCAGCACCACGGCGGCCACGGCGCCGACGTCGCGGGTATCGACCATGCTGATCCGGGCCTGGCCGGCGTCGGCGTAGAACGTTCCTGACCCGTCGATCGACGGGATCGTCGATTCGGGGATGTTCTGCAAAAACAGGTTGGGCCGGACGATCACGTAGGGCAGGCCGGACTTCTCCAGGTAGCGGTCACAGTCGGTGTGCGCGCTGATGAATTCGGCCGGTGATTCCCGGTCGGCGCCCAGGATCGAGCTGCGCACCAGGAGCTGGACCTCAGTCCGGCGGGCGGCGTCGATGGCGTTGCGGTGCCAGCGGACCGCGTCGGGATGCGGGCTGGACAGCAGGAACACCTGGTCGGCCCCGGTCATCGCCGCGACCAGTGAGCCTTCGTCGGCGAGGTCGCCGGTGACGGCTTCGGCGCCGTCCGGGAGGGCCGCCGCGGACTCACCGGCCCGGGTCAGCACCCGGACCGGCTGACCCCGGTCCAGCAGCTCCGCGATGAGGGCGGCGCCGATCTTGCTGCGCCCGCCGATGACGAGGATCAATTCCCTGCTCCGTTCGTGACTGGCCGTTCCCGGCCTCGCGTAGATCAGCTGCCTCGTCCAACCTGGAGGGTGCGGCCGGGCTGATCAAGGCGCAATCCCTGATCGGACTGATTAGGGTGATTTATTGATGTGGCGCGACCTGGAGCTACGCGAGCTGCGGATCTTTCTTGTGCTGGCGGAGGAGCTCCACTTCGGCCGGACGGCCGCGCGGCTGGGTATCTCTCAGCCCGGGGTGAGCGAGGCCGTCCGGGTGCTCGAGTCCCGGCTCGGGGTCAAGGTCTTCGACCGGACCAGCCGCCGGGTCAGCCTCACCCCCGCGGGCGAGCAGCTCAGGGCGGACCTCGGGCCGGCGCTGACGGCGGTGGACCAGGCCCTGGCCCGGGCCAGCGCGCTGTCTCAGGTCGTCCGCGGGTTGCTGCGGATCGGATTCGTCCTCACGGCCGAGGGGCCGGCCCTGAGCCGGCTCACCGCCGCCTTCCAGGCCCGCTACCCCGCCTGCGAGATCCGGCTTCAGGAGGTCGAGACCTTCGACGCCTACCGGTTGCTGCGCCGGGGAGATATCGACGTCCTGTGCAACTGGCTCGCCGTCGACGAACCGGATCTCGTGGCCGGGCATGCGTTCGCTTACTACCAGCGAGCCCTGGCCGTGGCGGCTACGCACCGGCTCGCCGGCCGCCAGTCCGTCTCCATCGAGGACCTGGCCGACGATGAGGTAGCCGAGCTGCCGCCGACCACCCCGCCCGCGGTCTACGACCTGCTCATGCCGCCGCGCACGCCGTCAGGACGCCCGATCCGCCGCACCCAGCCCGTCCAGACGATCAACGAGATCCTCTCGCTGGTGGCCCGCGGGCGCATCGTCCACCCCACCAGTTCCACCGTCCCCCTCTTCAACCGCGACGACGTCGTCCTGATCCCCATCGCCGACCTGCCCCCGCTGCCCCTCGGCCTGGTCTGGTGCGCCAGCCGGGAGAACCCGCGCATCCGTGCCCTCAACGAAATCGCCGGCGCCGTGGTGCGCCCGTCCTGACCATTGCCGTGAGGCTGGAGGGACTCGCGGTGTTCGGTGGGCTGGCGGGCTCACAAGACCGTCTCCGGCAGGGCCAGGCTCTCTTGCGAATCCTCGATCAGCGTGCCGAGCAGCACCTCGACCTTGGACGGCCACCAGCGGTAGATGGTCTGCTTGGCCACGCCGGCCCGGGCCGCGATCCCCTCGATCGTCAGCCCGGCGAAGCCGCGCTCGGCCAGCAGGTCGTCGGCCGCGTGCAGCACCGCGATGCGGGCCTGCTCGTTGCGCCGGTGCGGGGCGCGGCCCTTCGGGGCGCCAGTGGCGGGGGAGTCGGGCCCCGGGGTCGTCGTCGGCGGTGGCATGACTGGATCATGCTAACGACCTTTAATTGCCGGGGTTACCGAGAAGCGTGAGATCGAGCCTGGCCCTCAGATCAGGGCGTCGGAGCCGTACGTCCGCCTACGCGATCAGCCGGAGCGACACCTCCCAGAGCCGCTCGGCATTGCCGGGGTCCAGGGCGTAGGGGGCGACGCCGCCCAGGCCCGCCCCGCGCTTGTGGATCACGGCAGCCTCGTTGCAGTCCTCGAAGTAGCGGCCCCCGACGCCTTCCAGCCGGGCCGAGGTGGCCGCCAGGACAGCGGTGGCCGCTCCTTGCTCCACGGTCTTCAGCGCGCTTCCCGCCTGGCTGCACCGCTCAGCTGCCTGCTGCATGTACTCGCGGCCGCCGACGTGGCGCTGTAGCTCGGTGGCGACCCCGCCGGGATTGACCGCGTTGGCGGTGATGCCGTCGCCGCCCCAGCGTCTCGTGGCCTCGACCGCGAAAAGGACGTTCGCCGTCTTCGACTGCCCGTAGGCGCCGAACGGGTCGTAGGCGCGGAAGGAATAGTCGAGGTCGTCGAAGATCACCGGCGATGCGAGGTGGCCGCTGGAACTGACGGAAACGATCCGGGCTTCGCTGGCCGCGGCGGCGAGGGCATCATGCAGGCCGAGCGCGAGGGCGAAATGGCCGAAATGGTTGGTCGCGAACTGCATCTCGTCGCCGCGGCCGGTCAGGGCCAGGTCCTGGATGGCCATCACCCCGGCATTGTTGACGAGAATGTCGAGCGGCCCGTCCCACGCGGCGGCGAAGGCGGCGATGCTGGCCGGGTCGGTCAGGTCCAGCGGGGCGGCCACGACCTTGTCGTTGCCGGTACCGGAACGGATTTTGGCGGCGACGTTGCCGCCGTCGCCGGCGTTACGCACCGCGAGGGTGACCGCCGCCCCGGCACTGGCCAGCGCGCGCGCTATCTCGGCGCCAATACCCGAGGCGCCACCAGTGACGATGGCCCGGCTGCTGGTGAGGTCAATCCTCTCGGCTACCTCGGCGGCGGTCGAATCGAAGCCGAAGCGAGTTGTGATCAAAGTAGGAGTGCTCGTGTTGCCGGTCATAGGTGAGAGATCTTCCTTCGAGTGTCCGCCGAGCCAGGGCACGGGAAAGGCGACGGCTGGCTCACAGGAGTCCTGGCCGCAAACACTGCATCTTCCGGCAGTATTCAGTGGCCGCGAAGGCCAAGTCAGCTTTGGACGTTACGCGCAGCTGCCTGCCGGAAGGCACTGGCAAAGTTCCAGGCCGAACAACCTGCGTTCCGCAGATGCGGGCCGGGCCTGGTATGCGTATCTGTGGTCGCCTGGTTGCAAAGACGCAACGTTGCGTCTTAGGCCGAGGCCTCGCGCGCGGCTATGCCGAGGCCTCGCGCGCGGCCGCCGTGGCCAGGGTGACGGCGGTCGCATCCTCCATGACGGCGCCGATCCAGTCGTGGCCGAACCGGGAAGCGGCCCAGGCCCGCCAGCGCGTGCCGAGCCAGGCCGTGGCCCGCGCGGCGCCGACGCTGGCCGCGACGCAGCCCGCGACCTGGGCCGGCCGTGTGTCGAACCTGGCGTCCCCTGGGGTGCGGCGGGCGATGATCGCCCCCGCCGCGGCCGCTCCGACCAGCCTGCTGGCCAGACCGGGCGGGTTCAGGCGGCTGGGCGCGGCGGGCAGTTTGTCCGCCGAAATCTCCGCCGTCGCCGCCAGCCCGGCTACGGCCTTGACCCACGGACGGCCGAGCGTGCGATCGGGTTGCCGCTTGGCGTCGCCGGGGGTGGCCAGGATCAGCGCAGCCAGGCCGGTGAGCGAACGGGATCCGCTGGCCGCCCCGGCCAGCGCGGCGTGCACAGGTCCCAATGTCATGGCCGCGGCTCTACCCGAGCCTGCGACCGGCAAACTTTCCGTCGCCGCGCGAGGGCCAGCCCGGCCCGGGCGCGAGTGTCGGACCGGCCCAGTAGCCTCAGGTCTATGGAACTTCACGTCGGCTGTGCGATGTGGAGCTATGCCCCCTGGCAGGGCCGTTACCTGCCGCGCTCGCTGGGGCCGCGGGACCGCCTTCGGGCCTACGCGACCTGGTGCAACGCCGTGGAGGGCAACACGACCTTCTACGCCACGCCGCCCCCCGGCACGGTCGAGTCGTGGGCCGGGCAGACCGGCGCGGACTTCCGGTTCATCCTCAAGCTGCCGAAGCTGGTCACCCACGAGCGCCAGCTGGCCGACGTCGGCGACCCGATGCGCACCTTCCTGGCCGCGGTCGAACCGCTCGGGCCCCGGGCGCACGCGCTCTGGATCCAGCTGCCGCCGTCGTTCAGCCCGGCCGACCTGGGCACGCTGACCGGCTTCCTGCGCCGGTTGCCGCGGGGGCACCGGTACTGCGCCGAGGTCCGGCACCGCGCGTTCTTCGACGACCCGCGTTCGGCTCAGCAGCTGGAGCGGGCGCTGGCCGAGGTGGGCGCCGAGTGGGTCACCTTCGACACCACGGTCCTGTTCGACGGGGCGCCGGCCAGCGCGGCCGAACGGGAGTCGTGGGCCAAGAAGCCGCGGCTGCCCCGCCGGAGCCGGGCCCTGACCGCCTACCCCATGGTCCGTTACATCGGCCGGGACGACCCGGTCCGCACCGTCGCCGGGTGGCAGCCCTGGCTGGCCACGGTGGCGGGCTGGCTGCGGGAGGGGCGCTCCCCGACCGTGTTCATCCACACGCCTGACAACGTCGGCGCGCCCGAGCTGGCCCGCCGGTTCCACGCTGAGGTACGGGCCCTGGTGCCGGAGGTCGAGCCGCTGCCGGACCCGGCGCGCCCGGACCCGGCCCCCGCAGAACCGCTCACCCTGTTCTGATATTGAGGGGCTACCACACCTGCCCCGAGGGGAGTCATGAAGATCGACGGATCGTTGGCCCTGGTCACCGGGGCCAATCGCGGGCTGGGCCAGGCCTTCGCCCGCGAGCCGGTCACGCGGCCTTCATCGACACCGAGATGGCCGCGCTGGCCAGCGGGCCCAAGATCAGCCCGGAGTCGGTCGCGCAGCAGACCTTCGACGCGGTGGAGGCCGGCCAGGTCGAGGTCCTCGCTGACGCCCGGACCCGCGAGGTCAAGGCCAGCCTGCCGCGTGACCACGAGCTGCTCTACCCGCCGATCGAGCAGTTCTGGGACGCCGCCGTGGCCCAGCGGACGGCCCAGCGGACGGACCAGCGGACGGACCAGTGAGCTTAGGGCGGGCCCGGTCTTGGCCGGGACACCGCTGGTCCCGTAGCGTCCAGTCATGCGTTCCGACATCGTGCCCGGCGCCGTCTTCCCGGACTACTCGCTGCCCGACCACACCGGCACCGTTCGCTCGCTCAGCGCGGTGCAGGGCGACGACCCGCTGATCCTGACGCTGGCCCGGGGCCACTACTGCCCCAAGGAACACCAGCAGCACCTCGAACTGGCCGCGAACTACCCTAAGATCGCGGTGGCCTACACCCAGGTCGCGACGATCTCGACCGACGACCACCACACGTCGCAGGAGTTCCGCGCGTCAGTCGGGGCGCAGTGGCCCTTCTTCTCCGACCCGGGGCGGATCGTCCAGCAGGACCTGGACATCCCGGAGTACACCGACCCCGAGCACAACCCGATGGTGCCGTACACGCTGGTGCTCACGCCGGGCCTGGTCGTGCACTCGATCTACAACGGCTACTGGTTCTGGGGCCGCCCGTCGTTCTACGACCTGTGGCGCGACCTGCGCGCGGCCTTCCAGCAGATCCGCCCGGACTGGGACCTGGGCGCGCCCGGACTGCGCCAGGCCTGGGAGGCGGGCGACTACTCCAGGTTCCACGGCTACGACCGGCGGCCGCCGCAGGACGCTCCTGGCGCCCAGGACGCTCAGCGCACTCCGGCGGGCGGCTCCACGTCGTCGTAGACGCGGACCGCGGCCAGCCCCCCGTCCGGGTCACGCTCGAAGACGCCCAGCCCGGCTTGGGCGGGCAGGTCCTGACGGCCCCAGCGGACGCAGTTGTACTCGACCACGCAGCGCACCCCGTCGTCGGTCAGCACGCAGTCCTGCCGGCCGATCCCGCCGCCGTCGCTGAACTGCCGGTCGAAGAACGACCGGAGCTCGGCCGGGCCGCAGTGGGTCGCGTGCGGCCCGATCGGCTCCCGGTAGTAACCGTCCGCGGCGAAGGGGGGTGTCTTAGACGATCAGGTGGCGTAGTCCGTTTGGTGCGGCCAGCGAAGGTTGCGGGCGGTGCGGTCTGGAGGCGTGGCCAGGCCAGCGGTTGCGGGTCAGGCGCCGCTGGTGTCGATGAGGGTGCCGAGGCCGTCGAGGACGCGCTGCAGGCCGAAGGTGTAGGCGTGGTCGGGGTTATAGGCCGCGCCGTGGGCGGCGCCTGCGGCGGCGCCGACGCGGGAGGCCGTGGGGTACTTCGCCTCGTCGAAGACCCGGGCGAGCAGGGGTGCGTTGGCGGCCCACCATTGCTCCTCGCTCATCGCGCTGTCGTGCCGGGCGGCGGCCGCCTCGGCGGCTGAGCGCGCGGCGGCCTGGACGAAGCCGAGCAAAAAGGTCAGGGCGGCGTCCATCTCGACGTCGTCGAGCCCGAGGCCCTCGAACGCGGAAAGTTCGTGCTCGTATTTGGCCATGAGCCCGGGGCCGAGCGGGGGCCGGCTGGTGGAGACCTGGGTGATCCAGGGGTGGCGGGTGAACAGGTCCCGGTGCTCCTGGGCGACGGCGGCCAGGCGCTCGCGCCACGGCATGCCGGACAGGTCGCCGCGGGGCATCTGCAGGTAGACCGTGTCGAGCATCAGGTCGAGCAGCTCGGCCTTGCCCGGCACGTAGGTATATAGCGACATCGGCGCCACGCCGAGGGCGTGGGCGACCGCGCGCATGGTGACTGAGCCCAGGCCGGCGGTGTCCGCCAGGGTGAGCGCGGCCGCGGCGACCCGCCCGGGGCTCAGGCCCTGGCGCGGTCCGCGCCGGGAGTCCGCGGCGCCGGGCTCGCGCCAGAGCAGCTGCAGAGTGCGTGCCGGGTCGCCGCTGCTGCTGTGTTCGGTGGGCATCGGAACATTCTCCCGCATACTTTTGTTATACACAGTACATTGTACTAGGTACAATGTTGATTGCTGTCCCGATCGCCCAGCCCGAGGAGCCCTCCCGTGCAGATCACCGCTTCCGCCGTATCCCTCAACGTCGCCGACGTGCCCGCCTCCGCCGCGTTCCTGACCAGCCACTTCGGCTTCCGGCAGGAGCTGGCCGCCGACGGCTTCGCCTCCCTGGCACGCGAGGACGCCGGGATGCACGTCGCCTTCGTGCGCCGCGGTCTGCCCTTGCTGCCCGAGGACCAGCGCGATACCCACGCCGCCGGCCTGATCCTGGCGTTCGTCGTCGAGGACCTCGAGGGTGAGCTGGCCCGTTTGCGCGCGGAGGGCGTGGACATCACCATGCCGCTGCGCGAGGAGCCCTGGGGCGAGCGCGCGTTCCAGGTCACCGACCCCAATGGCGTCATCGTCCAGCTCCTCGACTGGAACGCGCCGTCCGGCCAGTGACGGAGCGGCCGGGGCGACCGGGCACCTGCCGTCCCAGCCGCAAGCCAGGGCACGGGCGTGCGCCAAGAGCGCGCCGCGCCGCCATCCCGCACCATACGTGGAGGCACGTTGTGACCGAGCGGACCACCAGGCGCTGGCCCGGCCTCAAGCACATCCGGCGGCCCAGAACCCGGCGAGGCTGGCTGATCACCATCGCTGCCACCGGCGCGATCCTCGCACTCAAGCTCACCCTGGGCCTCGGCGTTCTCGCCCTGGTAGTGCACCTGCTGACGCATTGACCACACCCGGGCGACCGCTCGCACAGGCCTGGCGGCGGGATGGTCTCACCCGGCAATGCCCGGGTAGGACCCGGGCGCTGAGCCGATGCCGCCCGCGCAGGACTGAACAAGATCCAGCGGCGGCCAGGCCTTGGCCGTAGCCCAGCGCCCTCTTGCCGCGATCCGCGCGGCCTGAGCCCTGCCTGCCCAGAGCGCCGGGGCCATCAGCGTGACCCGTGCCCTGGCGTCCCTCCATCCGACGTCAGACCTGGAGACACGGTGGATGCCGCTCTGAATACCCTGGCAACCGCGCTGTTCGTGAAGACCGACGACCTGCTGAGAAGCTCGCCGCAGCTCGCGCCGCAGCGCCCGCCGGCGGGCATAACGCCGCAGCTCAGCGATGCCGAGCTGGTCACACTGGCGATGATGCAGGCGATCCTCGGATTCACGTCCGAGGCCCGGTGGCTCCGCCACGCTCATGCCCATCTGCGGCACCTGTTCCCGTACCTGCCCAAGCAGCCCGGTTACAACAAGCGATTGCGCAAGGCCGCCGAACTCGTCCGTCAGGTCACACGCGAACTGGCCACGGACACGGCACTATGGACCGACAATGTCTGGGTGGTGGACTCTACACCGGTCGAATGCGGCCGTTCCAGGGAGACGGCCAAGCGCTCCGATCTGGCCGGATGGGCTCAGTACGGCTACTGCGCCAGTCACTCGCGCTATTTCTGGGGGCTGCGGCTGCACCTGGTGTGCACGCTGGGCGGGCTGCCGATCGCCTTCGCGCTGACCGGGGCAAAGGCAGACGAACGCGAGACCCTGCTCGATATCTTCGCCACCGAGCCCGAACTCCTCTCCAGCGGCCCGGACAGACGCTGATCGGCGACAAGAACTACTTCGGCCGAGACTTCCAAGCACAGCTCGACCTCGAACGACACCACGGCCGCACCCCCGGCGGCGTGATCGTCCGCGTCCTCCAGCGACTCCTCGCCCTGACCGCTGCCATCTGGCACAACCAGCACACGGGCCAACCCATCCTGCGGTCGCTAACCCCTTATGATCACTAACGCCCTGGAATCAATCATCTAGAGCTTGTCCGGCTCAGGCCGTGGCGGCTGGCTGCTGCCGGGCCCGGGTGCGGTACTGACCCGGCGGCCCGCCCCGCAGGCGGCTGAAGGCCCGGCTGAAGGCGTAGACGGAGGTGTAGCCGACGGCCCGGGCGATGACCTCCAGGCTGTCCTCGGTGTCGCGGAGCCGGCGGGCGGCCAGGTCCATCCGCCAGCGGGTCAGGTAGGCGCCCGGTGACTCGCCGGTCGTGGCGGTAAACCGGCGGGCCAGCGTAGCCCGGGAGACGCCCGTCTCCCGGGCCAGCGTCCCGGTGGTCCAGGGGTGGGCCGGATCTTCGTGCAGCCGGGTCACGGCGGCGCCGACGATGTCGTCGCTGAGCACGCCCAGCCAGGACGGCTCCTGCTCGGGCGCGCGGTCCAGCCAGGCCCGCAGCACCTGGACCAGCAGCACGTCGACCAGCCGGTCCAGCACGATCCCGGTCGCCAGCCGCGGGGTGGCCAGCTCGCGCCCGAGCAGCCGCACCGTGTCCTCGACCAGCCCGCCGTCCCGGCCGCGGATGTGCACCAGGTCCGGCAGCAGCCCGAGGACCTGGGTCGAGACCACGGCGTCGTGCCCGTAGTCCGCGCACAGGATCTGGGCCACGACCGGCTCCCGGCCGATCCGGACCGCCCCGCTGTCCAGGGTGTGCCAGCGGTCGGCGGTGCCCGGGCGAGTCCGGGCGATCGCCGCGGGATCGCTGCCCAGGGCGTGCTCGGTGCCGCCCGGCAGCAGCACCACGTCGCCCGGCATGAGCTGCACCGGCGGCTCCCCGGGCAGGCCCAGCCACGCGGTCCCCGAGGTGATCGCGTGCAGCGCGGCCCGCGGCGTGGCCGACGCCCACCACCAGCCCCAGTCCGGCCCGGCCTCAATCCGGGCCCCGACCGCGCCGCGCACGCCGGACACCGCCAGCATCTCACCCAGCAGGTCCATGACCGAGATCTTATCCGCCTACGCCAAATGAGTCAGACGGACATTATAATGAAAGAAATAGTGATCGACTGACTATCAACACGCGACATACGGTTGACCTCATGAAGATCAACGGAAGCATCGCCCTGGTCACCGGGGCCAACCGCGGCCTGGGCCGCCTGTTCGCTCAGCAGCTGCTGGAGCGGGGCGCCGCCCGGGTTTACGCCACCGCCCGCGAGCCCGGCCGGATCGACCTCCCCGGGGCCGAGGTGCTGGCCCTGGACATCACCGACCCGGCCTCGGTGGCCGCCGCCGCCGCAGCCGCGCCCGACGTCACCCTGCTGATCAACAACGCGGGGGTCTCCATGGCGCAGGACCTGGTCACCGGGGACCTGGCTAAGATCCGGCTGGAGCTGGACACCAACGTGCTCGGCACGCTGAGCGTGGTGCGCGCGTTCGCCCCCGGGCTGGCGGCGGCCGGCGGCGGGGCGATCCTCAACGTGCTGTCCCGGATGTCCTGGCTGTCCTACCCGGGCGCGAACTCCTACGCGGTGGCCAAGGCGGCCGAGTGGAGCCTGACCAATGGCGTCCGCCTGGAGCTCGCCTCCCAGGGCACCCAGGTCACCGGGCTGGCCATGAGCGCCACCGACACCGACATGATGGCGGGCTGGGACCTCCCCAAGAACGACCCGGCCGACGTCGTGCGCCAGGCCCTCGACGGGCTCGAGGCCGGCCACCTCGAGATCATCGCCGACCGGGACACGGCGCTGGCCAAGGCCGCCCTGGGCGCCGATCCCGCCCTGGTCTACGCCGGCCTGCTGCGCTGAGCGCTACCACAGGCTGGCCGGGATGGCCCCTTCCAGCTCGAGCAGGTGCTGCTTGCGCTTCAGGCCGCCGGCGTACCCGGTCAGCTTGCCGGTGGACCCGACCACGCGGTGGCACGGGATGAGGATCGACAGCGGATTGGCCCCGACGAACCCGCCCGCCTCCTGGGCAGTGACGCCGCCGAGCTGGCGGGCCAGCTCGCCGTAGGTGGTGGTCTGTCCGTACGGGATCGCGGCCAGCAGCTTCCAGGTCTGCTGGGCCGGGAAGCTCCCGTGCGGGGTCAGCGGCAGCTCGAACTCCCGGCGCTCGCCCGCGAAGTACGCGGCCAGCTGGCTGGCCACGGCGTCGAAGCCACGGTCATCGGCCGCGTCCACCTCCGGCCCGAACGTGGCCGGGTCGGGCCGGGTCCAGTGGTGCGGGAAGTACACCCCGGTGATCCCGTCGTCGTCGCGGACGACGGTCAGCGGCGCGATCGGCGAGCCGATGACCGCGTGCCGGGTGGTCGGGGAAACGGTGGACATCTCTGACACCTCGTTCAGCTCGTGCGGTGTGATCATCAGGTAGACGTCCGGCCCGGCGCTTTCGTGAGGTCGCCACGGCGCCGGCGTTTAACCGGGATCACCGTGGTTATGCTGCCGGCATGCACGTCGGAGCCGTGATCGCCGTCTTTACCGCTCCGGAATGACCCGCCCGGCGTGACCCCGGACATGGAGCCCATCACCGTGGAAGACGCCCAGCCGGAGGACGTGCCGCGGCTGCTGGAGATTCGGCACGCCGCCTTCGCCCGCCACGCCCCCGCCGCCTACTCACCGGAAGAGGTCGCCACCCTGCTGGCCGACGTCAGCACGGACGAGCTCCAGGAAATGATCGCCAGCCGCCAGCTCTTCGTGGCCCGCACCGCCGCCCGCGTCATCGTCGGCCTGGCCGGCTGGCAGGGCACCCGGCTCCGCCACGTCTACGTCGACCCCGCCTACACCCGCCGGGGGATCGCCACCCGGTTGCTCGGCCACATCGAAGGGGACTTCCGCACTCGGACCGGCGCGACCCGGATCGAGGCCGGGGTGGCCCTGCACGCCGAGCCCTTCTACCGGGCTCGCGGCTACCAGCTCGTCCGCCGGGCCCAAGCCTGGGACGGCAGCGCCTACCTGGAAATGACCAGAGACCTCTAGGCCACCCGAGGTCAGCCGGCTAGCTGTCACTGGCCAGGTGGGTGAGGATGCTGGCGACCGGGCCGGTGATGGCGTTGCGGTAGCCGGTGCCGGCCCACAGGTTGGCCAGTTCCGGGTCGCCGGCGGCGGTGGCCGCCTTACGCAGGGGGCTGGTCAGGTAGTGCAGCGCCGGGTAGCCGACCGGTGCGATCGGGCCGTACTTCTCGGTAAACGTGTTGGGCAGGCCGCGCGCCGGGCGGCCGGTGAAGGCCCGGGTGACCACGGGGTCGCCGCGGCCGGGGTCGGCCAGCGCGGCCCGGTGCACCGC
>CAXUJF010000069.1:0-16774 GCA_964250865.1 uncultured Streptosporangiaceae bacterium
GACACCGGACGCAGCCCGGCCAGCACCAGCCCGAGCAGGAGCGACCGGTGCAAGGTCCGGCTGACCACCACCTCGTCTCCCGGGCGGCCCACGGCCAGGGCCAGGGCCTGGTTGCCGTGGGTGGACCCGGCCACCGAGAACCGGCACCAGTCCGCGCCCCACAGCCGGGCGGCACGCTGCTCGGCCTCGGCCAGCAGCGCGTCGGCGTGCTTGATCGTGTCCAGACCGGCGTACAGCGGGATGTCGCCGGCCACTACCGCACCGGTCAGGCCGGGCCGCTGCTTGTGCCCGGGGATGCTCATCCGGGCCGCGTCGCCGTTGCCCGTGGCGCTGGCCCGCAGCCAGGCGTCCAGGAGCGGCGCCCCGGAGCGCAGCCCGCGCGGATCACGGGGATCGTGCGGGTCAGCGCCGTCGAGAACTTTCGGTACCACGGTGCTGGTCATCTGCCCAGTGTGCCCGATAGCTTCTCGGTGACAGCCCGCTGGGAGGCACCGATGCCGCTTGATCCGCAGTTCCGCACGATCCTCGACCACCTCGAGGCCAAGGGGCTGCTACCGCTCGTTCGTGACAATGCGGAACAGACCCGTGCGCACTACCGCGCGCTGTCGTTCAGCCGCCGCGGGCCGCAGTTCGTGCCCGAACCGGTCGCGTCGGTGGCGGACCAGCAATCGCCGGGCGGGGTGCCGGTGCGGGTCTTCGAGCCGTGTGAACCACGCGGCGGCACGGTCGTCTATATGCACGGCGGCGGCTGGGTCGTGGGCGACGTGGATACGCACGATCCGCTGTGCCGCCGCGTGGCCAACGTGACCGGTGCCCGGGTCGTGTCGGTCGGCTACCGGCTGGCCCCCGAGCACCCGTTCCCGGCCGGCCTGGACGACGCCGAGCACGTGCTCCGCTGGATCGGTGAGGAGCGCGGAGATGAACCGGTGGGGGTGGCGGGCGATTCAGCTGGCGCGTCGCTGGCGGCCGGGCTGGCGCTGCGGGCCCGCGACCGGGAGATCCCGCTGGCCGCGCAGCTGCTGTTCTACCCGGCCACCGACCCGTCCATGGCCAGTAAGTCCCACGCCGAGAACGGCCGGGGGTACTTCCTGACCGGAGACGACATGACCTGGTTCTACCACCAGTACCTGCCCGCCCTGGGCGATGCCTCCGATCCCGAAGCGGGCCTGGCCTACGCCGAGGCCAACCTGGCCTACGCCAACGTCAACCGGGTCGCACCCGCCGTCGTGGCCACGGCCGAGTTCGACCCGCTGCGGGACGAAGGCGCCGCCTACGCCGACCGGCTCAAGAACGGCGGCGTGCTCACCGAGTACGTGCCCGGACCCGGCCTGATCCACGGCTACGCGGCGTTCCTGGGGGTCGTGGACGCCGCCGACAGCACCGCCACCGAAGCCATGGAGATCTTCGGCCGCATGCTCCACGCCTGACCCCGCCACCTTGATCAGGGTGCGGTGGCCCGCCGCCGGCGGGGGGCCGGGGCGGGCGCTGCGGCCCCCCGGCCGCCGCAGCCCCCCCCCCCGCCCCCCCCCCGCTGCGCGGGGGGGGGGGGCCCGCCGCCGCCGGCGGGCCGAGGAGGACTCTGAGGCCGGCACCAGGCGGCCCGCCCGGCCCAGGCCGAACGGCGGCATGTTGCCGTAAATGGCCTCGTACTCGCCCGCCCGGACCAGGTACGTCTCGTGCCAGATGCCACTCCGGTCGCTGGTGCCGACCCGCTTCCAGTAGCGCCGCCAGACGGCCAGGTGCGGGTCGTCCTGGTCCCGGGCGAATGCCTCCAGGTGCTCGAACGAGCGCCAGTACTGCACCATGTTGAGCACGCCTAGCTGCTGGTAGCCGAGCAGGCCCCTCTCCGGATGGGCGACCAGGTATTCGAGCATGTGCTGCATGCCGCGACGACCGCCGAGGTCGAGGAACGAGCGGTACAGGTGCAGCTTGCTGCCGAAGCGGGGCCCGATGAGGAAGACCACAAAGTCCCCGTCGATCTCGGCTCTCATCCGGCGCCCGGCTATCTCAGCCATCGCCACTCCCCCGGAGTATGCGGGCCCGCGATCGGGTGCGGGCCTTGGTCAGAGGTACTGGCCCTGGCCTTCGGTTTCGCGGGACACCCACTCCACGGCCAGGATGTCGGCCGGGTCCAGCACGTTCCACCCGTCGTCGCGGGTGGTCTCGATCAGCCCATCCGCGCGTAGCTGTACGCTGACCAGCGGATGCTTGTCGTCGTTGACGGTCCAGCGCCCGCTGAGCCCGCGAACCACCAGCCTGACCTGTCCCTGCTTGCCCAGCACAGGCTGCAGAAGATCGACCACCACTGAACCCTGCACAGGCTCAGCCTACGCGGTTAGGGTCGGCCCATGCGGATCTGGCTGGTCCGGCTTCGGCACGGTGGGACAGTGGCTCGGCCGGGTGCTCGACGAGCAGGCCGGCGCGCTGGCCGCACGGTACGGCTTGGCCCCGCGCGTGGTCGGGATCGCCACCGGGCACGACGGGTTCATCTACGCCCCCGGACGGCCAGCCAAGGTCATGATCTTGTCCGCGCTGGTGTTCGGGCGGCAGCTGACCCGGGCCGACGTGAGCTACCGCGGCCTCGACGACCTGCCGGAGAAGGCGCTGGATGAGGCTCAAGCGGCTCAGCCCTTGCCCGGGTTGAAGATGCCCTTGGGGTCCAGGGCCTGCCGGACGGCGGTCTGCATGGCGACCGCCCCGGGGTCGAGCTCCCGCAGCATCCCGTCCCGCTTCAGCAGGCCGACGCCATGCTCGCCGGTGACCGTGCCGCCCACCGCGATCGCCGCGGCCAGCAGCTCGTCGAACGCGGCCTGGGCCGCGGCGCGGGCCGCGTCGTCGCCGGCCGGAGTGATGATCAGCGGGTGCAGGTTCCCGTCCCCGGCGTGCGCAATGGTGGCGATCTGCACCCCGTGCCGGGCGCCGATCATGGCGACCTGCTCCAGCATGGCGGGGATGGCCGAGCGCGGTACGCAGACGTCCTCGGTCAGCACCGGCCCGAGCCGCTCGAACGCCGGGTAGGCCAGCCGGCGGGCCTCGAACAGCGCCTCGGCCTCGGCGTCGTCGGTGGACTGTTCCACCCACAGCGCGCCGGTGTCGGTCATGGTCGTGGCGATGGCGGCGGCTTCGGCCACCCCGGACTCGCCCGGGGTGTCCACCCGGGCCAGCAGCATCGCGTTCGCATCCGCGTCGATGCCCAGGTGCTTCCAGCTCTCGACCGCCTCCAGGCAGGACCGGTCGAGCAGCTCCAGCACGGCCGGGGTCAGTCCGCGCCGGGTGATCTGGGCCACGGCCCGGCCCGAGCTGACCAGGTCGCCGAACGCGGCCACGACCGTACGCGGGGTGGCAGCCAGTGCGGGCCGCAGCCGCAGCGTCACCTCGGTGACCACGCCCAGCGTGCCCTCCGCCCCGACGAACAGGCTGACCAGGTCCAGGCCGGCCACGCCCTTGGTCGTGCGCCGGCCGAGGCGGACGGCTTCGCCGTAGCTCACCGGGCCGCCGACGACCGCGCGCAGGCCCAGCACCCAGTCGCGCGTCACCCCGTACTTCAGGCAGCACAGGCCGCCCGCGTTGGTGGACACGTTCCCGCCGATGGTGGACCAGGGCGCACTGGCCGGGTCCGGCGGGTACCACAGGCCGTGGGCGGCCACCGCCGCCTTGACGTCGTTGTTGACCGCACCGGGCTGCACCACGGCCAGCAGGTTGTCCGGGTCGATCTCCAGGACCTGATCCATCGCGGCCACGTCGAGCACTACGCAGCCCGTGACCGCGTTGGCCCCGCCGGACAGGCCGGTGCCCGCCCCACGCGGCACCACCGGGACGCCCAGTTCGGCGCAGGTACGGACCACGTGCTGAACCTCGGTCTCGGATCGGGCCCGCACCGCGGCCGTAGCCCGCCCGGTCGGCGCCCATTCGGCCTCGTCGTGGGACAGCGAGGCGAGCACGTCCGGGTCCACCACGATCCGGTCGGCCGGCAGCACGCGGCCCAGTGCCTCAATGACCTGGGCCTTGACCACCGCGTCGGCGGGGCTCACCGCAGCCGCGGGGGCTTCGGCTGGGCTCATGACAGCACCTCCAGCAGCTGAGCGGCGGTAGCGCGGGCGCCCGCCGGGCTCATGATCGACGCGGGGTGATCGACACCCGCCACCGTCTCGACGCTGACCAGCGGGCCCGGTGGCCCCAGCGCATCGCGGAACTGCTCGATGGCCGCCGGCGGGTAGGCGGGTGGGCTGTCCGGCCCGGTACTCCACTGCGCGGTGAGCAGCCGGGCCGGCACCGTGAGCTGCTGCCACTTCGAGGAACCGAAGAAGATGTCGGTCGCGTCCTGGATCAGCGCGCCGGCGTTCAGCCGGACCCGGGGGCCGGCCAGGTCGTGGGCCAGGTAGTCCAGCAGCAGCGGATCGGCCGGGTTCAGCAGCGGCGCGGTCTGCTCGACGAAGAACCGGGCGTAGTCCGCCACCGAGGGCCAGTCCCGGTCCAGCCGGGCCAGCCGGTCGCGGAAGATCGCGGGCACCGCGTCAGGGGTCAGGCCCGGCGGGGTGGCCATGGGGAAGCCGCCGTCCACCAGGACCAGGTCCGTGACCCGGTCCGGATAACTGGTGGCCAGCTCGACGGCGACGAAGCCGCCCATCGACATCCCGCACACGGGCACCGCGTCCAGGCCCAGGTGGTCCAGGACCGCGATCAGGTCGGCGGCGTGCCGGGCCACCGACGACGGGCCGGTGACGCCCACACTGTCGCCCCGGCCACGCAGGTCCGGGGCGATCAGGCTCAGGCCGGGGCGCTGGGCCCGCAGCCAGTTCCACAGTTTGCGCTGGCTGCTGATCCCGTGGATGGCCAGCACCGGGCCTCCTCCGGCGCTCACGTGCTCGACGGCCAGCGACCCGCCCGGTACACCGACCGCGATGACCTCGATGGAGGCTTCGCTGCCTGATTGCATACCAACGACCCTAATGCGCTGGTCAGCCCGGCGGGGAGCGCCGTACCCCTGCGCGGGCACCCTCCGGCTGACTAACCTGGGCGGGAATGTTGCACCGACACACTGTGGGAGACAACCGTATGAGCACCGAGAAGCCCGAAGTCGACTTCCCCGGTGGCGAGCCGCCGGCTGAGCTGCAGATCACCGACATCAAGGCCGGTGACGGCGCCGAGGCCAAGGCGGGCGACATGGTGCAGGTGCACTACGTCGGCGTGGCCTACTCGACCGGCGAGGAGTTCGACTCCAGCTACGACCGCGGCGACCCGCTCGAGTTCCAGCTGGGCGTGGGCCGGGTCATCGCCGGCTGGGACCAGGGCGTCCAGGGCATGCGGGTCGGCGGCCGCCGCCAGCTCGTGATCCCCCCGCACCTGGCCTACGGCGACCGGGGCGCCGGCAGCGCCATTGCCCCCGGCGAGACCCTCATCTTCGTCTGCGACCTCGTCGGCGTCTGAGAATTCCGTCCGCAGCCTCCGTCCGCTTCGCCGCGGCCGGAGGCTGCTGCGTCCCCACCTGTATCAAGCACAACCTGAGCGCCTCCGGCTGAAGTAGAGCCGGCCGCTACCACGGCCCGGTGTGCGCCGTTGGGGGCCGGGGATGCGCCGGTGTCTGGTGGGGCTGGTGATCGCGTCCGGCGGTGCACGGGGCGCTGCTCACCGGCGCGGAACGGCTACCCGCGGCGCCGAACGACCGGCTCGTACCGACCTGGTCCGCGAATTGAGCGGCGCCGTCAGACGCCGGTGACGCTGGGCTCGCCGTTCTCCAGGTGGCCGACGAAGCGCTGCGACCAGGAGGCGTCGGTGCTGGCCGTCACGGTCAGGTCGTACCAGCCGCCGGAGCCGTGCAGCGGGTCGGCGTGGTACACGGCGTACCGGGGATACCGCACGGTGCAGGTGCACGGCTGGGCCTGGCTGTAGGCGTTGGCCGTGACTGTAAACGTCACGTCTCCGTGGCTCCCGTTGGTCAGGGTCAGCCGCAGGCGCGGCCCGTCGCCGAAGCCCATCTCGACGTACTCCACACGCACCGACAGCCGCGCGCTCGCCGCCGCGGTGTCGCCGGTGAAGCGGCGCAGGAAGCGGTTCGGCCCGGTGACGGCGATGTCGTATCTGGTGTCACCGGCTGAGCCACCGACCGGAGCCGTCCCGGTCTCGGTGTGGCCGTACGCCGATGGCTCGACCGTGTACTGGCCGGGGAACCCCGCCGGGTAATCGGCCAGCGAGGGCACGTCGGCCAGGTTGTTGTAGACGGCGAAGTGGCTCGCCTTGCGCACGTGCGGGCCGCTGTTGCTGAAGGCCAGCTGCGCGGTTACTGCCCCGGCCGCGGTGGTGAAGCCGGTCAGGTTGGCGTTCGGCTGTACCGGCAGCGGGCGGGCCGGCTTGGCACCCGGCTCTTGCGGGGGCATGGCGTCAGTGTCCGGCAGGGGGACATATTTTGTCTCCCCCATTAGCGGCCCGGTCTCCGGCAAATCGGGCAGGCCATACACCGGCGAGGCGAAGTCGAAGGCGTCGGTGAGGTCGCCGCAGACCTTGCGCCGCCACGCGCTGATGTTCGGCGAGACCGCGGGCTGGCCCAGCGCGGCGGTCCACTTTTCCAAGAACTGGGTCACCGAGGTGTGGTCGGCGGTCTCGGAGGTGACCCAGCCGCCGCGGGTCCACGGCGACACCAGGATCAGCGGGACCCGGAAGCCGAGCCCGACCGGGGCGGGGGCGGTCAGGCCGTACTCGGACAGGTCGGTGCCGCTGACGAACTCGTCCTCCTCGCCGGGAGCAGGCACGGGCGGCGGGACGTGGTCGAACTGCCCGTCGTTCTCGTCATAGTTGACGATGACCAGCGTCGAGTTGAACACGTCCGGGTCGGCGTTGAGTGCCTCCAGGACGGCGCGCATGAAGTACGCGCCGTTGCTCGGCGCGGTGACCGGGTGCTCGGAGAAGAACTGGTTGCCGACCACGTAGGAGACCTGCGGCAGCTGGCCCGCCAGGACGTCGGCTTTGAGCGCGGCGGCGATATTGTCGGCGTTCTGCCTCTCGACGCCGGTGTCGGTGCTGATGTCGGCCACGCCGTTGGCATACAGCGGGTTTGACGGGTCAGGCACACCGGGCTGACCGGTCTCCGGATCGGTCTGGGTCGGGTCCAGCTTGGCGAAGGCCGCGAAGTAGGGCGGGGCGTTGTCACCGTAGTCGTCGGCGCAGTGGTAGGTCCGCCAGGACACGCCCGCGTTCTGCAGTGTCTCGACGTAGGACTGCCAGGTCAGGAAGTTCCGCTGCAGGTTGCCACCACCGTCGTAGGCGACATGCGGAGCGGTGCCGTCGTAGCCGGGGTGCGACTGGCCGGCGTTGATCGTGCCGCTCATCAGGTAGATGCGGTTCGGGCCGGTCGCGCTGATCACCGAGCAGTGGTAGTCGTCGCCGACCGTGTAGGCATCGGCCAGCGCGTAGTGGAACGGCAGGTCGTCGCGGGTGAGAAAGCCCATCGTGGTCGGGCCGGCCTTGGCCTGGATCCAGCCGTTCATCAGCCCGCCGTACCAGGCGCCATGCTGGGTCAGCCAGCTGTGGTCGGTACCGCCGTAGTTGGCCGCACCAAGCTCCGCGCTCGGCGGGACGGCACCGTGCCATTCAACGGTGCCGCTCAGCCGCCACGGGTACCGGGTGGCCGCGCCGACCTTGGGCGCGTCGGGCTGCTGGAAGACCGAGTTGCCGCCGGGCAGCGTGATCGTGGACCGGTCACCGAAGCCGCGCACCCCGCGCATCGAGCCGAAGTAGTGATCGAAGCTGCGGTTCTCCTGCATGACCACCACGACATGCTTGATGTCGCGGATGTCCCCGTACCGCTGCTGCGGGCCGGCCGCTCCGCCGATGAAACCCTGGCGGGACAGGTCGGACATAGAGATGACCTCCAGGTCGCCCGAGAAACGCACGCGTCAACCTGGAGGATTCGCCGTTCAGCTATGGAGCAGACGATCAGCCCACTAACACCAAGTGAACAAGTAATGGCGGTCCGGGCGCGGTCTTAAGCCACGTCAACCTCGGCGACTTGGCCATCGGACACTATGAGCCTGCGCGTGACAGAAACCGACTCCAGCATCCTGCGGTCGTGCGTCACCAGAAGGAATGTCGCGGGGTACCCGTCCAGCGCCGATTCCAGCTGCTCAATGGCGGGCAGGTCGAGGTGGTTGGTCGGCTCGTCGAGCACGAGCAGGTTCACCCCGCGCGCCTGCAGCAGCGCAAGCGCGGCCCGGGTCCGCTCCCCAGGTGACAGCGACGAGGCGGAACGGAGCACGTGGTCTCCCTTCAGACCGAACTTGGCCAGCAGTGTCCGGGTCTCGTCCGGGGCCTGGGCGGGTACCTGCGCGGCGAACGCCTCCAGCAGCGGCGCGGGACCGTCGAAGAGCGACCTGGCCTGGTCCACCTCGCCCACCGAGACCCCGGACCCGAGGGACGCGGAACCGGACGAGAGCGGCACCCGCCCGAGCAGCGCGCCGATCAGCGTCGACTTGCCCGCTCCGTTCGGCCCGGTGATGGCGACCCGGTCCGCCCAGTTCACCTGCAGGTTCACCGGTCCGAGGGTGAAGTCGGCGAACGACACGACCGCGTCACGCAACATTGCGGCCACGGTTCCCGAACGCGGCGCAGCCGCGATCGTCATCCGCAGTTCCCACTCCTTGCGCGGCTCGTCCACGACCTCAAGCCGGTCGAGCCTCCGCTCGGTGATCTTGATCTTGCTGGCCAGCTTTTCCGTCCGGTTGACCTGAGCCGAAAGCCGGTTCTTGTCCTTGTCCGGAGCCTTGGCCCGGGCCTGCCGCACGCCCTTGTCCGCCCAGCTGCTCTGCGTCCGCATCCGGTCGGTCAGGGCCGTCTTCTGGTCGTCGAACTTCTCGTAAGCGTCCCGCGCATGCTGCTGGGCGATCGCCCGCTCTTCCAGGTACGCGAGGTACCCGCCGCTGTACAGGTGCACCGACTGCTGCGCCAGGTCGAGTTCGAGCACCTGGTCCACCGTCCGCTCCAGGAAGGCCCGGTCGTGGCTGACGAGCACCGTCCCCGCCCGCAGTTTCACGACGAAATCTTCCAAGATGGCGAGCCCCTCGATGTCCAGGTCGTTGGTCGGCTCGTCGAGCAGGAAGATGTCGTACCGCGCCAACAGGAGCGACGCGAGATTCGCCCGCGCGGCCTGCCCGCCGGACAGCGAGGTCATCGGCGCCTCCAGCCGCACGGCGAGCCCGAGCGAGGCAGCAACCTTCGCCGTTCGCTCCTCCAGGTCCGCCCCGCCCAGGTTCATCCACCGGTCGAACGCCTCCGCGTAGGCGTCGTCCGCTCCCGCCTTCCCGGTCTCAAGCGCGGCCGTTGCCGCGTCGAGTTCAGCGGCAGCACCGGCCACCCCGGTCCGCCGCCCGATGAACGCGAGCACGCTCTCACCCGCCCACCGCTCCGGCTCCTGCGGCAGGTAACCGACCGTTGCCGTCCCCGGGTTCAGCGAGACAGACCCGGCATCGCCTGCGCCGTCGTCCAGCCCGGCGAGCACCCGCAGCAGGGTGGATTTCCCGGCCCCGTTGGCACCGACCAGCCCGATCACCTTGCCCGGTGAGACCACGAGGTCAACCCCGGAGAAGACAACCCGGTCCGCGTGCCCCGCGGACAGCCCCTTAGCCGTCAATACTGCATTCACCCGAACTAATCTAGGCCAGCTGGCCGTCAGGCCCGGCCGATAGCTACCGGACGGGTAGCCCGGTGACGGCGCGGCCGATGATCATGCGCTGGATCTCGCTGGTGCCTTCGAAGATGGTGAAGATCTTGGCGTCACGGTGCCAGCGTTCGACGGGGTATTCGCGGGTGTAGCCGTTGCCGCCGAGGATCTGGATGGCCTGCTCGGTGACGCGGACGGCGGTCTCCCCCGCCACGAGTTTGCACATCGAGCCTTCGGCGTGGGTGAACGGCTTGTTCTGCCGGGCCATCCAGGCGGCACGCCAGGTCAGCAGGCGGGCCGCGTCGACCGAGGATTGCATGTCGGCCAGCATGAACGCGACACCTTGGTTCTGGCCGATGGGGTGGCCGAACTGGACGCGGTCGCGGGCGTACTCGGTGGCGTATTCGACCGCGGCCCGGGCTACGCCGACGGCCATCGCGGCCACGCCGGGGCGGGACGCCTCGAACGTCTTCATCGCCGCCTGCTCGCCACTGCGGCCACCTTCCCGGACCCGGGCCAGCCTGGTGTCGAGCCGGTCCTTGCCGCCGACCAGGCAACTGCCGGGCACCCGCACGTCCTCCAGCACGACCTCGGCCGTGTGCGAGGCGCGGATCCCGTGCTTGCGGAACTTCTGCCCCTGGGACAGGCCCGGGGTGCCGGGCGGCACGATGAAGCTGGCCTGGCCGCGGCTGCCCAGCGCGGGGTCGACCGAGGCCACCACGATGTGCACGTTGGCGATGCCGCCGTTGGTGGCCCAGGTCTTGGTGCCGTTCAGCACCCACTCGTCCTTGGCCTCGTCGTAGACGGCGCGGGTGCGGATCGCGCCCACGTCGCTGCCCGCGTCCGGCTCGGAGGAGCAGAACGCGGCCAGCTTCACGTCACCGGGCGTACCGAACATCTGCGGCACCCACTCGCCGATCTGCTCGGTGGTGCCGTTGCTGACCAGCGAAACCGCGGCCAGGGAGCTGCCCACCAGCGACAGGGCGATGCCCGCGTCGCCCCAGAACAGCTCCTCGAAGGCGACCACGATGCCGAGGCCGCTGGGCTCGAACGCCTGCTGGGCGAAGAAGTCGAGCGAGTACAGGCCGATCTTGGCGGCTTCCTCGATGATCGGCCACGGGGTCTCCTCACGCTCGTCCCACCCGGCACCGGCCGGGCGGATGACGTTGGCGGCGAAATCGTGCACCCAGCTGCGCATGTCGCGCAGGTCCTGGCTGAGCTCCAGAGTGAACTGGCCCGACGCCTCGGGAGTGTCCGTTCCGCTGCTCATGCTGCTCCTCGCGCACTGCTGGTCCCAGCGACCTAAGTTACTCAACAGTAACGCCATGAGCAGGACATCGGGAAGGATTTAGGGCAGAGCAAAATCTTTACGTTGGGTGGCCCGTCTCTTGACGCAATCGCGTGCGGCGCGGGTCTAATGTCGGCCCTGGGGGGAGGCAGCACGGGGAAAAGGAAGCCGGGCGCAGCATGTCCAAGGCATCGGAGCCGAGCCTGCTCGGCACGGTTGGGCGCGTCACCGTTTCCATTCCCCCGGCCGGTCCCGGCGAAGTGCTCCTGCCGGTCCGGGGCGGCACCGAGGCGTTCGCTGCCTGGTCGGACGAGCCGATTCCGAGGCACCGCCGGGTGGTCGTCCTCGACTGCCTCTCGGCGCGGTCCGTGCTCGTCATGCCGTTCGAAGGCCCATCACCGAATCCCGCCTGAGTCCCTGGAGCCCGCCATGCTGTTCTGGCACGTTCCCGCCCCCAACGAGGCCCTGCTGATCTCCGGCTCGAAACGCCGCCAAGACGAGACCCAGTTCCGCATCGTCACTGGCCACGGCAGTTTCGTGACGCCGGTCAAGCAGAAGGCCCGCTTCCTGTCGCTGGCCCTGCGCGAAGCCGAGATCGTAGAGGACTGCATCACCAAGCAGGGGATCCGGCTGAACGTACGGGCCGTCGCGGTGTTCAAGGTCGGCGACGACCCGGTATCGATCGCCAATGCCGCCCGCCGCTTCCTGTCCGAGCAGGACCGGATGGAGGAACTAGCCGGCCGGATCTTCGCGGGGCACCTGCGCTCCATCATCGGCGGCCTCACCGTGGAGCAGATCATCAGGGAACGGGACCGGGTCGCCCAGGAAGTGAAAGACGGCAGCCACGGCGAGATGGAGAAACTCGGGATCGTGGTCGACGCGCTGGAAATCCAGGAGATCGAGGACGCGTCGGGCTACGTCAACAACCTCGCCGCCCCGCACGCGGCGGCCGTCGCCAGCCAGGCCCGGATGGCCAGCGCCCGCGCTGACCAGGAGGCGACCCAGCGCGAACTCGAGGCGGCGGCCATGAAGGCGCAATACGAGCGGGACGCGGCCATCAAGCGAGCGGGCTACCTGGCCGAGACCGAGGAAGCCAAGGCGCGAGCGGCCCAGGCCGGTCCCCTGGTCGAGGCGCAGGCGTCCCAGCAGGTCATCGAGCAGCAGACGGCCCTGGCGCAACGCCAGGCCGACCTGGCCGCCCAGCGCCTGGAGGCGGACGTCCGCCGGCCCGCCGACGCGGAGGCGTACCGCAAGCGGACGATCGCCGAGGCCGACCGGGACCAGGCCCGCTTCACCACCGAAGCCGAGGCCTACCGCAAGCGCGCGATCGCGGAGGCCGACCGGGACCAGGCCCGGTACGGCGCCGAGGCCGAGGCCTACCGGAACACGACGCTGGCGGAAGCGGAGGCCCAGGCCGCGCAGGTCCGCGCGGACGCCAACGCCCACGCGGAGCGGGCTACCGCCGAGGGCGAGGCCGACGCGAACCGGGCCCGCGCCGCGTCGCTGCGTGAGGGCAATCAGGAACTCATCGCGGCCAGCAAACTCATCGACGCCCTGCCGACGCTGGTCGAGGCGGCGGCCCGGGGCATCGCCGATGCCAACCTGACCATCCTCAACGGCACCCAGGGGGTCAATGAGGTGGTGACCGGGATCGTCGGCCAGGGCCTGTCCATCCTCGACGTCCTCAAGCGGGCCACCGCGGCCGCGGCCGCTGAGGCAGCTGGCCCCCCAGCCCGGGCAGCAGCCAACGGCAGGGCCGTCAGCTAACCCCCGGGGCCTCCCGTCGCGTCCGGCGGCGGGGGGCCGCTTGTCAGCTGGTGGCGTGGCGGGGGAGGCACGCGTAGACGTCGGCGTCGTGGACCCCGGGGAAGATGCCGGCCGGGAGCGCCGACAGCACGTGCGAGTGGGCCCGGGCCGACGGCCAGGCCATGCCCTCCCAGCGGGCGGCCAGGTCGCCGGGCGGGTGCTTGCAGCAGTCGCCGTCCGGGCACCCGGACCGCATCCGCAGCGAGGTGTCCCGGCCGCGGAACCAGCGGGACTCCTCGTACGGCACACCGAGGGTGATGGCGAAGCCCCGGTCGGTGCGCGGATCGACCTGGGAGACGCAGAAGTAGGTGCCAGAGGGCGTGGCCGAGTACTGGCAGTACGGGGAGAACCGGTCCGGGGCGCTGAACACCTGGCGACCGGCCCACTTGCGGCACATCCGCTGGCCCTCGATCGCGCCGGACGGGTCAGCCGGGAACAGCAGGCCATCACACTCATAGGCCTTGTAGATCACGCCGCCGGAATCGTTCTTGGTGAAGTGGCAGGGCATGTCCAGGTGCCGGGTGGCCAGGTTGGTGAACCGGTGCGCGGCCATCTCGTACGAGACCGAGAACGTGTCGACCAGGTCTTCGACGGCTAGGTCGCGGGCGTCCTTGGCGTCGGCCAGGAACCGGAGGGCGGCCTTCTCGGGCATCAGCACGGCGGCGGCGAAGTAGTTGCTCTCGACCCGCTGGCGCAGGAAGTCCGCGAAGTCGCGGGGCGCCTCGTGGCCGAGCAGGAAGTGACCCAGCGCCTGCAGCAGCACGGCCCGGGGCGAGTGGGTGCCGACCGGCTCCTGCTTGACGTAGATCCGGTGATTGCGCAGGTCGGTCAGGGACCGGACCGACCGGGGCAGGTCCTGCACGTAGCGGACGCCGAAGCCATGATGGCTCATCACCGAGAGCAGCATGCCCTGGGACAGCGCACCGCCACCGTTGTAGCCCGCGGGCTGCAGGGCCTGGTCGGCGATTCGCTCGATGTCGGGGAAGTAGTTGGCCCGTTCCCGCATGGCTGCCCGCAGCTCCGCGTTGGCCAGCCGTGCTTCCTCGGGGGTGGCGGTGGGCTTGGCCCGCTGATCGCGCAGCGCGCCGGCCAGCTTGACCAGGTGCTCCAGCACGTCGGTCGGGCCCCGGGTCCCGCCCGTCAGGTGTGGCAGCCCGCGTTCGGAGGAGGCCGGGTCCCGCGGGGCCGCGTCCCGCGCGATCTCCAGCTGCGCCCGGTGGCTGGGAGCCTGCCGCCGGAGCAGTTCTTCCACCGGCACCGACAGCGCCCGGGCCAGGTCCTCCAGCACCGACAGCTTCGGCTCCCGGCGGCCGTTCTCCAGCAGGGACAGCGCGGACGGGGCCCGGCCCACGCGCTGGCCCAGCTCAGCCAGGGTCAAGCCGCGCGATCGACGCAGATGACGCAGTCGCTGGCCCAGCGTCATAAGGTCTAGACCATGATCTTGCGTCAATTTCGGTGATCCTTCTGGCATAAAACCAGCTTATCTTCTCATTGGATAAATTTTAGCGTTTCTTTCTGCTCACATTACTGGCTAGTAGGCTTTTGCCGGGAGATGCTCGGGGTGAGGCGACCGGAGTGGAGCCCAGGTAGGAGGCGGAACCGACATGACCAGCATCAGTGAGCAGGCCAGCCAGCTGCAAAGCCAGTGGCAGGAAGACCCCCGCTGGGCGGGTGTGCAGCGGACGTACACGGCCCAGGACGTCATCAGGCTGCGCGGATCGGTGCAGGAGGAGCACACGCTGGCCCGGCTCGGTGCGGAGCGGCTTTGGCGGCTGCTGCACCGCGAGGACTACGTGAACTCACTGGGCGCGCTGACCGGTAACCAGGCCGTGCAGCAGGTGCGGGCCGGCCTCAAGGCCATCTACCTATCGGGCTGGCAGGTGGCGGCGGACGCCAACCTGTCCGGGCAGACCTACCCCGACCAGAGCCTGTACCCGGCCAACTCGGTGCCGCAGGTGGTGCGGCGGATCAACAACGCGCTGCTGCGGGCGGACCAGATCACGTTCTCCGAGGCCGCCGACGCCAGCATCGACGGCGACGGCGAGGCCGCCGACACGCCGTACTGGATGGCCCCGATCGTGGCCGACGCCGAGGCCGGCTTCGGCGGCGCGCTGAACGCCTTTGAGCTGATGAAGTCGATGATCGCGGCCGGCGCGGCCGGCGTGCACTGGGAGGATCAGCTCTCGTCGGAGAAGAAGTGCGGCCACCTGGGCGGCAAGGTGCTGATCCCGACCGGCCAGCACATTCGCGTGCTGAACGCCGCGCGGCTGGCCGCGGACGTGTGCGGCGTCCCGTCCCTGGTCATCGCCCGTACCGACGCACATTCGGCCACGCTGATCACCAGCGACGTGGACGAGCGGGACCGCGAGTTCACCACCGGCGAGCGCACCGCCGAGGGCTTCTACCGCACCCGGACGGGCCTGGAGCCGTGCATCGCCCGCGGGCTGGCTTTCGCGCCATACTCCGACCTGCTGTGGATGGAGACTTCCACCCCGGACCTGGACGAAGCGCGGAAGTTCGCCGAGGGGGTCAAGGCCGTCTACCCGGACCAGATGCTGGCCTACAACTGCTCGCCGTCCTTCAACTGGCGACGGCACCTGGACGATGCGACCATCGCCAAGTTCCAGAAGGATCTGGGCGCGATGGGCTACAAGTTCCAGTTCATCACGCTGGCCGGTTTCCACGCCCTCAACTACTCGATGTTCCATCTGGCCCAGGGCTACGCCGCCGACGGCATGCCCGCCTACGTGGAGCTGCAGGAGGCCGAGTTCGCCGCCGAGTCCAGCGGCTACACCGCCACCCGGCACCAGCGCGAGGTCGGCACCGGCTACTTCGACCAGGTGGCGTCGGCCATCTCGCCGGAGTCCTCAACCGTGGCCCTGGCGGGCTCGACCGAGAGCGAGCAGTTCACCAAGGCCTGAGCTGACACGGTGTGAGCCAACACGGTGTGAGCCAACCCTGGCCAGGACCCGTACCCGCGGAGCCGACCATCCGGCCGGCTACCGCGGGTACGGGTTCTGCTCTTGGGTGGGCGGAAACGGGTTCTCCGCGGGCGGGAACGGGCTCTGCTGAACCGTGCTGGGCGCGGTCGGGAACTCCTGTGTGTTGAAGAAGTGACCCTGCTGGGTCACCGCGGTGTCGTCCGAGGTCAGCAGGCCCGGTTCGGCCGTAGCGGGCACATAAACGACGGGCGCCACCACCCGGCGGCGCCAGCGTGAGGGCACGAACAACGGGATGACCATGGCCAGCCCGGCCGCGGCCAGCAGGCCGTTGAACAGCAGCGCCTCGAAGCCGAGCCCGTACGGGCGGCCCCGCAGCGGGATCAGCTGCACGGCCTGGTGCACGCGGGCGAGATAGAGGCCGGTCAGCGCGAGCAGCGCCAGCCCGGGCAGACCAGCGGCCAGGGGCGAGACCCACGGCACCGCCATCAGCAGCCCGATGAGCAGCCCGACGGCCAGCAGCGCGGCCAGCGAGAACAGGACCTGGTGGTGGTGCAGCAGCGAGCCACCGCCGGCCGGCAGGCTGGCTTGCGGCTCGTGCGCGGTGGGCACCTGGAGCAGGCGCAGGTATGCCCAGCCGCCACCGAAGAAGATCGCCAGGGCCGCGACGACGGCGAGCACTATCCCGGAAAGGTGCCGCATGTCTGTTTCCCTTCGTCGCTACCGAGGCTAGCGCCGAACCCTGCCGCCGGCCCGCCAGTAAGATTCTCCGCGTGTCAATAGACGGGATATTCGGGGCGATCGGTTCTTTCGCGGTTAAGTTCCGCTGGTACATCCTGGTCGCGTGGCTAGCCGCGGCCGCCGCGGCGGTGCTGTTCCTGCCGTCACTGGCCAGCGTGACCCAGGGCAACAACGCCAACTTCCTGCCGGCCAGCGCGCCGAGCCAGCACGCCACCGACCTGGCCAAGCCGTTCGGGTTGGGCACCCTCACGCCGGTGCCGGTTATCGCGGCGGTCAGCCTGGGGAAGCTGACCGCGGCCGACGTCGCCTGGCTGGGCACGCTGGATAAGGACCTCAAGGCCACGTCCACGG
>CAXUJF010000070.1:0-16757 GCA_964250865.1 uncultured Streptosporangiaceae bacterium
CACGCGGGCGCCACTGCGGGCCGCGAGGTCGGCCGCCGAGCCCACGTGGGGCTGGTGAAAGTGGGTCAGGATGATCTGCCGCAGGCCGGACAGGCTCAGTCCCAGCTCGCCGACCGCCCCCGCGATCGCGTCGGCCTGGCCGGGCGGGCCAGCGTCGATCAAGGTCATCGAGTCCGTGTCCCGCCACAGGTAGGCCTGCCCGACCACGAACCGGAACTGGTACAGCAGCCCCGGCAGTACTTCCGTCACATCCATGATCGTGAGCGTAGGGGCGGCGGCACCGCACCCCCCGGATAATCGCCTCACAGCAGGGCGTTTCAGCTCGCGGCGTACGCGGCGAACCCAGAAGTCTGCCAGCGGGACCCGTCAGGGGCGATGGCGAACGCCTCGTAGCCGTCCAGGGTTTCCACCCACGCGCGGGCGGCCGGGCCCATCGCGAAGGCCGCGGTGGCGTAGGCGTCGGCGCTGGTCACCCGGGGACCGGTGACGGTCACGCTGGCCAGCTCGGTCGCGGGCCGGCCGGTGTGCGGGTTGATGATGTGCGCGCCCCGTTCGGCCGTGCCCGAGGTGGCCACGGCGAAGTCACGCCCGGCCACCACCGCGGCCAGCATCCCGGGCCGGAGCGGGTCGGCGATCCCGATGCGCCAGGGCCGGCCGGGCTCCGGCTCACCGGCGCACTGCACGTCGCCGGCGCCGTTGACGCTGACGCTGGGCTGGCCCACGGCGGTCAGCATGGCCGCGGCGTGCTCGACCGACCAGCCCTTGACGAACCCGGACGGGTCGAACCGGCCCGCGGGCCGGTCGGTGAAGTAACCGCCGGACAGCTCGCTCAGCCCCGCGCACTCCGCGATCACCTCGGCCAGTTCCGGCGCACAGTCGGCCAGGTCGGCCTCACCGCGGCCGAACCGGCTCACGTCGCTGTCCTCGCGGTAGGCCGAGAACGTCGTGTCGACCCAGTGCAGCCAGCGCAGCACGGCGGGCAGCACCGGCGCGGCCGCGGCGGGCACGTCGAACGAGAACACCGTGCCCATGACCGGCTCGGCGTGCCGCAGCCGTTCCCCCGCCGCCACCGCCACCTCCGCTCGTCCTGGCGCTCGTACCGGCATCAGGCCTTGTCCAGCGCGCTCTGCAGCGACTTTATGTACCCGGCGCTGGTGTAGCTGGCCCCGGACACCGCGTCGATCTTCGCACTCTGCGCGGTCAGCGTCTCGGCCGTGAGCTTGGGCAGCGCGTTGCCGTCGATCTGCTGACTGTTCTCACCGTCGTCGGTGTGCTGCAGCACGGTGACCTTAGTGATCTTGCCCCCGCTGAGCGTGATCGCGACCTGCGACGGCCCGTAGGGCCCGTTGACCACCGCACCGGTGACGACCTTGCCGCCCGCCGTCGTGCCCCCGGTGGCGCCGCCCGCAGCCGACGGCGAGGCCCCAGAACCGGCCATGCTGCCGCCCCCGGATCCGCCGGACGAACCGTTTCCGGCCGTGCCCGCGGATGATTTTGAACTGGTCCCCGCCGCGCTGACTCCCGCCGAGGCGGGGGTCGCGGTATGCGAGCGGAACGACAACAGCAGGATCAGGCCGGCCACGGTACTGCCGAAAGCCAGAACTGCCCGGCGCATGAACTCTCCGATCGGTGGGGGGGGCTCAGAACTCGAAGTTCTCGTGGTGGATGCGCCGGCGCGGGACACCGGCGGCCCCTAGCGCGGCGATCGCGGTGCCGGTCATGCCGGCGGGCCCGCACAGGTAGACGTCGTGCCGGTGCAGCCCGGGGACCAGATGGTTCAGCCGTTCGGCCGAGAGTGGTTCCAGGCCGAGCCGGTCCCGGGAGCCCAGGAGGTAGTGCACGGTGGCGCCGCGGTCGCGGGCGATGGCGTTCAGCTCGTCGGAGAACACGACGTCTTCGGGGCGGCTGGCCCGGTAGATCAGGGTCACCGGAGGAGGCAGCATGGCGAACATGGCCCGCAGCGGGGTGATGCCCACCCCGCCCGCCAGCAGCAGCACCCGGCGGCCGGTTCGTTCGGGGATGAACGCCCCGTACGGTCCTTCGGCCAGCACGCGGGTGCCCGGGCTGAGCCGGGCCAGGGCCCGGCTGTGGTCGCCGCGGTCCTTGACCGTGATCCGCATGACGTCCGGCCGCGGCAGCGCGGACAGCGAGTACGGGTGCGAGGACCACCACAGGCTCCGGTCCAGGAACCGCCAGCGGAAGAACTGCCCGGGCTCGGCCTGGAGCTCGTTCAGGTTCCGGCCGCCGATGTAGACCGAGACCACGTCGGCCGACTCGCGGCGCACGCCGACCACGTGGAACCGATGGTGCAGCGCGCTCCGCACCGGGCTCACCACCCGGTACCACAGCACCAGCGCCGCGACGGCGCAGTACAGCGCCGACCAGGCGAACCGGGCCTTGAGACTGCCGGCGAACGCGGCCCCGTCGGCGAACTGGTGGCTGAAGGCCAGCCCGATGGCCAGGTAGGTGTAGAAGTGCAGGTAGTACCAGGTGTCGTAGGACATCCGCCGACGTGCGGCCCGGGCCGAGACCAGCCCGATGCCGACGAACAGCAGTCCGGCCACGGTGGCCATCAGCACGTCCGGGTAGGACAGCAGCAGCGTGCCGGCCTCGCTGATCAGCCCCTCGTGCGCGCTGACCGCGTAGCCCCAGGTGATCAGCACCGCGTGGCAGACGATCACGGTGACCACGTACCGGCCGCCCATCGCGTGCCAGCGGGCCAGCCGGTCCGCCCCGACCCCGCGCTCCAGCGGCGGCAGCCGGGCCATCAGCGCGACCAGCACGACCACCCCGTACCCGGCCATCAGCCCGAGGATCCGGCCCGCGCCGGTCAGGTAGTCACCCAGCCCGTGCACCGCCGGGGTGTCGCTCCACCACAGCACGAGGATGGCCAGCAGCCCAGCCCCGATGATGGCCAGCACGACCGCCGGCGTCGCCCGCGCGCGAGATATTGCCCGGTTCGCCCCGTGTGACGGCTGGAGCGGCCGGGACGCCACTGGGACAGCTCTTCGTTCAACCCCGAGCACGGCACTCCTCGGCCTCGGTCAGGTCACAAATCGGCTACCACCCATTGGTACGGCCCGGAGCCACCCCGCACCCACCTAGCACTCAGCCCGTAACAACCCGTTAAGAACTAAAAGATCTTGATCTGATGGTTCCGGGCTGGCCGAACAACGGCCGGTAACCCGTCCCGCCGCCAGAATTCGGTGAGCTGCCCGGCAAGGGCTCGGCCTTGGTTGTAACCGGCTCGGGCGGCGGGTGGACGCGTCGACAGATCCGTCAGATTGCGGCCGAATGCGTTGCGGGAGTCGCTGTCCGGGAAGACGGTTTCGACTCTGCTGCCGCCTGCACGTAGTTCGCTGGCCTGCGCGGCCAGATGCATGCCCCACTCCAGCGGCGCCCGTGATCTGCCGCCCAGCGGTGACAGCACCAGCACCCGCCCGTAACCGGCGGCCAGATCGGCATTCTCGCTGGATCGCCGGTAGCCGCCGTCGATGTACCGGCTGTCGCCGATGCCGTAGGGAGGGACACCGAAACCGTTGGCGCAGCTGGCGGCGACGGCGTCCACCAGGTCGACTCCGCTGTGGCGGTCGAACACGACCGGCTCACCGGTAAAGGCATCGACCGCCACGATCAGCACCGATCGCTGCGGCCAGCGCTGACTGGGCAGCCGCGCGGCGACCGTAGCGCGCCACCGCGCCGGCCCGGAGCCGTCCGACGCCGCATCCAGCTCGAGCGCCGCCGCACCGAGCCTGCGGCGCATGTCGGCCGCATCCTCAGCGGCGGCGATGATCTCGCTCGTTCTCTCCATATGGTCCGCCGCCGGCCCAAGGGGACCGCGCCCGCCACCGGATCCGGCCGGCCCAGTCCGTGACGGGGGCACAGCGGAAAGGACACTGGCCAGCAGTTCGGCCGTGGTCGCGCTCGTTATCTGGACCGCAGCCGTCGATCCGGCCGATGTCCCGATGATCAGCTCAGCCTCGGTCACGTCCAGCCCGGCATCAAACAGGCCGGCGATGACGCCGATCAGCGACGCGTTGCCTACCTATCCGGCACCGCCGAGGACCAACGGGCGCTCACCCGAGGCGCGCACCCGCTTTGCGGCGTCGACCTGCGGCTGATCCTGGTGGGACCTCGGCCGGCCGGAGGCCGTCGTCGAGGTGAAGTGCAGAGTTGAAGAAGGTGTTGTGTTCATGGGAGCCGCCTTTCGCGAGTTGCCTGGCGGGCGCTCCCGGTGGCGACTACCTCAGTCGCGCGATCGTGGACTGCAGGGGAGCACCCACTGCGGGTACTGCGTTCATGGGTCTCACCTCCTGCCGATGGATCACGATCACCGGAACGATCGCACACCGGCGACGCGGTGCGCAACCGGGATAAAGCCGGTTACCGGGTCCCTGATCCCCCAGGCCAAGCTACTCGTCGGGCCAGTTGGGGGGGAGCACGTCGGCGTCGGCGCCCATGGCTTCGCGGAGGCGGGCGTGGAAGCTCTGGTGCAGTCCGGGGCCCCAGGCGTACTGGCTGGGGACCCGGACGGCGCTGAGCAGGATCTCGCGCAGGTCGCGGGCGCGGCCGCCACCTTGGGCCAGCGGGAGCGCGGCCAGCGAGTACATCTGGTCCAGGGCACCGAAGATCTCGTTGGCCAGCAGCGGGAGGGTGCCGTAGAGGACGGCCGACTCGACAAAGTTCTCCCACCAGGTGGGCTCGGCGCCCGCTTCCTCGGCGGGCACCTCGTCGCCGCCGAAGGCCCGGCGCAGCCGGGTGCGGACCTCGGTGCTGACCGCGGGGTCGGGGTCTTCCAGGCCGCGCTGCCAGACGAGCGCGGCGTCGGTGTCCCGGCCGCGCAGCGGCAGCGTCCGGGCCAGCAGCTCGATGGCCAGCGGCACGATGCCGCCATCGCCCGACTCACAGCCCCGGGCGAAGGCGTCGATGGCCTGATCGAGGTAGCCCATGCCTTCAGCGACATAGTCGGCGGGGTCGGCTCCGGCCGGCCCTGTCCCCGGCCGGTCGGCCGTCCCGGCCAGTCTCTCCCCGGTCTCTTCCGGCCCAGGCGTCTCCACAGATGCGCCGGGCGGCTCCGGCCCTTCGGCAGTCATGCCCGGAAGACTAAAGGGCATCGGCGCGCACCGCCATACGGGGCCGGCTGTGCCAGCGGGTAGCCCCCGGTGAACCTGCGGGCGTGTTGGAATTCTAAGAGAGCACGCGGCGGCGGAAGTTGCGCAGGCCGAGGGCGAGGAAGCCGGCGCCGAACGCGAACACCACGGGATAGATGACGTACAGGTGCATGTGCGGGGCCAGCGTGAACGCGGCCCGCATGCCCTCGTTGACGTAGATGAGCGGGTTGATGAGGACCAGCGTCTGCAGCCAGTGCCACCCGCCCACCGTGACCGGCGCCAGCTTGGTCCAGGAGTAGTAGGTACCGCCGAGGAAGGTGATCGGCAAGATGACGAAGCCGAACATCAGCCCGATGTTGCGGGGTTCGAAGCTGGTGCCCAGGACGAGCCCCAGGCCGGCCATGGCGATCGCGGCCAGCGGGACGAACGTCACGATGATCCACCAGTGCAGCGACAGGTGGGCCTCGACGCCCGGCGCGTGCACGACCGAAGCGATCGGGAGCACGATGGCGGCCGACAAGATGCCCTGGGCCACGCCGGACAGCACCTTGGCCATGGCCACCAGCCAGATGGGGCACGGGGCCTGCACCCGATCCTCAATTTCCCGGGTGAAACCGAACTCCTGCGCCATGGCCAAGGCGATCGACTGCACGCCCTGGAACATGACCGAGATCCCGACCACCCCGGGCACGAGGATCGTCGCGAACGCCGATTCCGCGGCGGTGCCGTGCCCGCCGCCGATGCCCTGGCCGATCTTCGGGAAGACGAACAGGAAGACGAAGCAGAGCAGGAACGGCTGGATCAGCGTGCGGAGCACGAACTCCCAGAAATGCTTGCGCAAGACCACGAGGTCACGCAGCATGAGCGCGCCCAGCGCGGTCCAGCTCGCGGCGGCCACCGACCGGGTCGGGCCACCGCCGATCCGCTGAACCGGCACCTCAGGCGCTACAGACGTCGTCATCAGTCGCGCAACTCCCGCCCGGTGAGGTTGATGAACACGGTCTCCAGGCTCGGCTCGGCCACGGATACGTCGTTCAGGTCGAACCCGCCCCGTTCCGCCAACAGCACGACCCGCGGGATCAGGCGATCACCGCCCGCCACGTGCAGTTCGACGCCGCCGTCGACCAGGCGCGTCCGGGTCACGCCGGCCACGTCGTCGCTGAACAGCTGGGCCAGCCGCTCGGTGTCACCGGGGCTCTTGACCGTGACCACCGTGTCGGCGCCGATGCCCTGCTTGAGCGCCTCCGGGCTGTCCAGAGCCAGGACCTTGCCGTGGTCCATGATGGCGACCCGCTGGCAAAGCTGGTCGGCCTCTTCCATGTAGTGGGTCGTCAGCAGGATGGTCTGCCCCTGGCTGTGCAGTTCGCGCAGCAGATCCCACAGGGCGAGACGGCTCTGCGGGTCGAGCCCGGCCGTCGGCTCGTCCAGGAACAGCACAGACGGACGGTGGAAGATGGCCCGCGCCACCATGAGCCGCTGCGCCATGCCGCCCGACAGGGCGTACACCGACGCTTTGGCCCACTGCGACAGCTGGAACTGCTCCAGCAGCTGGTCGGCGGTCTGGCGGGAGACCTTCGCCCCCATCCCGAACAGCCGTCCGTGGAAATAGAGGTTCTCCCACACGGTCAGCTGCCGGTCCAGGGTGTTCTGCTGGGAGACGATGCCGCTGAGCTGCTTGGCCAGCGCCGGATGCGCCGCGACGTCCACGCCCGAGATGAACGCGCGTCCCGACGTCGGCACCACGCGGGTGGTCAGCATGCCCGCAGTGGTCGTCTTGCCCGCCCCGTTCGGGCCCAGCAGGCCCATGATTTCCCCGGACCGGACGTCGAGGTTCAGCCGGTCCACGGCGGTGAAGTCGGCGCCGGCGTAGGTCTTGGTCAGATCCTCGGTATGGATCGCGACCGGGGAGGCGACTGGCTGCTGGGTAGCGCTCGTCGGCGCATTGGCCGTGCTCATTGCTCCTGATCGTAGTCCTGGGGTTACTCGAACGCCTCCGGGGGCGGGCAGGCGCAGACCAGGTTGCGGTCCCCGTAGGCCTGGTCGATCCGGCGGACCGGTGGCCAGTACTTGGCCCGCCGGTCGGACGGCACCGGGTAGGCGGCCTCGGACCGCTCGTACGGGTGCTTCCACTCCGCCGTGAGCAGCGTCTCCGCGGTGTGCGGGGCGTTCTTGAGCGGGTTGTCATCCCGGTCGTAGTCGCCGCTGGCGACCCGCTCGATCTCCTGCCGGATGCTGATCATCGCCTGGCAGAACCGGTCCAGCTCGATCAGGTCCTCGCTTTCGGTCGGCTCGACCATCAGCGTGCCCGCTACCGGGAAGGACATGGTGGGCGCGTGGAACCCGTAATCGACCAGCCGCTTGGCCACGTCCTCCACCGTGATCCCGGTCCGGGCCGTGATCGGCCGCAGGTCCAGCACGCACTCGTGCGCGACCAGGCCCTCGCGACCGGTGTAGAGCACCGGAAAGTGCGAGCTGAGCTGGCGGGCGACGTAGTTCGCGGCCAGCACCGCGACCTGGGTGGCGCGCCGGAGCCCGTCCGCGCCCATCATCGCGACGTAGGCCCAGGAGATGGGCAGGATGCCCGCGGAGCCGAACGGCGCCGCCGCGACCGGCCCCACCGGGTCCTCCCCGTGTCCGGGCAGGAACTCGGCCAGGTGGGCCCGGACCGCCACCGGCCCGACGCCGGGGCCGCCGCCGCCGTGCGGGATACAGAACGTCTTGTGCAGGTTGAGGTGGGACACGTCGGCGCCGAACGAGACCGGGGTAGCCAGGCCGACGAGCGCGTTGAGGTTGGCCCCGTCGATATAGACCTGGCCGCCGGCGCCGTGCACCGCGTCGCAGACCTCGCTCACGGTCTCCTCGTACACGCCGTTGGTGGACGGGTAGGTGAGCATGATCGCCGCGACCTGGGCCGCGTGCGCCTCCAGCTTGGCCCGCAGGTCGCCGAGGTCGATGGCGCCGTCAGAGCCGCACTTGACCACGATGACCCGCAGCCCGGCCAGGACCGCGCTGGCGGCGTTGGTGCCGTGGGCGGACTCGGGAATCAGGCAGATGATGCGGTCGGGCTCCTGACGGGACCGGTGGTAGGCCCGGATGGCCAGCAGGCCGGCCAGTTCGCCCTGCGAGCCGGCGTTCGGCTGCAGCGAGACCCGGTCGTAGCCGGTGATCTCGGCCAGGGCCGACTCCAGGCCGTCGATCAGCTCGGCGTAGCCACGGGCCTGATCGGCCGGGACGAACGGGTGCAGCGACGCGAACTCGGGCCAGCTGATCGGCTCCATCTCGGCCGCCGCGTTGAGCTTCATCGTGCAGGAGCCGAGCGGAATCATCGACCGGTCCAGTGCGATGTCGGAGTCGGACAGCCGCCGCAGGTAGCGCAGCAGCGAGGTCTCGCTGTGGTGGGCGTGGAACACCGGGTGGGTCAGGAACTCATCATCCCGGAGCAGGCCCGGCGGCAGCTCGCTGGCCGGTTCGGGCGCCAGCCGCACCTGGCTGGGCGCGCGGTCCAGCAGCGCGGCGGCCACCTCGGCCAGGGTCGTCTCGCTGGTCGTCTCGTCGCAGGAGATCTGGATCGCGCCGTCGCTGGCCAGGTACAGGTTGTACCCGGCCTGCTCGGCCCGGGCCATGGCCTCGCCCGCCGGGCCTGCACCCGCGCCGTGGGGCCGGACCCGGATCGTGTCGAAGAACTCGTCCGGGCCGACCTCGCAGCCCGCGTCGGCCAGGGTGGCGGCGAGCAGGCCCGCGCTGCGGTGCGCGTGCCGGGCGATGTCGGCCAGCCCGCCTGGCCCGTGGTACACCGCGTAGGAGGCAGCGATCACGGCCGGGAGCACCTGGGCGGTGCAGATGTTGCTGGTGGCCTTTTCGCGGCGGATGTGCTGCTCACGGGCCTGCAGGGCGAGCCGGTAGGCGGGCCTGCCGTCGGCGTCCAGTGACACGCCCACGATCCGGCCGGGCAGCTGCCGGCGCAGCTTGTCGCGGACCGCGATGTAGCCCGCGTGCGGGCCGCCGAAGGCCATCGGCAGGCCGAACCGCTGGGTGCTGCCGACCGCGATGTCCGCGCCGAGCTCGCCCGGCGAGCGCAGCAGGGTCAGCGCGAGCAGGTCGGCCGCGACGGCGGTCAGCGCGCCCCGGGCCGTGGCCGCCTCGATCAGCGGGGTCAGGTCGCGCACCGCGCCGGACGCCCCGGGGTACTGCAGCAGCACGCCGAACAGCTCGCCGTCGGCGGGGGCCGCGATCGCGTCCGGGGTGACCGCGGCGACAATCAGCTCGATGCCGAGCGGCTCGGCCCGGGTTTCCAGCACCGCTATGGTCTGCGGCAGGCAGTCCTCATCGACCAGGAAGACGTGACCCTTACCGGTCACCCGGCGGGCCATGGTCATCGCCTCGGCCGCCGCGGTCGCCTCGTCCAGCAGCGACGCGCCGGCCACCGGCAGCCCGGTCAGGCCGGACACCATGGTCTGGAAGTTCAGCAGCATCTCCAGCCGGCCCTGCGAGATCTCCGGCTGGTACGGCGTGTACGCGGTGTACCAGCCCGGGTTCTCCAGCAGGTTCCGGCGGATCACGGCGGGCGTGACGGTGCCGTAGTAGCCCAGCCCGATCATCGACGTGCGGACCTGGTTGAGGCCAGCGATGCGGCGCAGCTCGGCCTGGGCGCCGGTTTCGGATAGGGCCGGGGGCAGGTCCAGCGGGACGGCCGTGGCCGAAGGCGGCAGCGCCGCCTCGGTCAGCTCATCCAGCGTCGAGTACCCGATGGCCTCGAGCATCCGCTGCTGTTCGCCTGCGGACGGGCCGATGTGACGCCGGGCGAAATCCACCATCCAGGAGCCTCCAGTGCTGTGCGGTCGCAGCGACGGCCACGAAAGCCGCCAGGCTCCCCCTCTGTCGTTACGGCCGCGTGGGCAGTCCGTTAACTCCAGAGTTGCCTGTCCCGTCCGGTCCTGGCGCCTGAGAGGTTGCGGGGAACGTTGCCCCTTCGGCGCCCCGCGCTGGCTACGCGAGGACTCTCCCGGACGGTGTCGATGGCGTAAACGAGTGTACCCAAGAAGATCGCTGCCGCGTGGGACCCGGCGCCCAGCCGGGAACGGTGCGGGGGCCTCAGCCGGTCTTGCGGGCTCGCCGGCGGGAGAGCTCGTCTGAGCCGACGGTGAGGAGGCCGTCTTCGGCGCGGACGGCGGGGAGCTCAGCCAGGTTGCCTTCGACTTCCTGCCAGACGCGGCCGAGCGCGATGCCGAAGACGCCCTGCCCGCCTTGGAGGAGGTCGACGACCTCGTCGGGCGAGGTGCACTCGTAGACGCTGACGCCGTCGCTCATCAGGGTGACCTGGGCCAGGTCGCGGGTGCCGCGGTCGCGGAGATGGTGCACGGCGGCCCGGATCTGCTGCAGCGAGATGCCCGTGTCGAGCAGGCGCTTGACCACCTTGAGCACGAGGATGTCGCGGAAGCTGTACAGGCGCTGGGAGCCGGAGCCGTGCGCCCCGCGGACACTGGGCTCGACCAGCCCTGTGCGCGCCCAGTAGTCGAGCTGACGGTAGGTAATGCCCGCGGCGTTACAGGCCGTCGGGCCGCGATAGCCCGCTCCGTCCGTATCGCTCATGACCTCTTCTACCTGCTCACCGGTGTCAAACAGTGTGCCTTGCTCCTCGGCGTACGGGACTCCTGCTCGGCTGCTATCCGCCGGCTTGTCATCGCCCCTGGTTCCCGCCACGCCCACCTCCATCGCGAGCTGACCACCCTGGGTACTCGTCTCGAACCGTAAGCCGAGCCTGCTCATGGCGTCAACGATCCCACACGGCGCGTCGCGACATTCCGTTTAAGTCCGGCAAACCGGCCGGGACCGGAGCCCCGCGGTGAGCCGTGATGTCCCCCGCTACCAGGGGTAACAATGTCCAAAAACTACTCACTGTAAACGCTCAGCTACCGATCAGCCGGCGCGCCCGAAGTCTTCCGGGGAGATCGTGTCCAGAAACTCCCGGAACTTCTCGACTTCGTCTTCCTGCTCGTCGGGGATGGCCACACCCGCTTCGTCCAGGATCTCCTCGGCGGCGAAAATCGACGCACCGGTGCGGAGCGCCAGCGCGATCGAGTCCGACGGCCGCGCGCTGACCTCGGCTCCGTTGGAGAAGACCAGATCGGCGTAGAAGATCCCGTCCCGCAGGGCGGTGATGTTCACCGTGCGCAGCTGGACGTTGAGCACATCCAGCACATCCCGGAACAGATCGTGGGTCAGCGGCCGCGGCGAGACCATGCCCTGCTGGGCGAAGGCGATCGCCGTTGCTTCCACCGCACCGATCCAGATCGGCAGGTACCGGTCTCCCTGTGTCTCCTTCAGCAACACGATAGGGCTGTTCGATGGCATCTCGACTCGGACGCCGACGACCTCCATCTGCCGCACTACAGCTCCATCCTCACGCGCCGTTGGCACACCATCGCTGGCCGGCCACTCCCTTTGTCAAGGTACACCCGCTATCGACTCGAGGCCGAGCGCAGCCCACCCCCGAGACCGTCCTCCCGGGGGGCCGGAGCAGTGGCCGGCGAGGCCGCTGGAGGGGCGATGACACCACCCGCGAGCCCCGCTTCGTCGAGACCGGATTCGACCAGCGCAGCGTGCAGCCACAGGCTCAGCGTGGCGATCTGCCAGGCGTCCTGGGCCGCCGCCGCTCGCGCGCCCGCACCGCGTTGCCGCAGCTGGGGGGTGACGAGCTGTTCGGCGAGGGAAATGTCACGCTCGGCGGCGGCCTTGATGCCGCGCAGGTTGCGGGCCGCCACGCCGAACTTGGCCAGCGCCGCGCAGGCCCGGGCCACCTCCAGCGCGTCGGGTCCGTAGTGCCGCCCGGACCGGCGGATCAGGCCGTAGTCCTCGAGCTCGGCCAGGCGGTCGGTGTCGATCCCGGTCGCCTCCAGCAGCTCGGCCCGGGTCATGGCCGCGGCGCTGGATTGAGGCTGTCGGGCGGCCTCGTCCGCGGCCACGGCAGCGCCGAGTGCGGCGGCCAGCGTCTGCCGGGTACGCCGGCCGTCACCGTCCAGGGCGTCCAGGCGCTCCTTGATGACCCGCAGCGGCAGGTACTCGTCCCGCTGCGTGGTCAGGATGTATTGGAGCCGCTCCACGTCGGCCAGCGCGAACTGGCGGTACCCGGACCGGGACCGGGCCGGCTCGATCAGGCCCTCGGCTTCCAGGAACCGGATCTTGGACGGGCTGATGTCCGGGAACTCGGGCCGCAGCCGGGCCAGGACCTCGCCGATGTTCAACGACGCACCCTCACGCGAGGACGTCATGCGTAGTCCTGGGCGCCTCCGCCGCGGCGCTGGCCCTGCAGTCCGGGGTGCGTCATGAAGATGAGCCGGAACTTCCCGATCTGCACCTCGTCGCCGCTGAACAGCTCGGTCTCCTCGATACGGTCCCGGTTGACGTAGGTGCCGTTCAGGCTGCCCACGTCCCGGACCGTGAACCGGGTGCCGGAGCGGTAGAACTCCGCGTGCCGCCGGGACACCGTCACGTCATCGAGGAAGATGTCGCTGTCCGGGTGCCGCCCGGCTGTGGTCAGCTCGCTGTCCAGCAGGAACCGGCTGCCAGCGTTCGGCCCCCGGTGCACGACCAGCAGCGCCGAGTCGGCCGGGAGCGCTTCGAGCATGGCCGGGTCGGCCAGCGGCTCATCGTTCAGCTCGGCGTCCAGGGCCTGCCCCCGGTCCAGCGAGATGGTCGAGGTGGTCTCCCCTACGCCTTCGGCGGCCCCGCGGACCAGGGCGGTGCCGCAGTTCGAGCAGAAGCGCGCGTCTTCCGGGTTCGGACGGCCGCAACGAGTGCAGTAAACGCTGGCCATAGCTCCGCCAGGCCTCCCCTCCATTGGCCACTCCCACTCGTCCGGCCCCGCGTCCGGGCTCGGAGCCTGCGCAGGCGGCGCAGGCGGCGCAGAGTCGTGGGATGAGGGTTGCCAGGCTACCGGTGGAGAGGGCTGCCGGTCCACGCGCCACGCGAACAGCCGCCGCCAGCCCTTCAGACGCCACACCGCCGCTCCACCTCCGCCACACCGGAGCCCCGCCGAAACCCTCCGGTCCGGGCGTACCTAGTCAGTCCTTCACCATAGCGCGGCTTATGACGGGAGAAGACCAATCGTGGCCACGGCGTCCCGCCTGGCGATCAGTATTGACCGCGCTGTTACTAATGGTGTTTCTGGTGACCCTATTGACCGGCTTGCTCGACGACGGCGGCCCACTCGTCGAGCAGGGTCTGGGCGGTGTCCGCGTCGGTGCCTTCGGCCCACAGATGCGTGACCGCCTCGGCCGGATCCGGCAGCACCAGCACCCAGCCAAGATCCGGCTGGACCACCCGTACGCCGTCGGTGGTGTCCACCTCACGGGTACCGGCCGCTTCGACCACGGTGCGCATCACGCTGCCCTTGGCTGCCCACGGGGTGGGCATCGACCGGCGCAGCAGGTGCGCCTCCGGAATCCGGGCGTCGATCTGGCTCAGCGTCAGCCGCGTCCGCGCCACCAGGCCGATGAGCCGGGCGAACGCGGCGATGCCGTCCACGGTGCGGGCGAACTCCGGCACCACGAAGCCGCCACGGCCGTCTGCGGCGAAGATCACATCTTCAGCCGCGGCGGCCTGGGTCAGCGCGTCCATCGACGTCGGGGTCCAGTTCACCTCGACGCCGTGGAACTTGCAGACCTGCTCGGCGACCCGGGTGGTGGTGACCGGCAGCGCCACCCGGCCGGTCTTGCGCTCGGCCGCGACCAGGTCCAGCACCACGAGCAGGGCCCGGTCGTCGCTGACCATCTCGCCCTTCTCGTCCACGATGCGGATCCGCTCGCCCACCGGGTCGAACCGCACCCCGAACGACGCCCGCGAGGAGGACACCACCTCGGACAGGCGGCGCAGCCCGGCGCGGCGCTGGGCCACGGTCTCGGTCGGTGACACCTCGTCGAGCCGGTTGTTGATGGTCAGCACGTCGATGCCGATCCGGCCGAGCAGGTTCGGCAGCACCAGCGAGGTGGTGCCGCCGGCGCAGTCGGCCACCACTTTCATGCCGGTCTCCTGCACGGTGTTCATGTTCACGCAGCGGAGCAGCTCGCGGGTGTACCACTCCACCACGCGGGGCGGGTAGGTCAGCTCGGCGATCTCGCCCGGGAACGCGCGCCGGAACTCCTGCCGGGAGAACACCCGCTCCAGCTTGCGCTGGGCGGCCAGGGACAGTTCGGCGCCGCGCTCGTCCAGGAAGATGATGTCGATGGACTGCGGGTCCCCCGGCGTGGTCCGCAGGGCGACCCCGCCGCCGTAGTCGATGCGGGCGGTCTCGAACCGCGCCACCGGCAGCGGCTGAGCCTCCAGGTCGACCACGTTGATCGCGCTGGCGTTCAGCGCGCTCTGCACGGCCCGCTTGAGCGTGCGGGCCGCCCGGGACACGTCCCGTGAGGTGGTGACGGTCGAGCCCTTCTTCAGCGTGGTGGCGTACGCGCTGGCCAGCCGGACGCACAGCTCTGGGGTGACCTCCACATTGATCAGCCCGGACACGCCGCGCTGCCCGAACAGGGTCCGGCCCGCCCGGGACTCCCAGATCACGCTGTTGTTGACGACCGCGCCGGCTTCGATCGTCTTGAACGGGTAGACCTTGACCCCGGCGGTCAGGTAGGCCTCGGGCTCGATCACGCACTCGTCGCCCACCACGGCCGACTCCTCGACCCGCGCCAGCCGCATGACGTCGGTGTTCTTGCCGATCACACAGCCGCGCAGGGTCGCGCCCTGGCCCACGTAGACGTTGTTGTGCACCACCGCCCGGTGCAGGAACGCGCCTTCCTTGATCACCACGTTGCTGCCGATGACGGTGTACTCACGCACGGTCGCGCCGGCTTCGATCTTGGCGTAGTCACCGATGCACAGCGGGCCGGTCAGCACCGCCTCGGGATCGACCTCGGCCCCCTCGGCGACCCAGACCCCGGGCGAGACCTCGAACCCGGCGATGTCGGCCTGGACCCGCCCGGCCAGCACGTCGGCCTGGGCCTTGAGGTAGCTCTCGTGCGTGCCGACGTCCTCCCAGTAACCGTCGGAGATGTAGCCGAACAGCGGCGCGCCCCGTTTGAGCAGCGCGGGGAAGACGTCACCGGACCAGTCGACCGACTCACCCGGCGGGACCTCGGCCAGAACCTCGGGCTCCATCACGTAGATGCCGGTGTTCACGGTGTCGGAGAACACCTGGCCCCAGGTCGGCTTCTCCAGGAACCGCTGGATCCGGCCGTCCTCGTCGGCGATCACGATGCCGAACTCCAGCGGGTCCGGCACCCGGGTCAGCCCCACCGTGACCATCGCGCCCTGTTCCTTGTGGAACCGGACCATGGCGGTCAGGTCGATGTCGGTCAGCGCGTCGCCGGAGATGACCAGGAACGGCTCGTCGCGCAGCTCGTCTTCGGCGTTCTTGACGCTGCCTGCGGTGCCGAGCGGCATCTCCTCGGTCGCGTACTGCAGGTTCATCCCGAAGTCTTCGCCGTCAGCGAAGTAGTTACGGACCAGGGCGGCCAGGAACTGGACGGTCACGACGGTGTCGGTGAACCCGTGCCGGCGCAGCAGCCGCAGCACGTGCTCCATGATCGGCCGATTGGCCACGGGTAGCAGGGGCTTGGGCTGGTTGGCGGTCATCGGACGCAGCCGCGTCCCTTCGCCGCCGGCCATCACGACAGCCTTCAATGCTTACGCCGCTCCCTTCGGAGTATCGGCTGGGCCTGGCTCGGCTAGCCCTGATTCAGCTAGCACGGTCAGGCGGCCGGTGAGCAGCATCCGGGCCTGGGCCAGGTAGAGGGCCGCCGCCCACCAGTACAACGCGGTGCCCCAAGCGGCGAACGCCCACCCGAGGATCCGGGTGATCTCGCCCAGGTTCCCCGCGTACGTACCGAGGAGCAGCAGCGGAAATGCATATAGAAGGCAAAGAGTAGCTGTTTTCCCCACAAAACTAACCTGCAGGGTGCCGAAACCCAACTTGCGCTTGAGCAGTCCCAGGGCCCCGGCCACGATCAGTTCGCGCGCCGCCAGCAGGGCGAGCAGCCACCACGGAATGATGTTCCGCACGGCCAGCGCGACCAGCGTGGCCGCGATGTACAGCCGGTCGGCGGCCGGGTCGAGCGCCTCCCCCAGCTTGCTCTGCTGGTTGAACGCCCGGGCGATCTTCCCGTCCAGCCAGTCGGTGGCCGCGGAACCGATCAGCAGCGCCACGGCCCAGCCGTCCAGGTGCGGGCCCAGGACCAGCCAGAGGAACACGGGCACGCCGATGAGGCGGAGGACGCTGAGGCCGTTGGGGATGGTCAGGATGCGGTCGCGGTTGGCGTCAGGGCCGGGCGTCCCGGCAGGTGCGGGCGTCCCGGCAAGTGCGGGGGCCTCAAGGCGCGCCTGATCGGCACGAGCTGGCTCGCTGCCTGCGGAAAGGCCGGCTTCGGCCGCGTCTTCTCCGCTCCCCCTACCGCCCCCACGGATCTGGCCCACGCCCGTGACCTTACCTGCCTACCCAGCGCGGTCCACTGTCCGGCGTGGCCAGAACCACTCCTCACCCAACGTGACCGCAAATGTTCACGCCCCCGCCGCCAACCGTTCCGGGTGGATCGCGGACCTGGTTACCGGGGCCGGTGGAGGGTGATGGTGAAGGCGGCGGTGACGGGGATGGGCTCGGGG
>CAXUJF010000071.1:0-3867 GCA_964250865.1 uncultured Streptosporangiaceae bacterium
CCACGATCAGGGTCATGGCCTCGACCGCGCCCTTGGTGGCGGCGTAGGCCGCATAGGTCGGCGGGGCGAGCCTGGTCACCGAGGAGGAGAAGTTGATGATCGCCCCGCCCGCGCGGGCCCGGCGGACCGCCTGCTGGGCGACGACGAACGTGCCGCGCAGGTTGGTCCGGACGATCTGGTCGAACTCGCCGAGGTCGAGGCTGGCCAGCGGGGACAGCGGCATGATCCCGGCGGCGTTAACCACGACGTCTACGCCGCCGTAGCGCTGCCCAGCTTCGTCGAACAGCGCGGTGACGTCCGCCTCATCGGCCACATCGGCCCGGAAAGCGGCCGCGGTGCCGCCCGCGGAGGTGATCTGATCGACGACCTCCCTGGCTCGGGCGGGATCACCGGCGTAGCTGACCACCACGCTCATCCCGTCACCGCCCAGCACTGGCACATTACTTCGAATGGGCCCGCTACGGCGAGCTGGACTAGATCGTCATGCGCGGTCATCCGTAAGCCACCCATTTCAGCGAGGTGACAGTCCCTCGAAGAGCAGTTCCAGGGTGGCCAGCAGCGTCCGCCGCAGGTCGAACGGCGGCGGATCAACGGCGATCCACTGGCCGAGGATCGCGACGTAGGCGGTTGCGACGAGAAGACCAGCCTGGGCGGGATCGAAGTCCGCCCGGACCTCTCCTGCTCGCTGAGCCTGGCCGATGAAGGAGGCCACCTCGAGGGCGAGCTTGGGGTTGCTGAGGACATCGGTGGAGCGGATGGCCGCGCTCATGAGCGCTACCGTCTCGGCGCGGGCGCTCTCGTTGATGTCGGCGAGTTCCGCGGTGTAACGGCTGAGGACGTCGCGCAGGCTATGGGTCTCGAGGGGCGTGGCCCGGACCGCGGCCAGGGCGCGCTGGCGGCGCCGGGCGCTCCACTCGTCGAGGATCGCGGTCTTGGGCTTGAAGTGGTAAAACACGGTGGCGCGGGCGACACGGGCGTGTTCAGCGATTTCGTCCATCGTCGTGCTCTCGAAGCCCTGCTCGACGAACAGTTCCACGGCCGCGGCGTAGACCCGCTCGCGCGGCGGGAGGGGCCGGACGACCGGCCGATCGCCGCCGGTGGGCGTCTGTCCCCGAGAGACCTGCTCAGGCTCAGCGCTGGCCCTGGGGCGCGAGTCAGCCACTGCCCGTTCCCTTCGTTCGCGGCTCATGAATTCGTTCTGGTGGCAGCGATCTTAGGCGGCCGGGCGCGCTGGGCTCGCTGCATCATGCAGGTATACTTCAGTATAGACTCGGGTGTAGAAGAAACCGGATGCAGCGGTGTCAGGCAGGCTCCCGAGTGCTGTGCTGACGGGGAGGATGGCTGATGGACAGCGGCATGGCCGGCAAGGTGGCGGTGGTGACAGGCGCCTCGCAGGGCATCGGCGAGGCAGTCGCCCGGCGTTTTGCGGAGGAGGGCATGCGACTTGCCCTGACCGATCTCACCGACGACGTTTCCCCCGTGGCCGACGACATCGCGCAGCGTTACCCCTCATCGCAGGCGTTCGGTGCCGTTACCGATGTGAGTGACCCGGCGGCGTGTGATGCGCTGATCTCCGCGGCGGCCAGCCGGCACGGCGGCGTGGACGTGCTGGCCCACGCGACCGCCATCCCGCAGCGTAAGGCTCCGGCCGCGGAGCTGGCTCCGGAGGAATGGGACCGGGTGATGGCGGTCAACGCCAAAGGGGCGTTCCTGCTGTGCCGCAGTGTGATCCCGGTGCTGCCCAAGCCGGGCGGGGCGATTGTCTTCACGGGCTCGTTCACGGGGCAGATCGGCCAGGCTGAGCGGGCCGCGTACAGCGCGTCGAAGGGCGCGCTGCGCCTGTTCACGCAGAGCCTGGCGCTGGAACTCGCCCGCGACGGGATCCGGGTCAACGGGGTCGCGCCCGCCTTCGTGGAATCGGCCATGGGCCGGCAAGGCCTCGAGCTCACCGCAGCCAACAAGGGAATCCCGGTCGAGCAGGCGCAGGCCCAGCGGGACGCGGGCATCCCGCTGGCCCGCCAGGCGGCCGCCCGGGAGGTCGCCGACGCGTTCCTGTACCTGGCGTCCCCGGCCGCCTCCTACATCACCGGGATATGGCTGGACGTCAACGGCGGCCTGCTCCTGCGGTAGGTGCCCCGGAACCCGGAACGGGCCGGCCACCGGTCTCAGCTGGGTGGCGCGGCGAGGTGCCCGGTGAGCTGTTGCCAAGAGCCGGATCCGATCGCCGTCTTCTCCTCGCCGGTCAGCGGGGCCTGCTCGAGGAACGCCCGTGCCCGGCCCGCTCCGGTGTCGATGAACGGGTAGTCGGTGGCGTAGAGGATGCGGCCGGTCCCGACGACCTCGGCCGTCCACCGCAGGTAGCGCTCGCTCATCAGCCCGCTGCCGGTGACCCAGACGTTCTGCTGGAAGTAGTCGGCCAGGGGCCGGTCCAGGTGCAGGCCCATCTGCTGCATCATCGCGGTGCGCTCGAGGAAGAACAGCACGACCTCGCCCCAATGGCCGATGATCAGCTGCAGGCTGGGATACCGGTCCAGGACGCCCGAGAAGATCAGCCGCAGCAACTGGATGCCGGTCTCGTAGTGCCAGCCGATCCCGAAGTTGGCGAACAGGAAATCGACCGGATCGCCGAACCCGGAATAGTACGCGCTCCGGACCGGCCGTACCGGAGTCTGCGGGTGCAGGTACAGCGGCACACCCAGCCGCTCGGCCGCGGCGTACAGGTCGTCGTACTGCGGCGCGTCCATATTGGTGGTCCCGGTGCGCCCGTTCAGCAGGGCGCCGCGGAAGCCGAGGCCGGTGACCGCCCGCTCCAGCTCCCCGGGCGCGGCCGCGGGATCCGGGGTCGGGATGGCGGCGAACGCCTGGAAGCGCCCGGGGTTGCCCCGCACCATGCCGGCCAGCGCGTCGTTCGCCTCCCGTGCGACCGGGACGGCATCGGCCGGGCTCAGGTTCTGCACGCCCGGAGTGTTCAGCGACAGCACCTGCACGTCCACGCCCTGATCGTCCATGTCAGCCAGACGGCGGTCCCCCACATCGCGCAGCCGCTGCGCGAGCGGGTCATCACCGAACCCCGACACCGGATCACGCTGCGACTCCGGGATCTTGGACCAGGCCGAGAGCAGCTCCGGCACGACGAAGTGCTCCTCGAGCGCCACGATCTGCACCATCAGGTCAACCTCCCGGCCGAAATCCGGCACACTCAGCGTAGTCAAGGCTGGCCCGGCCGGTCATGACCGGGGCCGGCCACGTCAGTACAGCAGTTGCTTGGGGTCGCGTTCGAGTCCGAACTGCTGCCGTCCCCAGGCGGCGAAGCTGGTCTCGGGGTTGAGGATGACGTGGCTCGCGGCGAAGTACACATCGCGCCAGGCCCGAAGGCGCCTTCATGCGCTGCTCGGCCGATCATCACAACGTCCTCGCCCTGGCCGCCCCGGTCAACTTCCTGCACCACACCAGCTGGCAGGTCGACGATGTCGACGACATCGGCCGGGGCGCCGCGAACATGCTGGCGAGCCACCCCGAGCGGCACGTGTGGGGGCTCGGCCGGCACAACGCCGGCTCGAACTTCTTCTGGTACCTCAAGGACCCAGCCGGCAACTTCTCCGAGTACTACTCCGACATGGACTGCATCCCCGAGGACGAAATCTGGAAGCCCGAGGTGTTCGAAGGCGCCCAGGGCCTGTTCAGCTGGGGTCCGCCTCCCCCACCTTCCTTCCTGGCTCCCGAAGACCTCGGCGCGCTCATGACCGGCCAGCACTCCGCCGCCTGAGAATTACCACCCTGCCGGAACCAATGCCCAGGCGGGGGGGGGCGGGGGGGCCCCCCCCCGGGCGCCAGGGAGTGAAGAAAGTGAGGGGCGCCGGCCATTGG
>CAXUJF010000071.1:3877-6070 GCA_964250865.1 uncultured Streptosporangiaceae bacterium
CCCCCCCCCCCCCCCCCCCTATAAAAACCCCCCCCCCCCCCCCCCCCCCGGGGGGGGGGGGGGGGGGGCCCCCCCCCGCCGTCAGGCATGGAAGTACTCACTGTCAGGGCAGCGTCCATTGCTGGTTGCTGCCGCCGTCGCAGTCCCAGATGTCCAGCTGGGTGCCGTCGGTAGTGCTGAAGCCGGGGTCATCGAGGCAGCGCCCGGACACCGGGTTGACGTAGCCGCCGTCGTAGGGCTGCCACACCTGGTTGGCCCCGCCGTTGCAGTCCCAGATCTCCACCGGGGTGCCGTTGCCGGTGCCGTTCGCGGTCGCGTCGAGGCACTTGCCGGAATTCTGCAACGTGCCGTCAGAGTAGGAGGTCCAGGCCTGGGCCCCGGTGTTGTTGCAGGTGTACAGCTGCACCGCGGTGCCGTTGGCCGTGCTGCCGGCGTTGACGTCCAGGCACTTGCCCGGCACACCGGAGGTCACCGGGCCGGGACCCACCGCGGGACCGGTGCCGGTGGACCGGGAGATCAGGGTGAATTCCTGGTTCGCGGTGTTGTTCGGTGACCACTGCTCGTACTGCGTGCCCGCCGCGGTGCTGCCGGCCGGGTCGTCGAGGGCCAGCTGGCTGTAGCGGTTGTAGAACGACCAGCTGCCGTCGGAGTTCTGGACCGGCAGCCACTGGTCGTTACCGGGCACCAGGCCGCCGGCCGGCCACTGCACGACCAGCCCGCCCGGCGCCCCGGACTGATCGCTGACGTTCAGCAGCTGCCCGGTGAGAGCGTCCCTGATTTCGTAGTAGCCGTTGCTCTCCGGCACGAACGTCCAGGAGGCGCCCGCGTCGCCGGTGTCGTTGTTCTGCACGATGGGCGCGGAGTTCGCGCTGGAATCGCCCTGCACTCCGAGTGACAGCCCGCTGGCGCTGCTCTTGATCTCGTAGTTGCCGTTGAAGGGAGAAGCGGCGTTGGCCGGCAGGTCCTCGAACAGGCCGGCCATGCCGGTCATTTCGAACGCGTCGGGGTTGGGGTCGTTGGTCGGGTTGGTCCAGTCATTCCAGGTCACGCCGAGGCTGTTGCGCTCGCTCCAGGCCTGGGCCGCATTGGAGGTCAGGTAGCCGTCGTATTTGGCGCAGTTGCCGGCGTCGGTGCAGTAGTCAGCCATGCCCTTGAACAGCCAGTACTGGTAGGCACTGCCGCGCTCGCCGTTGTTCGCCGGGATCGGGACGTTGTTCAGGAAGTGGTCCGCCGTCCGCTCGGCGTCGGCGGCGTAGCCGCTGTCGGCGGTGGCGCGGTAGATGGCGTCGCCGGCCTCGATGAACCCGCCGGCGTCGTAGGCGTTGTCCGAGCCCTGCATTTCCGTGCTGCCGCTGGCGCCGTTGGGGAAGGCGATGCAGCCGTTGACCTGGCCACTGGAGGTGACCAGGGTGTCCTTGACCCACTTGTAGATCTGCTCGGCCTTGGTCAGGTAGGAGCCGTCACCGGTGATCTGGTAGAGCGAGACCCCTTCCCAGACGAACGGGTCGTTACTGAGCGCGCACTTGCTGTAGTCCGTGTCGTTTTCCCAGATGCCGCCGCCGCCGGCCGAGGTCCAGCCCCGGTTGTAGGCGTTGTTCCACTGGGTCTCCGCCACGTTCAGCCAGGTGGGGTTGCCGGTGATCTGGTAGCCGCGCAGGGTCGCGTTCAGCATCCACCCGATGTCGTCGTTCCAGCCGTCCCACGACGTCCAGGTCGTGCCGTCGTCGTTCAGGAACGTGGTGACCAGGTTGCCGACCAGCGTCCAGTCCGCCGCCGAATGCGTCCGCTCGTAGTCGTCTTCGGCCACGGCGATGTCCAGGCCCGCGATCCAGGTCCCGGCCCGCTCGGTGCTGGAGCTCTTGTAGTGGTCGGTGTAGTACGTGCCGGCGGTGCCGTACCCCCCGTACGATCCGCTGCCGTTCTGGATCAGGAAGGCGTTGTTCCAGTCCTGGAACACGGTGCCGGGGGCAGGCAGGGCCGCGGCCTTCGCCGCCGTGGTGGAGCTGACCATGCCTGCCACGGCGAGCGCGACCGCCAGGCATCCCGCGGCCAGGAACCTCATTGTTTTCATAACCGGGAACCGATCTGCTGGATAGTGGTGAGAAATCCCCCGGGTGGAGCGCCCGGGAGGTGGTGGGCCCGAACCTCCCCGCCGGCGGGGTAGGGGGGGGGGGGGGCGGCGGGGGGGCGCGG
>CAXUJF010000071.1:6080-9707 GCA_964250865.1 uncultured Streptosporangiaceae bacterium
AAACGGGCACCCGATCTGCTGTATCGGGTTTCTAAAGCCCCGGGGTGGCGCGCGGGTCTGGTGGTGGCCGCTACCTGACCGGCGCTCTGGTAAGCGTGGTGGTGGTCAGGAGGCGGGCAGCGTCCATTGCTGGTTGCTGCCGCCATTGCAGGTCCAGATCTCGAGCTGGGTGCCGTTGGTGGTGCTCAGGTTGGGGTCGTCGAGGCACTTGCCCGAGGCGGGATTGACCAGCGTGCCGTTCTCGGCGGTCCAGGCCTGGTTACTGCCGCCGTTGCAGGTCCAGATATCGACCAGGGTGCCGTTGGCAGTGGAACCCGCGCCGATGACATCGAGGCACTTGCCGTTGATCTGAACCAGGCCGTTGCCGACGGTCCACCGCTGCGCGGGACTGTTGTTGCAGTCCCACAGGTCGGCCTTGGTGCCGTCGGTGGCGGAGCCGGTGTAGTCGTCCAGGCACTTGCCCGATATCCCTGACGTCACCGGGCCCGTCGCGACGGTGACGCTGCCCGTGCCCGGGGTGATGTTCAGGTTGTCGAACTGGTCGGTCTGGTAACCCACCACGCCGAGGCCGGCCAGGCCGGTCTGGTAGGAGGAGTCGGTGACCGAGCCGACCTTGGTGCCATCGATGGAGCCGCTGATGGCCGACCCCTGCATGGTCAGGGCCAGGGTGTGCCACTTGCCGGTACCGAGCGCGCCGGCGGTGCCGCTGGCCAGCGTGGTGATGGTGCCGCTGGTGTCGCTCTTGTCGATCGACCAGGCGCCGGTGTCCGAGGCCCGGAACAGGTAGGCGGCCTGGTGCGACTGCGGCCGGTTCTGGGTGTTGGCCCGGCCGAACAGCTCGACGGTGCCGGGCTGGCGGAGGTCGGCGTCGGCGGTGACGGTGTAGTTGGACCAGGTGGTGTCGCCCAGCAGCGCGTAGGCGTCGGAGTCATTCTGCCATTCGATCGGCTTGACCGGCGCCATCTGCTGCACGCACTGGCCCGAGCGGCCGTCGGCGCAGGGCTGGACCTCGTAGGCGCCCTGCATGTCGGACAGGTACTTGGCCTCGCTGTTGGTGGCGTCGGAGTCGAAGTTGTCGCTGTAAGGCAGGGCCAGGGCGGCGGGCGCGGGGCTGGTCGCGGTGCCCTTGCCCTGGCCGGTGGTGGTGGTCAGGGTGTAGATGTAGCCCGGCTGCACGGTCAGCGAATAGGACCCGCCGGAGGGGTGGATGTCAGCCTGCTGGGCGAACTGCGGTCCGGATCCGGGCGAGTTGACGTCGGTGGCCCAGACGTGGACGGTGCCGGTGGACAGGCCGCCGGAGACGTTGACGTTGACGGTCTGCGCGCTGGTGGCCGTGGTGGACTCGATGATGGTCGAGTAGTCGCTGCCGTTGGTCGACTTCAGCGAGACGTAGCTGCCGTTGGACTCAGCTCCGCCGAGGTAACCGGAACCGGAGTTGAGGAACTGCCAGCCGGGCGAGGTGAACTGGGTGACCTGGGCGGTGGCCCAGGTGCTCTCGCCGACGGTGTAGTTCCCGGACCAGGGCTGCGGCGCGCTCATCAGGCCGACGGTGGCGTAGGGCAGGTTCGGGTAGATGGCGGCGATCAGTGGCCAGTTGATGTACGCGGTCATGTCCGCGTCGACATATCCGCGGGTGATGGAGCGGATCAGCGCGGGGGCGCCGGTGTTTTCGTCCTGTGAGCCGTTCTCGCTGGCCCACAGCGGCTTGCCGGTCGATTCGGCGGTCGAGTTGCCCGGGCAGCTGTCGGCGCTGCCGCCGTCCCCGCCGCAGGGGTAGTGGGTGCCGATCACCTGGACCGCGTTGGCGAAGGCAGAGTTGGAGGCGACGTCGTTGGCGACGCTCCAGTCGCTGTCGGCGCCCACGATCTGCACGGCGGAGTAACCGTCGGCGTTGAGGGTGGAGCGCAGCTGCTCGTACCAGGCGATGTTGTAGCCGCGCTCGTTCCAGCCGCCCAGGTAGCTGATCGTCAGGCCGTCGGACTTGGCGCAGTTCAGCCAGGACACCAGGTAGTTGATCATGTCAGTGGACCAGAAGTTGCCGCCGCCGATCCAGCCCGGTGCGGCCCAGGCCAGGCCGTAGAGCTTGATGTTGGGGTTGCGGGCCTTGGCCTGCTCCATCAGCCAGAACTCATACCCCACATTGCAGGCGACCGCCCCCGAGGTGTGCTCGATCGACGGCTCTGCCCCATCGGTGGAGTTCGCGTCCCCGCCGATCTCGGCCTTCAGGATCTGCAGGTTGGCCCCGTAACCAGGCTTGAACAGGTAGTCCAGGATCTGGCTCTGCTGCGCGGCCGGGTAATCCGCCAGCAGCCGCGAGTTACCGCCACCACCACTGATCGCGCCGATCCCGTCGAACGTCCGCCCCGCGCTGGCTCCGTTCACGCTGATCGTCGTGGCGCTGGCGGCGCTGGCGGGGGCGGCGGTCACCCCGTGAGCCAGCCCCCCCGCCAGGACGAGTGCCACCAGGATGATGAGGCCGCGGAAGCCATGCTTGCGCCAAGCCAGGTGCATGAGAGTTCTCCTTCGGTGTCCGGACGTGAGGAGACAGTCCGGCCTTATTGCATTTGATGTGCAACAAGTTCGAAACACTGTGATTATGAGCTGTTATCACCAGGGATGCAAGATTCTCGGACCTATTACCGGTAAGTAATGATCGATGTTGATAGATGCTGTTGGCATCGGCTCGGCGGCGGTGGCCCGTTCTGTTCCGCCGACTCGTCTCAGACCTAGCCGCTGAACCGCAGTTCCTGCTGGTCAAGTGACGGCAGCGCTCGGTACGAGGCCAGCCATAGCTGGCCTCCCGCCACCAAGGCCCGGCACGTTGACCTATCAAAACTAATCAGACGCACCCGTGTCGACTGACCGGAAACTGACAGCAGCTCACATAAGTACGCTTCCCTACCGTCCCGCCCGGAGCCCAGTGGCGGGGATCCGGGCGAAGCATCGGGGTGCCGTCGCGGGCCCTCACGGCGGCAGGCCATTACGGGTAACTCACTACGTCGGAAGGCCCGGGGGTGGACGAGTTCACCGCGGCGCCCGTGCCGTTGATGACCGATTCGATGCCGCCGGCCCCGTTCAGGAACCGGGTGAAGATGTCGTGGAAGGCCACGCCCGGGGTGTCGGGGGCCTGGAACGCCATGGCGTTCTCAATGGGGACGCCCTGGTCGAAGAAGGAGTAGCTGCCCATGCCCCAGCCCTGGAAGGTCGTCACGTTGCCGCTCACGTGGAAAGCCGGGTACCCGTCCTGGGCCGGGCTGGACATCCACGCCGACTGCGAGGGGACCTCGTAAGGGTTCTCGTTCTGGAAGAACACCACGTTGCCTCCCTGGCCGTTCCAGTCGACCTCGTCGGCTTCGAAGTGCTCGACGGCCAGGCCGTAGGCGCTGACGTCATTAGCGTTGACGGCCAGGCCCGTTTCGGCCACGTCGCAGGTCCAGCAGCCGTTGGCCCCGCCGCCTACCCCGTTCTGGTCGGGGGTCCCGGTCTGGCCGGCGCCGTGGTCGGCCCGCCACAGCCAGACGTTGTCCAGGATGGAGTTGCTGGAGTCGTGCCCCCACCCCGGGGGTGGCCGGCCCCCCCACAACCCCCCCCAGCCCACCGTGAGATAGGGCACCGGGAACCGGGGCC
>CAXUJF010000071.1:9717-16724 GCA_964250865.1 uncultured Streptosporangiaceae bacterium
GGTCGGGCCGGCGGCGGGGGCGGCCCCCCCCCCCCTCCGGTTGGCCTGGTTGGCGGGGGGGGAGGCCCCCCCCCCGGCGGGGGGGGCCGAGCCGGCCTCCTCGCCCCCGATGCGCACGTTCAGATCGTCCACGGTCACCGGGTCCGAGGAGTGGTTCGCGGACGAGCCGGCTACGCCTAGCTGCACCAGGACCGGGGAGTTGACCGGGCCGGCGTCGACGATGAGCCCCGACAGGTTCACCCCGGCCACGTCGGCCACGTCGATGGCGGCGGTGCCGTCGGCCGGTACGAGGGTGGCGAAGCCGAGGCCGATCAGCTTGGTGTCGGCGCTGGTGACATTGAGGGCCTCGTCGAGGCTGTAGACGCCCGGGGTGAACAAAATGCTGTCCCCGGCGGCCAGCGCCGCGTTGATGGTCTCCGCCGAGCTCGACGGCGAGGCTACGTAGAAGCTGTTCATGGAGAGCGAGGTCCCTGGCGTGCTGCCGTTGGCCCAGCTGGGCCCGGTCTGCCCCGTCCCGGCCGAGGGCACGAACACATCGAGGTTGCCCGAGGAGTCTTCGTACAGGTAGGGCTCCTGCTCGGTTGGCCCGCAGGTGGACAGGGTGGTGTAGGAGTTGGGGCCGCCCGGGTCACCCGAGTTCGAGGCGAAGCTCTGGGCGGGAGCGCCGTTGTCTCCGCAGAACACCTGGTTCCAGACCGCGTTGGTCCAGCTGTCGATGTTGGAGTTCTGGGTGAAGAACTGCTGCTGCGAATCGTTCTGCACTTCGCTGCCGTTGAACTCGGAGTCGCCGATGAAGCCCCCGCTGGCATAACCCGGGCTGTCGCAGAAGTCCATCAGCGTCAGGCCGCCGTTGACCTGCACCCGGCGGATGGGCGAGTCCTGGGAGGTGGCCCAGAAGTCGTAGTTGTTGTTATGGCAGCTGTCGATGGCCCCGCCCGAGTTGACGTTGATGGTCAGGTTGTAGATCGACCGCCAGAAGTTGTCGGTGGCCAGGCAGTTCGTGCCGTCGCACTGGTTGTAGCTGTTGACCACGCCGTTGATGACCGTGCCGGTGGGGCTCTGGCCCAGGCCTGCCACCTCCTCGTAGAAGCCGACGTTCACGGTCAGGGGGTCCGACGCCGACCCGTACGTGCCGGGTTCGAACAACAGGGTGTAGCGCTGGCTGCCGAACTGGTTGGTCACCTGGGCGTTGTACAGAGTGTTGATGTCCGACTGGATGGTGGACTGGGCCTCGCCCGGGCTGAACACGTACACGTTGGAGCCCAGGCTGCTCAGGCTGCCCCCGGTGGGCGGGGCGCCCGCGGAAAGGGGGATCGTGGTGAAGCCCTGGTTGGTGCCGGCGGCTGAGCTTTTGCAGGTCCACTGATCGAGCTGCTGCCCGGCGGTGCCGGAGCCGTAGGTGACGTCCAGGCACAGGCCGCTGTTCTTGTTCTGGAACTGCCAGGAGCCGTCGGACAGCTGGATGGGCAGCCACAGGCTGTTGGCGGCGCCGTCCTGGGTCCACTGGATGACGGGCGCCTGCAGGGCGGTGGAGGCGCCGGAGACGTTTATGTCCAGGCCCGAGTTCTGGTTCTGCAGCTCCCCGTAGCCGCCGGCGACCGGGTTGAACTGGAACCCCTGGTTCGACTGGCCCGAGCTCTTGCAGCCCCACTGGTCGATGGCGGCATTGTTGGAGGCGCTGGCCCCGGCCACGTCCACGCAGAGGCCGTCGTTGTCCACCTTCAGCTGCTGGTAACCCGACGGGAAGCTGGCCGCAGCCGCGGCCGGCTTCGCGCCCAGCGGGGAGAGCGCCGCGGCGGCGGCCACGAGAGCGAACAGCAAGCCGAAGATGACGACGCATCGTCGCCGCCGGCCGGCGAATAGATCAGTCATTTGGACCTCCGTTGGACCATGCGCTCACAGCGCCTGCCCGGCTGCGCGCCGAAGCCTGACGCTCCCCATGATCTCCCATAAGGGCGCGATGGCAAGCGAAACTTGTGCATTTCCTGGCCGAAGTTGAGTATGTAACCGCTTACTATCGCTGATTGATGTTTGATTAAAAAGGGCTTACTACTCAGAAGCAACAGGTACGCTCGCGGCAAAGGCGACTCATCCCGGTTTGCCGGATGTCGCCCGCCGGGCAGTAGGGTTGAAACTAAAACCGACATAAATCACCGCGGACGACAGCCAAGTGAGCTGGAACGACCGGCGCCAGAAGCTGGCGGCCCGGGCGGCCGAGCGGTAGCCGCAGCTCGCCGGCATCGAGGTCCGTTGGCACGGTCAGTTCGCCTACGTCAGCGGCCAGCTCCCGGGCGGCACCAGCCTGCCCCTGCTGCGGCTCAGGTACGCCGACTCAGCTTCTACCTGGGGATTCGCGATCTACCGGGCCAGCCACGACGACCACGAGAAATCCATCCTGCCCAGCGGCTGGCCGGCCGGCACCCCGCAGGAAGCCCTCGACTGCGCCTGCGGCCCCTACCTCGGCGACGCTACGGCCTGGCTCGACCAGCTACCCCCGACGAATTAACGGCGCACCCACTAGTAGGGCCAGCACCGCCAGCGACAGCCAGCGACGCCGCGCTTCCAGGCGCAGCCAGGTCAGGACGATACGCACGCACGCCCCCACTCCGTAGCCGTTGTGGCAGGCAGCCCGGCCGCCCCGGCACGTAGTTGTCTGTCAATCGTGGTACCAGTAGACGGCCCGCGAAGAACTTGCAGGTCATCTGTTCGACGGCATGACGACGGACTGCCGTCCACCACGATGTCGGCACCTGTGACAAACCGGGCGTCGTAGGAAGCCCGGAACGGTGCGACAACGGCAATGTCTTGGGATGCGCCGATATACCTACTCCGCTCCGCCCGCAGCGGCAAACACGGCTAGCGGGCCGGACGCGCCAGGGTGCCGGCGATCATCACCCGGAGCACCTCGCGGAGAGTCGCGGTGAAATCCAGCCGCATGGCGGCCAGGGCCGGATCCGCCTGGTAGGCGGCGAGCAGGGCGGCCGAGGGCTGCGTGTGGGGCCACAGCGCGCCGGTCATCATGACCATGGGCCCGGCGAGCCGGAACGCCTCGTTCTCCCCGAGTTCAGGTATGCACCGGCGCGCCAGGTGGCCGAGTGCGGCAATGCCGGCCATGCTGGCTCGCTTGTACTGGGCGGCGACCTGGGGCGAGACGTTGCGCTCGAGCACCGCAGCCTGGGTGCTGATGAGGTCACACAGCATGGGACGGGACGCGAGTGAGCTCGCCAGCGCGGCCGCCAGCTGGTCACAGCGTTTCGGGAGCGGCGCGGCGGGATCGACCGCGACCTCCAGGTCCTTATCGAGCTGGGCCAGCCAGTCCTGCCAGGCCGAGTCCAGGAGTTCCAGCAGGACAGCCTCACGCGACTCGAAGTAACGCAGCACGTTCGACTTGGCCAGGCCAGCACGCCGGCTGAGCTCGTTGAGGGTGACCTGCGCCACCGGCATCTCGGCCAGCATCGTCGCTGCGGTGCCGAGGATCGCCCGGCGCCGCACTTCACGCTGCTCCTCGCTTCGCGCCCGCTGAAATACTGTCACGCCCCAATATTACAGACCCACGGTCCCTTGTGTAAAGACCGTCGGTCTGATAGATTCCAATCTAACAGACCGATGGTCTGCTGAATCACCCATATCGTCCGTGACCAGCCAGAAGGAGCCATGACATGTTCGTTATCCTGGTCAATCTCATTGACAGGGGGCCTGAGTGATGGCCGCCGTGAAGTGGACCGCCGCCGATCTTCCCGATCAGTCGGGGCGGACCGTCGTGGTGACCGGAGCCTCGAGCGGGCTCGGGAAAATCATCGCGACCGAGCTGGCCCGCGCCGGCGCGAGCGTGGTGCTCGCCGTCCGCGACGTGGCCAAGGGCCGCGCCGCCGCGCAAGCGATGAGCGGGCGCACCGAAGTCCGGCCCCTGGACCTGGCCAGCCTGGCCTCGGTCCGGGCCTTCGCCGCCGGCTGGACCGGCGACCTGGACATCCTCATCAACAACGCCGGGATCATGCAGGTCCCGCACGGGCTCACGCAGGACGGCTTCGAATTGCAGATGGGCACCAACCATCTCGGGCCGTTCGCCTTGACCACCCTGCTGCTGCCCCACCTGCGCGGCCGGGTCGTCACCGTGTCCTCCCAGCTGCAAAGCGGGGGGCACATCCACGCCGGCGACCTCAACGGCGAACACCGGCCCTACAACGCGCTGCAGGCCTACCGCGACGCCAAACTCGCCAACACGCTTTTCACCCTCGAGCTCGCCCGCCGGCTCACCCAGGCGGGCAGTCCCGTGCGCGCCATCACCGCCGACCCGGGCTGGGCCAACACCAGCCTGGCCGCACACGTCGGCGGCCCCGCCGGCCTCATCCAGAAACTGGCCGTGCGCGGGTTCAACGACGCTGCCCGCGGCGCCCTGCCCACCCTGTACGCCGCGACCGCCGACATCCCCTCCGGCTCCTACGTCGGCACCGACGGCTTCCGGCACCTGCGCGGATACCCCGAAGTGATCGAGGCACCCAAAGCCGGCCGCGACGCCGGCCTCGCCCGGCAGCTGTGGGACGTGTCCGCCCGCCTCACCGGCACCAGCATCAACCTAGCGGCCAGCACGTGATGGCCAGTCGCGCCCAGCACGCTGCCCGGCCGGCCGCGGTAACGAGGAAAGGAAAGCCATGACCGACCTGACCAGCCGAACAGCGCTCGTCACCGGTGCCGCGCGCGGAATCGGCAAAGCCATCGCGCTGCGCTACGCGTCCCTCGGGGCCAACATCGCCGTGAACTACTGGGACGACGAGGCCACCGCGAAGGCGACAGTCGCCGAGATCGAGGACCTCGGGGTCCAGGCCATCGCGATCAAGGCCGACGTGTCCAAGACCGAGGAGGTCGAGCACCTGTTCACCGAAACAGCCGCCCGATTCGGCCAGCCCGACATCGTCGTCGCGAACGCCGGCATGGAAATCATCAACCAGCCGATCCTGGAGGCGACCGAGGACCAGTACGATCGCCTGTTCGCCGTCAACACCAAGGGCGCCTTCTTCACCCTCCAGCAGGCCGCCAGGCACATCGCCGACAACGGGCGCATCCTGTACATCGGGTCGAGTTCGACCTCCCTCCCGGCGGCCGGAGTCGGCCTGTACGGAGCGAGCAAAATGGCCGCGCGGTACGTCGTCAGCGTCCTGGCCCTCGAGGTCGGGCACCGTGGCGTCACCGTCAACTGCATCTTGCCGACCGCGATCGAAGGCGCGGGCGTGTTCACTGACATCGCCGAGAACGACCCCTTCCGCCAGCTCATGACCACCTTCCGCCCCATCGGGGGCCGGCTGGGACGTCCCGAGGACGTCGCCGACGCGGCCGAGTACTTCGCCAGCGACCTCGCCACCTGGGTCAGCGGCCAGCATCTCCTCATCAGCGGAGGAGCCCTGCAGTAACGGCCGCCGGTGCCGTCAGCGTGACCAATCTTGGCCGGGCGCTGACCTCCGATCACTGCGTGATCACCGGTCCGCGGCGCAGCCGGGCTGGTAAGGGGTGAGGATGGCCGGACGGCCACGGAAGGGCCGTTCTGGCGGCGTTTTCCGGTTCGCCGTGTGCCGTTGAGCCGGGCGGGCGGAGCGGGTGCTCGCCCGCGTGTTCGCGGTCTGGCCTGGCGCCTGGACTGTCGTGAGCAACTGCTGCGTGCAGGTGAGGCACCCGACGACGGGGTGCTGCATCCGGTACGCCGCGGACTGGACTGGCGGATTGCCATGGCGGCGAACTTGGGGCTTTCGACGGTCAGACGGCCGATCAGCGCGAGCAGGCGCGCAACAGTCGGGTACTCCGAGGCTGCTGCCTGGCAGTCAGAGATCGCCGAAGGCGCGCAGAGCAGCGCGAGCGACCGCCTGCCCGTTTTCCTGCACGAAGTGGCCGGCATCGGGGACCATCATCGGTTCCGGGCAGCCGTGGATGTCGGTCCGCAGGGCTTGCATCGTTCCCACGTCCGGGTCCTTCACCCCAATCGCCATGAAAGACGGGCCCGACCATTCTTCTTTCCAGAACCGAAGGGCCGCCTGAGATTCGGCGACTCCTTCCATCTCGGGTTCAACCATGGCCAGGTCCGGGAACGTCCGGGCTCCTGCCTGGAACCGGCTATCGGGGAAAGGAGCGTCGTAGGCAGCGACCTCCTGATCGGTGAGCTGCGGCGCCGCGTCGCGGATCCATTTCCCTACCGGCAAGTCGGGTGTGTTGCGGACCAGTGACCTCCATTCGTAGAAATGCGGACCGAGCGGCTTGCCGACTGGCAGGACCGTGTTCATACAAACAACCTGTCCAAGTTTGAACGGAAGCCCGGATCCACGGGCAAGGTGAGCCCGAGCGTCCCTCCCCAGTCCTGAACGACCAGTGTTATATGGCGAAGGGCGATGCGCTCAGCGAGACGCAGAATAAAGTCTCGGTGGAAGTGGAAAGTGTAGGCCGAGTCCTGCACGGGCTTATCGGAACGACCGAAGCCGAAGAAGTCAGGGGCAATAACCCGTGCGCCGCTTTCCAGCATCACAGGGATCATTTTTCGGTACAGATAGCTCCACGTTGGTTCACCATGCAGACACAGGAACGTACGTTCGGCGTCCCTCGATCCCAAATCCAGATAATGCGCTCGAAGTCCTTCGTAGCCGGGCAGGTCATCCACGTAGTGTTGCGGATAGGGGAAGTCCGGAAGGTCGGCAAAGCGATCGTCTGGCGTGCGCAGTGCTGTGACGGCAGTCATCGAGACATCTCCTTGGGTACCGGTGTAACCACATGTGAGGGCAACTAGTCGCCTGGCTGGCAGATGACAGACCCGGCTTGCGCTGTGGTGGCCGGCAATTCGTTTGGCCAAGATCCGGGCGGCCGAGCTGCCCGCCCGGAGAGGCAGTCCAGGCTGCCTCAGAGCCTGTCCCCGCCACGCACCGAAACGGTTGACCGGTACGCACCCCGTTACGGGGCCCGGCCCGAAACCCGAGCTCTAGTGTCCTGAGTCGCTAATTCGTTCACAGTAAGCGGCGAGCGTTTCCAGG
>CAXUJF010000072.1:0-16649 GCA_964250865.1 uncultured Streptosporangiaceae bacterium
GTGACCAGGGGGGCTGGGGCACTCCGGGCGATCAGCGGGGCTACGGCGGTCCGGGCGGTCAGCGGACTCAGCGTGAGCAGGGCGACTGGAGTGGCCAGGGAGGCGGCCGGAACGCGGTCCGCGCGCCCCGGCCCCGGCGGCGGCACCGTGGGCTGACCATCACCGCGGTCGTGGTCGTGGTGCTGCTCATCCTGCTGGTGGTGGCCGACCGGGTGGCGGCCGGAATTGCCGAGAACGAGGCCGCGAGCCAGATCAAGTCGGCAGGCTTCCCGGTCAAGCCGAAGGTCACGATCGAAGGCTTCCCGTTCCTGACCCAGGTGGCCTCGCGCGATTTCCACAAGGTGGACATCTCGGCCAGCAACGTCAAGGAAGGCTCGCTCGACATCGCCAGCATCAACGCCACCGGGCAAGGCGTGCATCTCACCTCAAGCTTCAACGGCGCGACGGTCGACCAGATCAACGGCACCGCCCTGGTTACGTTCGCCGGGCTGAGCAGTGCCGCCGGGCTCGGCGACGGGATCACGCTGTCGAACGCCGGTGACAACAAGCTCAAGGCCACGATCAACCTGGGTTTCGTCAGCGGCGACGCGATCGCCCAGGTGACCCGGCACGGATCGCACCAGATCGAGGTCAAGGTGACCAACGCGGGTCCCATCCCGCAGTCGGTCCTCGGCAACCTGGCCGACTTCACGGTCAACCTGCCCAGCCTGCCCGCGGGCATGACCGTGCAGAGCGTCAGCGTCACCGGCCAGGGCCTGCTGATCTCGATTTCCGGCTCGCACACGTCGTTCGGCGGGTAACCCAGGCTAGGCCGGGCAGGTAGCCCAGGCCAGTAGGACACGGCGCCGGCGGCCCGGCCAACCGGTCGCGCGGGCGCCTCAGATCCACTCGCACGATCTTTTGGGAGCGGAACCGGCGTAAGTAGGGTGAAGCTCCCGGCGCTGAGGAGAAACCATGCCGCGTCCCGCTGATGGCCGAAACCGGTTCGCTCAGGGGTTGTTCACGCCGCTGCCCGGGCGATACGACCGGCTGGCCGAGGTGCTGTCGATGGGCCAGAACGGGCGCTGGCGCCGGGCCATGGTGGACCGGATCGCGGGTCCGTGGGCCTCGGGCCCGGACCAGGCCGTGGTGCTGGACGTGGCCTCCGGGACGGCCGGGGTGGCGCTGCAGCTGGCCGCGCGGACCGGGGCCCGGGTGGTCGGGGTGGACCTGACCGAACCCATGCTGCGAGAGGGCCAGGCCCGGGTGGCCGCGGCCGGGATGGAGCCGCGGATCTCCCTGGTGACCGGGCGGGCCGAGCAGCTGCCGTTCCCCGACGCCAGCTTCGACGCGCTGACGTTCACCTACCTGCTGCGCTACGTCGAGGACCCGCAGGCCACGCTGACCGAGCTGGCCCGGGTGGTCAAACCGGGCGGGACCGTGGCGAGCTTGGAGTTCTGTGTGCCGCCGGGACCGCTGTGGCGAGCGGCCTGGGAGGTCTACACCCGGGCGATCCTGCCCGCCGGGGGGCTGCTGCTGGGCGGTGAGCCGTGGCTGCGGGTGGGCCGCTTCCTCGGCCCGAACATCACCGGGCACTACCGCCGCTATCCCGTGCCCTGGACGATCGAGGCCTGGCAGCGGGCCGGGTTCACCGCCGTGGGGACCCGCCTGATGAGCCTGGGCGGCGGGCTGGTCATGTGGGGACAGCGATCCGGTGCCTGATCTGGCCAGCACTGACCCGGCGGGCGCGACGGCGGGGCGGCCGGCGTACTACGCGGCGCGGCCGGGCGGGTGGCGGGACTGGTGGACGCTGCTGCACCCGCCGTACACGGCGTGGCACCTGTCGTACGTGGTGATCGGGGCGGCGCTGGCGCCGCGAATGTCGATCAACCACCTGCTGTGCGCGGTGGCGGCGTTCTTCCTGGCCGTCGGGGTGGCCGCGCACGCCCTGGACGAACTGCACGGCCGGCCGCTGCGCACGTCGATCCCCGACTGGGCGCTGATCGCGGCGGCCGTGGTCAGCCTGGCCGGCGCGGTCGGCTTCGGGGTGTACGGGATCACCCAGACCGGGTGGATCCTGCTGCCGTTCATGGTGGCGGGCCCGGTGCTGGTGGTGGCGTACAACGCCGAGCTGTTCGGCGGGATCATCCACAACGACCTCGGCTTCGCCGCGGCCTGGGGCGCGTTCCCGGCCCTCACGGGTTACGCGGCCCAGGACGGCACCCTGGGGCTGGCCGCGATAGGCGGCGCGGCTGCGGCGCTCGCACTGTCGGCCGCCCAGCGCCGGCTGAGCACGCCGGCCCGGTCCATCCGGCGCCGCGCGGTCGAGGTCAGGGGCACCATCACGCTGGCCGATGGCAGCACCACGCCCATCGGCCCGGACCTGATCCTGGCCCCGCTGGAAGGGGCGCTGCGGGCGATGTCCTGGGGACTGATCCTGCTCGCGGCCGCGATGGCCGTCGCCCGGCTGCGCTGATTCGGAGGAACCACCAGGCTTCCGGCCCCACCTGCTGGGTAAAGAGCCAGACCAGAAGGCCGCCGGCAATCTGGGCTGGGCCGCCTCTGGCCACGTCACGTCACTACGTGTAATCTCGCAATTCCGGCATGGGTGCCGAGCCGCATTTTTGGCTTGCGGTCACGCGGTGCCGGCGCTGGAGGGAAAAGGCGGGCGAAAAGGTATTAACCAGGCTTAAGACGCGTACGCGTATCTGCTGCCTGCGAGCCATCGTTGGCTCATAATTGGGCTAAGAAGGCCCGGCTAATGGGTATCAGGGCAGGAGCAATGTACCGCCATCACGCTCTAATCCCAGGGCACCCATGGTGCGGGCGGCAACGCAGCTGGCCAAGCCGACGGGTGAGACGCCGACAGGAGAGCACCACGTGACAACCGGCATGACGGTCGACAGCAGCGCACCGCCGCAGAACGCGTCGGTACGGACCATCATTCTGGGCATCGACCATGCCGGCCGCATCGTGCAGCATGACCGGCAGGCGCCGGCCGTACTGGGCCGTCCGGCCGAGAAGCTGCTGGGCGCGAGCCTCAGCGACCTGGTCAGCGACCCCACCCCGGCCGAGGACGGCGAATCGAACGGGGTCGTACCGGCGCCGGCCAACGCGGGCGACAACGTGGTGCAGTCCCTGCTCGAGGCGCTGAAGGCGGACCGCGAGGGCACCGGCATGCTCTCCATCCACACCGAGAGCGGCGACAACCTGGACGCGATCGTCACCGTGCACCCGATGCGGGCCGGCGACGCGAACGTGGCCGCGCTGGCCCTGTTGCGCATCCCGTCCCCGGTGGCCGCGCGATTCGTGGACCCGGCCCTGATGCGGCAGACCCTGCTGGACGGCACGTTCAAGCGGATCGGCGACAGCCTCGACTTCGACCACGTGGCCCGCGAGCTGATGAGCTCGCTGGTGCCGCACTTCTGCAACTCCGGCGGCGTGGCCGTGCTGGAGAGCCTGATCGGGGACGACGAGTTCCCCTCCCACGGGCCGGACGGCACGCAGCCGCTGCGGCGGCTGGCGGTGGCCAACGACACCGAGGATCCGGCCTGGGAAGCCACGTTCCCGATCGGTGAGATCCTGCGCTACCCCAGGGGTTCGTCCTACGTGCGGTGCATGGACACCGGCAAGCCGGTGATGGAGAACCGGATCCCGGCGGCCGACGCGGCCAAGCTGGCCGACATATGGCAGCGCCCGCCGGTAGCCGAGCTGCTGGCCGACGCCTCGATGCTGCTGCTGCCGCTGATCGCGCAGGGCAGCACGCTGGGTTTCCTGGTCTGCGTGCGCAAGCCCGGCTACCGGTCGTTCGACGCCTACGACCAGGAAATCGGGATGGAGTTCGCGTCCCGGGCCGCGATGTTCATCGACAACGCGCGCCGGTACAACCGCGAGCACGCCACTGCGCTGACCCTGCAGCGCAGCCTGCTGCCGACCGGGCTGTCCGCACCGTCCTCGGTCGACGTGCGGCACCGCTACCTGCCCGGCAGCAAGCTGATCGAGGTCGGCGGGGACTGGTACGAGTCGATCGCGCTCCCCGGCGCCCGGGTCGCGCTGGTGGTCGGGGACGTGGCCGGGCACGGTGTCCGGGCCGCGGTGACCATGGGACGGCTGCGGACCGCCATCCACACGCTGGCCCGGCTCGAGCTGCCGCCCGCCGAGTCGCTCCAGCAGCTGGACGAGCTCATGCACACGCTGGGCGAACGCGAACCGCACTTCGCGACCTGCGCCTACGCGATCTTCGACGCGGTCAGCGGCAACATCGAAGTGGCGGTGGCCGGGCACCTGCCGCCGCTGCTGGTCCGCCCGGACGGCAGCAACGAGTACCTGGACGTCGCGCCCGCCCCGCCGCTGGGCGTGGGCGAGGGCCCGATCGAAAGCCGCCAGTTCAGCGTCGAGGACGGCAGCATGTTCCTGCTGTACACCGACGGCCTGGTGGAGAACCGCACCCGGGACATCGACGACGGCCTGGGACGGCTGCAGAAGATCTTCAGCGAGAGCGCGCCCGACCGTTCCCTGGAAGACCTGTGCAAGGCGATGCTGGATGGCGTCTACGCCGACTACCAGCGCGACGACATCGCGGTCCTGCTGGCCCGGCTGTCACGCATCCCGGCCGATCACCACGCGACCTGGACGCTGGGCCGCGAGCTCACCTCGGTCGGCCATGCCCGGTCGCTGATCCGGGAGCCGATGGAGCGGTGGGGTCTGGAGGACATGATCCCCATGACCGAGCTGCTCGTCTCCGAGCTGGTGACCAACGCCCTGCGGTATTCCCCCGGCGCGGTGACACTGCGCATCGTCCGCGAGGGCGCCCTGGTCTGCGAGGTCGGCGACAACTCGGCCGCCCTCCCCCGCCTGCGCCAGGCCAGCCGCGACGACGAGAACGGCCGCGGCCTCCAGGTCGTCAGCCAGTTCGCCTCTCGCTGGGGGGCCCGCCGCACCCAAACCGGCAAGGTCGTCTGGTGCGAGCAGCCCCTCCCCGGCTCCGAGGGCGAGCCCCACGTCCTGCCCCTGCACTAAGGGTCCGTCTCGTGGCCCTGGCCACCCAACCAATGGCCTGGCAGGGTTGGCCGCATGACGCTACGGCTGGTTCAGATTGCCATGAATGCCCGGGATGACTCCGCGGTCGGCCGGTTCTGGGCGGAGGCGCTCGGCTGGGGAGTGTCCAGCGAGGAACCCGGCGTGACCAACATCGAGCCCGTAGGCTCCGCCTATCCCGACCCCGCCGCCGTCTGCATCGACATCATCGCCGTCCCGGAACCCAAGACGGTGAAGAACCGCGTGCACGTCGACCTCGCCACCACCTCAGCGGCCCATCAGGCGGACCTGGCCGCGCGTCTCCAGACTCTCGGTGCGACGCCCGCCGATGTGGGTCAGGGCAACGTCCCGTGGACGGTCCTGGCCGACCCGGAGGGCAACGAGTTCTGCGTGCTGGAGCCCCGATCGATCTACCGGGACACCGGGCCGATTGCCGCGATAGTGGCCGACTGCGCCGATCCGCGGGTCATGGCCCGGTTCTGGGGCGAGGCGATGGACTGGACCCTGCACGAGGTGACCGACGAGCATGCGGTGCTGCGCTCCGCCAAGAGCGTCGGCCCGTATCTGAAGTTCCTCCGGACACCCGACACCAAAACCGTGAAGAACCGCGTCCATCTCGACCTCCGGCCCTACCCCGGTGACGATCAAGCAGCGGAGGCGGCCCGGCTGCGGACTATGGGCGCCACCGACATCGACCTCGGCCAGGGCGACGTGCCGTGGACGTGTCTCGCCGACCCCGAGGGCAACGAGTTCGACGTCCTCACCCCGCGCTGAGCGGAGCTTCCTGGTCGGACCCCCGTGACTGAAGTGACGGGGGCGTCGGCGACGCGGGGAGGTGGGGACATTTCTGTGCAGGATTTGCTTACTACTGTCCCCAGCCCCGGAGTAACCCCGAAGCGCGGAGACTCACGCGGCGAGTGTGACGTGGGCGCTGGGTGGAGCGCGCCACGCGCACAGTGGTGGTGGCCTGGTGCCATCCCGTCGCCGTCGTCCCGGTTGGAAGCCGTGGAGCGGGAGCGTGCAGGGCACCGCGGGATGGGGCGCCGGCGCAGCCGGGGGGCTACTCGACGGTGACGCTTTTGGCTAGGTTGCGGGGCTTGTCGATGTCGCGGCCCAGCTTGGCGGCGGTGTGGTACGCGAACATCTGGAGCGGGATCGTGAGCAGGATGGGGTCCAGCTCGGGGGTGTTGTGCGGGACGCGGATCACGGCGTCGGCCAGGTCGGTGGGGAGGTCGCCGCTGGTCACGGCGATGACGGGGCCGCCGCGGGCCTTGATCTGCTCGATGGTCGAGATGTTCTTGGCGAACAGCTCGTCGTCCGGGACGATGACCACGCTGGGCATGGTCGAGTCGATCAGCGCCAGCGGGCCGTGCTTGAGCTCAGAGGCCTGGTAGGCCTCGGCGTGCACGTAGGAGATCTCCTTGAGCTTCTGGGCCCCCTCGCGGGCGACCGGCCAGGCCCGCACGCGGCCGATGTAGAACATGTGGTCGGCGCCGGCGAACCGGCTGGCGATGGTGGCGATGTTGTCTTCCTGGGCCAGGATCTGCTCGATCTGGTCCGGCAGCGCGCGCAGGCCGGACACGAGCCGGGCCCCCTCGGCGGCGGACATGTCCCGGACCCGGCCGAGCAGCAGGCCGAGCAGCGCGAACGAGGCGGTCATGTTGGTCAGCGCCTTGGTTGAGGCCACCGCGATCTCCGGGCCGGCGTGCAGGAACACGCCGCGACCGCACTCGCGGGCGATGGCGCTGCCGACCACGTTGACCGCGCCCAGGACCTGACCGCCCTTGCGCTTCAGCTCCTGCACGGCCATCAGCGTGTCCAGCGTCTCGCCGGACTGGCTGATCGCGATGTACAGGGTGTCGGGGTCGACGACGGGATTGCGGTAGCGGAACTCGGACGCGGGCTCGGCGTCGGCGGGCACCCGGGCCAGCTCCTCGACCAGGACCGCCCCCATCTGGCCCGCGTAGTAGGCCGAACCACAGCCCAGGAACTTGACCCGGCGGACCGAGCGGAGGTCGCGGGCCTCCAGGGCGATGCCACCCAGGCGCGCGGTGGCGAACCGCTCGTCCAGGCGGCCGCTGACGACCCGGCGCAGCGCCTGAGGCTGCTCGTGGATCTCCTTGCGCATGTAGTCCTCGTACGCGCCCAGCTCGTAGTCGCCGTCCTCGGCCTCGACCGTCATCGGCTGCTTGCTGGTCTGCTGGTTGTCCAGGGTGCGGGTCTGGTAGCCGTTGGCGCGCACCGTGGCCACTTCGCCGTCGTCCAGGTAGACGACCTGCTGGGTGTGCCGGACCAGCGCGGCGACGTCGGAGGCGACGAACATCTCGCTCTCGCCCAGGCCGAGCACGATGGGGCTGCCGTTGCGCGCCACCACCAGCTCCTCGGGGCGGCGGACATCGAGGACCAGCAGGCCGTAGGTGCCCTCGACCCGGCTCAGGGCCCGGCACACCGCGTCCTCCAGCGACCCGCCGCCGGTGCGCAGCTCGCCCGCGACCAGGTGGGCGAGGGCCTCGGTGTCGGTGTCGGACACCAGCGTGACGCCGGCCGCGGTCAGCTGGGCGCGGAGTTGCTCGGCGTTCTCGATGATGCCGTTGTGCACCACCGCGATGTGACCCTCGGCGTCCAGGTGCGGGTGCGCGTTGATCTCGTTGGGCTCGCCGTGCGTGGCCCAGCGGGTGTGCCCCACCCCGACGTGGGACTTCACCTTGTCGTTGACCCGGTCGCGCAGGTCCTGGACCCGGCCCGCGGTCTTGGTGACCTGAAGCTTGCCCCGGTACACCACCGCCACGCCCGCCGAGTCGTAGCCGCGGTACTCCAGCCGGTGCAGACCTTCCAGCAGCACCGGCATGGCCTCCCGGCGGCCGATGTATCCGACGATTCCGCACATGGTGCGTCTCCCTCCAGGCCGTTTCCGGTCAGCCGTACACGATGCGGCGAAGCTGGCGCTCGGTCATGACCGGCGCACCGAACCTCCGCATGCTGATCTCGTCGGCGATGGCCGACCAGATCTGGGCGTTCTTGAGCTGCCGGAGCCTCAGCTCGTGGTGGCGGCGGCGGACGTACTCATCGACGGTCTCGTCGAAGTACGCGACGACGTCGGCGATCACCCGGGTCGCGGTGGCCGGAGCCAGCCCGGTCGTGGCGATCACGTGACGGACGAGGTCGGGCTCCGCCACCGGCAGAGGATCCGGCATGGCTCCCAATGTGCCAGTGCAACCCGGCGCAGAGCAACTTTTCTGCCCGATTCCGGGCACCGATTCTTTATTTCAACGCGAAATAAGGGGACAAACGCGCTGATGCCCGGCCCAAATGAGGGCCGGGCATCAGCGGGCTGGCCCTAGCGTGCCGGGCCGAAACCGTCAGCGATCGGAGTTGAGCGTGGTCTTCTGCACCTGCATCAGGAACTCGGCGTTGCTCTTGGTCTCGCGCATCCGCTCCATCAGCAGCTCAAGCGCCTGCTGCGGGTCGAGGGCGTGCAGCACGCGGCGGAGCTGCCAGATGATCTTCAGCTCGTCCGGCGGCATCAGGATCTCTTCCTTGCGGGTGCTGGAGGCATCCACGTCCACCGCCGGGAACAGCCGCTTGTCGGCCAGCTCGCGGCGCAGCCGCAGCTCCATGTTGCCGGTGCCCTTGAACTCCTCGAAGATGACCTCGTCCATCCGGGACCCGGTCTCGATCAGCGCCGTGGCCAGGATGGTCAGCGAGCCACCGTTCTCGATGTTGCGGGCCGCGCCGAAGAACCGCTTGGGCGGGTACAGCGCGGTCGAGTCGACACCACCGGACAGGATGCGGCCGCTGGCCGGGGCGGCCTGGTTGTAGGCGCGGCCGAGCCGGGTGATCGAGTCGAGCAGCACCACCACGTCGTGGCCCATCTCGACCAGGCGCTTGGCCCGCTCGATGGCCAGCTCGGCGACCGTGGTGTGGTCGTCGGCCGGGTGGTCGAAGGTGGAGTGGATCACTTCACCCTTGACCGTGCGCTGCATGTCGGTGACTTCCTCAGGGCGCTCGTCGACGAGGACGACCATGAGGTGGCACTCAGGGTTGTTCTTGGTGATCGCGTTGGCGATGGCCTGCAGGATCATCGTCTTACCGGCCTTGGGCGGCGACACGATGAGGCCGCGCTGGCCCTTCCCGATCGGGCAGATCAGGTCCATGATCCGGGTGGTCATGATGTTGGGCTCGGTCTCGAGCCGCAGGCGGTCCTGCGGGTACAGCGGAACCAGCTTGTTGAACTCGAGCCGGGACTTGGACTCCTCGGGGTCGAGGCCGTTGATCTTGTCCAGGCGGACCAGGGCGTTGAACTTCTCCCGGCGCTCGCCGTCCCGCGGCTGGCGCACGGCGCCCTCGATGACGTCGCCCTTGCGCAGGCCGTAGCGGCGGACCTGGGACAGCGACACGTACACGTCGTTTGACCCGGGCAGGTAGCCGGTGGTGCGGACGAAGGCGTAGTTGTCGAGCACGTCGAGGATGCCAGCGATCGGGATCAGCACATCGTCTTCGCTGATCGTCGGCTCGGGCTCGCCGCCACCGCCCTGGCCGCGCTCGCGGCGCCGGTTGCGGTTACGGAAGCGATCCCGGCTGCGACGCCGGCCGGTGCCGTCATCGTCGTCGTCGTAACCCTGGTCGCCACCGGACACGGCGACCGGCTGCCGGTCACGGTCCCGGCCACCATCGCGGTCGCGGCCACCGTCGCGGCTGCCGCCGCTGCGGTTGTTGTCACGGCTGCTGTTGTCGCGGCCGTTGGTGTCACGGCTGCCGTTGGTGTCGCGGCCGTTGGCGTCGCGGCTGCTGTTGCTGTCGCGGCCGTTGGTGTCACGGCCGTTGGTGTCACGGCTGCTGCCATCACGGCCGTTGCCGTCGCGGCTGCGGGCCTGCTGCCCGTCGCGGCCGTTGCTGTTACGGCGGCGACGATCGCCCCGGGGGGCGTCGGCGTTCTGCTGGCCGTCACCGCGGGATCCATCGCCGTTGGCCTCGGCCGCTGCGGCCACCTGACCACTCTGGGCCACCTGACCACCCTGGGCCGGCTGAGCCTGGGCCGGAGCGGAAGAAGCCGCCTGCGCGGCAGCGTCACCCGCGGCCGACTGATCGAAGCTGAGCTGCTGGGTGCCGCCGGAACGGCTGGAACGGGCGCCGTTACGGCCCGCCCGCGTGCTCCGGGTCCCGGTCTCCGTCGCGGGGCGGGGCTCCTGGTCAGCGGCGCGAGCCGTGTCGGCTCCCGCAGCTGCGGCCCGGGGGGCGGAAACCTCGCTCGCGGTCCCGGTGGCGGCGGCCTTGGCCCCGCGAGCCGGCGCGGCGGGGCCGCCGCCCTGCTTCTCCTGGATGGCCGTGATCAGCTGGCTCTTGCGCATCCGCCCCGTGCCGGGGATCCCCATCTGCTGGGCCACCTGCTGCAGTTCGGGCAGCAGCAGGGAGGAAAGACCCGTCCCCTGACGGCGGCGGCCCTTGGCCGCGACCGCCGCGGCACCGTCTGACCCGGCGGTGGCTGGCGCAGTGGACCCGGCGGGAGAGCCCTCAGATCCGGCGTTCCCCGAGGACGCCGGACGACCGAGGGGGGTTTCCCCGGGCGCAGCCGCTGCGCCGGCGGGGAATTCGGTGGTGTCGCTCACTAATGGTCCTTCCGTGACGATCCTCGGCCGGTCCTATGGCCGATCGCCTGGGTGCCGCGATCTGGCGGTATCCAGGCGTAGATTCGCGTTTCCCTGAGATGCGCCGTGCCCTGGCGCTGGGATGTTCCTCCATGAGATGTGCCGTGCGCCCGCAGCCGAACGAAACAAGCTGCCAACCCGCTGCCGCCCTGGATCGGGCCGGGAGCGGAAAACTCTGCTGACGCAATGCCGGGGGGCCACTGCCTGACCACGGCCACACTGTCCGACTGCCCAGAGAAGTCTGATCGGTCAGAACTGGAGGCCTGATCACAATTGGCTGATGAGCACCTGTCCCACAATGGGGCACCTGGTACGTCACCCAGCCTAACACCACGAGAGCCCACCGCATTCCCTCACCGGTATCCGTGTGTCGCGGAGTAAAGACCACCAGCACGCACGTAGATGGACAGCGCTCCCCGTAACCGGAAGCGGAAGTCCCCAGGCGTGATCACGGCGGTGTGCCGCCTACTGAAACTGTGCCGCCTTCAAAGTCCGGCGTTACGGATTGGATGCTAGCGCCTCGCCGGTCAACGTCAAGGACGCTTATGTCCCAGCCAATACCCATATCGCGGACAGTTGAATCCAGCACGTCCTGGCTGGCCGGCCCGTGGCTACCGGCGACTGGCGCCCCGGTCAGGAAGGCGAGCACGGACGGCCCGGCCCCAGAGACCACGGCGGGCACGCCGGCCGCCCGCAGGCGGGCCACCAGCTGGGCCGTCTCCGGCATCACCCCGGCCCGGTAGGGCTGGTGCAGCCGGTCCTGCGTCGCGGCCAGCAGCGTCTCCAGCGAGGCGCCAGGGTCGCCGGCGGTGTCGCTGGTTAGGGCGGCAATCAGCAGCGCGCTGCGGCCGGCGTTGGCCGCGGCGTCCGCGTGCGGCACCGTCTCCGGCAGCACGCCCCGCGCGTGCTCGGTGGACAGCGCCTTCGGTGCGATGAACACGGCAGGCACGATAGCGGGCCGCGGTGACAGTCTGACCGCGCGCGGCCCATCGGGCCCGCTCCAGGCGACGGTCAGCCCGCCGAGCAGGCAGGCGGCCACGTTGTCCGGGTGACCTTCGAACCCGGCGGCCAGCCGGAGCACGGCGTCATCCGGCAGCCGGGCCGCCCCGTCGTCGGTCAGCGCCCGGGCGGCCAGGACCCCGGAGACGATGGCCGCGGCCGACGAACCCAGGCCCCGGCCGTGCGGGATGCGGTTGACGCAGCGCAGGGCCAGGCCGGGCGGCTGGCCGTCCAGGATCTTGAACGTCTCCCGCATGGCCCGGATGACCAGATGCGACTCGCCCGCGGCCGCGGTTCCGGCGCCTTCCCCGGTCACCTCGATGGACAGGCCCGTGGGGTCGATCCAGGCCTCGACCACGTCGTACAGGCTCAGCGCGAGGCCCAGGCTGTCGAACCCCGGGCCCAGGTTGGCGCTGGTCGCGGGGACGCGGACCCGGACCCGGGTCGGGGCGGCCGGATGGGTGGTGGCGCCGATCCCGGTACCCCCCATCAGGCCAGGCCGAGGGCGGCCGCCGCCGCGCCGGAGTCGGCCGAGATGGTGGCGGGCGCGGGCGCGCCGGACAGGGCCCAGTCGGGGTCCTTCAGGCCGTTGCCGGTGATCGTGCACACCACCCGGGACCCGGCCGGGATCAGGCCGGCGCCGCGCGACTGCAGCAGGCCGGCCACGCTGGCCGACGAGGCCAGCTCACCGAACACCGCCTCGTCGCGGGCCAGGATCCGGTACGCGGCCAGGATCTCCCGGTCGGTCACCGAGTGGATCACGCCGCCGGACTCGTCCCGGGCGTGCTCGGCCTGCCGCCACGAGGCCGGGTTGCCGATGCGGATCGCGGTGGCGATGGTCTGCGGCTGCCGCACCGGCTCGCCATTGACAATCGGCGCCGCGCCGCTGGCCTGGAAGCCGAACATCCGGGGGGCGCGCGTGGCCCGCCCGTCGTGCAGGTACTCCTGGTAGCCCATCCAGTAGGCGGTGATGTTCCCGGCGTTGCCGACCGGCAGGCAGTGCACGTCGGGACTGTCGCCGAGCGCGTCGACGATCTCGAACGCGGCGGTCTTCTGCCCCTGGATCCGGTCCGGGTTGACCGAGTTGACCAGGGCCACCGGGTATTCGGCCGACAGCTTGCGCGCGACCTCCAGGCAGTCGTCGAAGCTCCCGCTCACATGGAGCAGCTTGGCCCCGTGCACCAGGGCCTGGGCCAGCTTGCCGATGGCGATCTTGCCCTGCGGGACGAGCACCGCGCAGGTCATCCCGGCCCGGGCGGCGTAGGCGGCCGCGCTGGCGCTGGTGTTACCGGTGGACGCGCAGATCACCGCCTTGGCTCCCTCGGCCGCTGCGGCGCTGATGGCCACGGTCATGCCCCGGTCCTTGAACGAGCCGGTCGGGTTGACCCCTTCGACCTTGAGGTAGACGTCGCAGCCGGTCCGCGCGGACAGCACCGGCGCGGGCAGCAGCGGCGTGCCCCCCTCGAACAGGGTGACCACCGGGGTGTTCTCGTCCACCGGCAGCCGGTCACGGTACTCGGCGATCACTCCGCGCCAGGCGCGGCCCGTGGGGCTGCCGAGGCTGATGGTGCCTGCGTGACTGGAGTGACCCGCGGGGTTATTGGTGCCGGTGTTGCTAGTGCCCATGTTGCTGATGCTCTTGTTGTTGGTGTCCGGTGCCTGGACTCCGGATTCGGTCATGGTGAACCCTCCTCACCTTCGACCCGCATCACACTGGCCACGGCGCGGACCGCATCGAGCGACTCCAGTTCGCTGACCGTGGCGGCCAGCGCCGCGTCCCGGGCCTGATGGGACACGATGATCAGTTGCGCGTCGTCCCCGCGCGCCTCCTGCCGGGCGGCGCGGATGGACACGTCGTGCCGGGCGAAGGCGTCGGCCACCCGGGCCAGCACACCGGGCCGGTCGGCGACGTCGATCGAAACGTGGTAGCGGGTCAGCGTCTGGCCCATCGGCATCACCGGCAGGCCCGCGTAGGCGGTGGCGTCCGGCCCGCGGGTGCCGGCCAGCCGGTTCCGCACCACCGCGACCAGGTCACCGAGGACCGCGGCGGCGGTGGGCGTGCCGCCGGCGCCGGCGCCGTAGAACATGAGCCGTCCCGCCGACTCCGCCTCCACGAACACCGCGTTGTAGGCCCCGCCGACCGAGGCCAGCGGGTGCGAGCGCGGGATCATCGCCGGGTGCACCCGGACCGAGACCCCGTCGGCGGACTGCTCGCAGATGGCCAGCAGCTTGACCACGCAGTCCAGCGCCCGGGCACTGGACATGTCGGCCGTGGTGACGCCGGTGATGCCCTCCCGGTGCACGTCGGCCGCGGTGACCGCGGTGTGGAAGGCCAGTCCGGCCAGGATCGCGGCCTTGGCCGCGGCGTCGAACCCCTCCACGTCCGCGGTCGGGTCGGCCTCGGCGTACCCGAGGGATTGGGCCTCCTCCAGCGCCTCGGCGAAGCCCGCGCCGGAGGTGTCCATCCGGTCCAGGACGTAGTTCGTGGTGCCGTTGACGATGCCGAGCACCCGGTGGATGGTGTCCCCGGACAGCGACTCGAGCAGCGGGCGCAGCAGCGGGATCGCGCCCGCCACGGCCGCCTCGTAGTACAGGTCCACGCCGTGCTCGCGCGCGGCGCCGTGCAGCTGGGCCCCGTCCTCAGCCAGCAGGGCCTTGTTCGCGGTGACCACGGACTTGCCGGACTTCATCGCCGACAGCAGCAGCGACCGGGCCGGCTCGATGCCGCCGATCACCTCGACCACGACGTCGATGTCCGGCCGGGTGGCCAGCTCCATGGCGTCCGCGGTGAGCAGGGACCGGTCGATGGCCGCGTCCCGCGGGTGCTGCGGCCGGCGGACCGCGATGCCGGCCAGCTCCAGCCGGGCCCCGGTGCGCAGGGCCAGGTCGTCGGCGTGCTCACGCAGCAGCCGGGCGACCTGCGAGCCGACGGAGCCGCAGCCCAGCAGCGCAATCTTGAGGGTTTTCACGTCGTCGGTCATCCCACGTCCAGCCGCAGCAGGTCGTCCAGGGTCTCCCGGCGGACGATGACCCTGGCGTCCCCGTCACGGACCGCGACGGTGGCGGGCCGGGGCACGTGGTTGTAGTTGCTCGAGATCGACCGGCAGTACGCACCGGTCGCGGCCACGGCGATCAGGTCACCAGGGGCCAGGTCGGAGGGAAGATAGGCGTGCCGGACCACGATGTCCCCGCTTTCACAGTGCTTGCCGACCACGCGGGACAGCATGGGCGGGGCGTCGGAGGCACGGGACGCCAGGGCGCAGGTGTAGCTCGCGTCGTACAGCGCGGTGCGGATGTTGTCGCTCATGCCCCCGTCCACGCTGACGTACGTACGCAGGCCGTCCACGTCCTTGATCGTCCCGACCTCGTAAATCGTAATCGTGCCCGGGCCGGCGATGCCGCGGCCAGGTTCGACGGTGAGCCGCGGCCGGCCCAGCCCGGCGGCCCGGCACTGCCGGTCCACGATGTCGCGGATGCTCTGGGCCAGCAGCTTGACCTCGGGCGCCTCGTCCTCGTCGGTGTAGGCGATGCCGAATCCGCCGCCCAGGTCCAGCTCGTCGATCTCCACCCCGTGCTCGTCCCGGATCCGGACCGCCAGCTCCAGCACCCGCTGCGCGGCCACCTCGAACCCGGCGGTGTCGAAGATCTGCGACCCGATGTGCGAGTGCAGTCCGGCGAGCTCCAGATCCTGGCTGGCCACCACCCGGCGCACCGCCTCGTCGGCAGCGCCGGACGACAGCGAGAAGCCGAACTTCTGGTCGTCGTGCGCGGTGGCCATGAACTCGTGGGTGTGCGCCTCCACCCCGGTGGTCACCCGGACCAGCACCCGCGGCCGGCAGGCGGGCGGCGTCATCCCGTCCGGATTGACGACCAGGATCAGCCGCGCAATCTCCTCGAACGAGTCCAGCACGATGTGCCCGACCCCGGTCTGGACGGCCCGGGTCAGCTCGGCCAGGGACTTGTTGTTGCCGTGCAGGGTGATCAGCTCGGGCGCAACCCCGGCGGCCAGCGCCACCTCCAGCTCGCCGCCGGTGCACACGTCCACCCCCAGGCCCTCGTCGCTGACCCAGCGCAGCACGGCCTTGGAGCAGAACGCCTTGGCCGCGTAGAACACGCCCGCGTCCGGCCCGAACGCGTCACGGTAATCCGCGCACCGGCTGCGCAGGTCGGCCTCGTCGCACACGAACAGCGGCGTGCCGTACGTTCGCGCCAGCTCGCGCACGTCGACCCCGCCCACGTGGAGCACGCCGTGGTCACGGCGCGCGCCGCGCGGCCAGATGGCGGTGGACAGCTCGTTCAGGTCCGCGGGCGGGGCTGGCGGATGGTCGGCCGGCAGCACGTCGGCGTAACGCGGTCCCGCCGGGTGGGCGACACGGCTCATGCACAGTCCTTCAGGTTCTGGGCCCTCACGTGCTGGGCCCTGATGTTCTGGGCCTTGGCGTTCGGGCCCTCAGGGTCAGGTCGTCTGGATCACAGGCGGGCGGGGGCGCTGACGCCGATCAGTTCCAGCCCCGCGGCCAGCCCCGCGGCCGCGGCCCCGGTCAGCCAGAGCCGGGCCCGCACCACGTGCCCCCGCTCCGGCCAGGCCGGGCAGGCTACGCGGCACACCTGGTACGTTTCCGCGAGTCCCTCCAGGAAAGCGGTGAACTCGTGCGGCCGGCCCCGGCGCGCGGCCCGGGCCACCTGTTCGGGGAGCCAGGACAACGCGTCGAGCAGGGCCCGCTCTCTGGGGTGTGCGAGCGAGTCCGGCCGGAACCCGGCCGCTTCCCCCTGGCTCAGCCCGAGGGCAGCGGCCCAGCGCAGCGTCGACGCAGCGCAGGAGTACGCGTACCGAACAGCATAGGCGGGATTGGCCTCGATGTGCCGCGCGACGGCGGTCGGGTCGGGTGGGACCAGACGGTCCGGTGGGGTCCTGGCCAGGGTGTACCTGATCGCCTCGGCCCCGGCGAACGCCTCGGCCGCGGTCACCGGATCCGGCGCCATCGGGGT
>CAXUJF010000073.1:0-16648 GCA_964250865.1 uncultured Streptosporangiaceae bacterium
AGCCCACGCCGGCCCGCCCGGACAAGCTGCTCGTCGGCCGGCCAGACAGCAAGAGCCCGCTGGAGCGCCGCGAGCGGCAGGAGGGGCCAGAGGGGCCAGAGGGGCCAGAGCAGTCCGGGGAGCCCGAGCCAGGCCGCGAGCCGGACCAGTCCCGGGTGCCAGCGAAGCCCGCGGCCACCGCGAAGGCTCAGCTCCCGAGCGACCTCAGCACGAAGTCAGACACGGACCGGTCCAGCGACAACGATGCCGAGCCCACCGAGCACCGGGCTGAGCAGGCCGCGGCAGGCCAGAGCGACACCGACCGCTCCACCCAGGCCAGCGCGACCCGGGCCGAGGAAGCCCTGGTATCGGCGAAGACCAGCCCGGCCGCCAGCCCGACCGCGGCCACCGATAGGCAGGACAGCTCTGGATCGGAGCCCGCGACAACGGCGGCTGCCGAACCCGACCAGGACGTGACCGTGGTCCCCGGCGTGCCCCGCTTCCACCGCAGCGACTGCATCCTGATCCGGTTCATGGGCGAGGGTGACCTGCAGCGAATGCCGGTCGAGCGGGCCCAGGAAGCGGGCTGCACCCCGTGCCGGGCCTGCCAGCCGGAAGGCGAAGAGGTCGACTGAGCGCCGGCGGCCAGCTACCGGACCAGTACGCACGAGGCCCGGCGCCGGCCCACCGGAGAGTCAATTAAAAATAGCTAAAGCCGGGACAGCACGCGGCCCGGCACCGGTGAGCGGTCGCCCACCCGCGCCGGGCCGACATAGCCGCTACGCCTTGCGCAGCCAGAAGTTCAGGCTGAGCCCGGAGTCGCGGTGCTCGTGCGCCCCGGCCACCGCTTCGGCCGGGGGGCGGCCGTCCTGGTAGCTGGTGGCCAGTACCTCGTTCGCGATCAGCGGACCCTGCTCCTCCATCGCGGCCGAAAGCTCCGGGCCGCTGGCCTCCCACCACAGCTCGATGCGGTCGGTGACGTCGAGGCCGTCGCTCTTGCGCGCGTCCTGGATGAGCCGGATCGCCTCGCGGGCCAGACCCTCGCGGCGCAGTTCCGGCGTGAGCGAGGTTTCCAGCGCCACGGTTTCGCCGCCGTCGCTGGCCACCGTCCAGCCCTCCTTGGGTGTCTGGGTCACGACCACCTCGTCCGGGCTGACCGTGACCGGCTCGCCGTCCACCATCACCGCGGCCTGACCATCCTCGCGCAGCACGGTGGCCAGTTCGGCGCCGTCCACCTTGCCGATGGCCGCGGCCACCGTCGGCGTGTTCTTGTTGAACCGGCCGCCGAGGGCGCGGTAGTTCGGCTTGACCGTGTAGTCGACCAGATCCCCGCCGACCGAGGAGAGCGGCTCCAGCGCGTGCACGTTGAGCTCCTCGGCCACCTGCGCGCGCAGCTCATCGGGCAGCGACGCGAAACCGGCCGCGCCGACCAGCGCCCGGGCCAGCGGCTGCCGGGTCTTGACCGTGGCCGTGGCCCGTGCCGACCGGCCCAGTTCCACCAGCCGCCGGGTCAGCGCCATCTCCGCGGACAGCTCCTCGTCGATCAGCGCCGGGTTCGCCTCCGGCCAGCGAGCCAGGTGCACGGACTCCGGTGCGTCCGGCGTGCGCAGCGCGTTCCACACGTGGTCGGTCAGAAACGGCGTGATCGGCGCCATCAGCCGGGTAACGGTCTCCAGGCACTCGTACAGCGTGGCGAACGCGGACGAGGACGCCGGCGTGCGCGGCCCCTCCCAGAACCGGCGCCGGGACCGGCGTACGTACCAGTTGGACAGGTCGTCCAGGAAGCCCGCGATCCGCCGGCCCGTGCCCGCGGTGTCGAAGCCCTCCATCAGCTCGGTGACGTCGCGGACCAGCGTGTGTAGCTCGCTCAGCACCCAGCGGTCCAGTACCGGACGCTGCGCCGGAGCGGGCGCCTCGCCGAGCCGGTCCGGGCCCCAGGCGTTACCGTCAGCCGCCGCCGCGTTGGCGTACAGGGTCAGGAACGAGACCGTGTTCCAGTAGGTGAGCAGCACCTTGCGGACGATCTCGTCCAGCGTCGCGTGCCCGACCCGGCGGGTCGACCACGGCGAACCAGAGGCGGCGAAGAACCAGCGCAGCGCGTCCGCGCCGTGCTGCTCCATCAGCGGCAGTGGCTCGAGGATGTTGCCGTAGTGCTTGCTCATCTTGCGGCCGTCCTCGTCGACGACCAGCCCGAGGCAGACCACGTTCTCGTAGGAGTTCCGGTCGAACACCAGCGTGCTGACCGCCATCAGCGAGTAGAACCAGCCGCGGGTCTGGTCGATCGCCTCGCAGATGAACTGGGCCGGGAACGCCCGCTCGAACTCCTCCTCGTGCTGCCAGGGCGCGCCGTGCCGGGCGAACGGCATCGACCCCGAGTCGTACCAGGCGTCGATGACGTCGGGGACCCGGCGGGCCAGCGTCCCGCAGTCGGGGCAGCCGAACGTGATCTCGTCTACGAACGGCCGGTGCGGGTCCAGGCTGGACAGGTCCCGCCCGGCCAGCTGGGCCAGCTCGGCCCGGGAGCCGACGCAGGTGATGTGCTCGTTCTCGCACTCCCACAAGGGCAGCGGCGTGCCCCAGTACCGGGTCCGGGACAGAGCCCAGTCCACGTTGTTGCGCAGCCACTCGCCGTACCGGCCGTGCTTGATGTTCGGCGGGTACCAGTTGGTCTTCTCGTTCTCGGCCAGCAGCTGATCCTTGGCCGCGGTGGTGCGGACGTACCAGGACGGCAGCGCGTAGTAGATCAGCAGCGTGTGGCAGCGCCAGCAGTGCGGGTAGCTGTGCTCGTACGGCTCGGACCGGTACAGCAGCCCGCGGTCGGCCAGCTCCTGCACCAGCCGTGGGTCGGCGTCCTTGAAGAACATGCCGCCGACGATGGGCACGCTGTCCTGGAACTTGCCGTCCAGCCGGATCGGGTTCACCACCGGCAGCCCGTGGGCCCGGGTGACCTGCATGTCGTCGGCGCCGAAGGCCGGGGCCAGGTGGACCAGGCCGGTGCCGTCCTCAGTGGTCACGAACTCCCCGGGCAGCACGACGTGCGCGTCCGGGATCTCGATCAGGTCGAACGGGCGCTGATAGGTGGCCCCGAGCAGTTCCTGACCGGGGAACCGGGCGGCGACGTGCCAGCCCTCGCCGAGGACCTTCGGCATCAGGGCCTCGGCCAGCACCACACTGTTGCCGTCACCGGCGTCACCGCCGGCCCGGCGGGCCAGCACGTAGGTCACCTCGGGGTGCACGGCCACCGCGGTGTTGGACACCAGCGTCCACGGTGTCGTCGTCCAGACCAGCAGGTCGGCCCCGGCCAGGTCGGGGTTCGCGCCGTCGGGCAGGGTCAGCAGCGGGAACCGGACGGTGACCGACGGGTCGCGGACGGTCTGGTAGACGTCGGGCTGGCCCATCTCGTGGTCCGACAGCGGGGTGCCGCAGCGCGGGCAGTAGGGGCTGATCCGGAAGTCCTTGACCAGCAGGCCCTTGTTGAAGATCTCCTTGAGCGACCACCAGACCGACTCGATGTAGGCCGGGTCCATGGTCCGGTAGGCCTTGGACAGGTCGATCCAGTAACCCATCCGCTCGGTCAGCGTGGTGAACGCGTCCACGTGGCGCAGCACCGACTCCCGGCAGCGCTCGTTGAACTCGGTGATGCCGTAGGCCTCGATGTCCTTCTTGCCGGAGATGCCCAGCTCACGCTCGACGGCCACCTCGACCGGCAGCCCGTGGCAGTCCCAGCCCGCCTGGCGCTGCACGTAGAAGCCCTGCATGGTCTTGAACCGGGGGAACACGTCCTTGAACACCCGGGCCTCGACATGGTGCACGCCCGGCATGCCGTTGGCGGTGGGCGGGCCCTCGTAGAACGTCCAGGGCTGGCCGCTCTCGGTCTGCTTGACCGAGTGCTCGAAGACGTTCGAGGCCTCCCAGCGGCCCAGCAGCTCGCGCTCGATCGCGGGCAGGTCAATCTGGGCCGGCAGCCCGGGGAAACGCGGTGCGTCCGGGGATGGGTCAGATGCCTGCGACATGGTGCGGTGCCTCCAGCAATTCCGGGCCGATGCTCGTTCCGGTGTGACGTTGCTGGAGGGACGAGACTTCCGCGCCGATGCGGCGGTCCCGCGGTACCACCCTCCTTGGCCGCTGCCAGTGCTCCGGATGGTCTCCGGTGGCGCGACGGCCCGCTCGAGGATTCTGCGGCCGGGTCTACTGGGTCCCTGCGGTTCGCGGGACGGTTCTTCCGGCGGCTCCGGGGTGATCTGGTCCGCTGGGCCTGGCCCCGGGCTCGCACTGTCCCCGGTTCGCTCCTGGCAGGCGGTCAGCGGCAGCTGTCCCCATCGATGCCGTGCAGGTCCCCAGAATATCCGACGGCCGGGGGATCCCGAACCGTATTACCGGCCACCCACCCGGCGGAAATACTGGGCCGGCCGAATGCGTTCACGCAGGCCGCATCTAGTTTTGCCTTTGCGCCGAATTTATTTGCAGAGGTAGCCGGTACCGGCTTATCCTCCGTTGACCGTTCAACATTCATGATCGTCTATCGCCCGTCGTGGGAGGCGCGATATGACCACCGCTCCGCAGTTCGAGGCCGCCACTCTTCCAGTGCGTCCAGGGGAGGAGCCGTGGACCAGCGCCGAGCTGGCCGAGGTCAGGCAGACGCTGGAAGAAGAAGCCGCGGGACTACGGGACGACCTGGCCGAGGCTGAGCAGCAGGTCGCGGACCGGCTCAACAACGGGCTGAGTGACGCCGGCGACGACGAGGCCGACGTGGGGGTCAAGACGTTCGAGCGCGATCACGAGTTCGCCATGACGAGTAACGCGCGGAACCTGCTCGAGCAGACCGAGAAGGTACTGGCCCGTATCGATGCGGGATCATATGGGGTGTGCGAATCCTGCGGGCAGCCGATCGGGAAGGCGCGGCTGATGGCGTTCCCGCGCGCGGTACTGTGCGTGACGTGCAAGCAGCGCGAAGAACGCCGGTAACGAGGGACGGCCAGCCAGCGGCCGACGCCGAGGCGCCCCGGGGCCGGAAGCTCCCGGTAGTCATCGGCGTCGCCGTATTTGTGCTAGCCCTGGACGTGGTGACCAAGATCGTTGTGGTCCACACGCTGGCCCATCATGCGCCGATCCGGCTCCTGGGCGGCTTCCTCACGCTGCAGATGCTGCGCAACAGCGGAGCGGCGTTCAGCATCGGCACGTCGATGACGATCGTGTTCACGGTGATCGCCGTGGCCGTGATCGTCTACATTTTGCGCGCCGCCCGCAAGCTGCGCAGCCTGCCCTGGGCCATCACGCTGGGCCTGCTGCTGGGCGGGGCGACCGGCAACCTGTCCGACCGCATCTTCCGTTCGCCCGGGGTGTTCCGCGGCGACGTGGTCGACTGGATCGAGCTGCCGCACTGGCCGGTGTTCAACCTGGCCGACTCGGCCATCGTCTGCGGCGGGGTCATCGCGGTGCTGCTGGCCGTCATGGGCCTGCGCATGGACGGTACCCGGGAAGGCCGCGAGCCCGTGGAGGCCCTGGCCGACGGCGGCCCCAGCAAGAGCACGCAGACCACGCAGAGCACGGAGGGCAGGGATGACCGCGGACCAGCGTTATCTGCCGGTCCCTGACGGGCTCGACGGCGAACGCCTCGACGCGGCCCTGGCCCGGATGTTCGGCCTGTCCCGTTCCCGCGCGGCTGAGCTGATCACTGACGGCATGGTCCTGGTCGACGGGCGTCCGGCGGCCAAGTCGGACCGGGTCTCGGCCGGGGATCCGCTCGAGGTCACCCTGCCCGCACCCCGGCCGGTGGAGCCGCCGCGCGCGGTCGATGGCCTGACCATCGTGTACGAAGACGACGACATCATCGTGGTGGACAAGCCGATCGGGGTGGCCGCCCATCCGGCACCGGGCTGGTCCGGCCCGACGGTGATCGGCGGCCTGCAGGCGACCGGGCATACCACCGCGACCAGCGGTGCGGCCGAGCGGCAGGGCATCGTGCACCGGCTGGACGCCAACACCACCGGCTCCATGGTGGTGGCCAAGAGCGAGCAGGCCTACAGCGCCCTGAAGCGCGCGTTCCGCGAGCGTGAGGTGGAAAAGCGGTACCACGCCCTGGTCCAGGGTCACCCGGATCCGCTACGTGGCACGATCGACGCTCCGACCGGGCGGCACCCGTCCGGCGATGGCCGGTTCGCGGTGGTGGCCGACGGCCGCCCGAGCGTGACCCACTACGACACCATCGAGGCGTTCCGCGGGGCCAGCCTGGTCGACGTGGGCCTGGAGACCGGCCGCACCCACCAGATCCGCGTGCACATGTCCGCGATCCGGCACCCGTGCGTGGGAGACCTGATGTACGGGGCGGATCCGGTGCTGGCTGCTCACCTGGGGATGCACCGGCAGTGGCTGCACGCGGTCAGCCTGGCCTTCCATCATCCGGTCGACGGACGCTGGGTCGAGTTCCGCAGCGACTACCCGGCCGACCTGCAGCACGCGCTGGACGTGCTGCGGGCCGAGAGCTGAAGGCTCACACCGGGTACGTCGCCGGGCCGGTGGTGTAGGACCGGCCCGCGGGCGTGGTCCAGGTGTGATCACCGGGCTGGTGCTGGTCGAGCCGCCACCCGGCCGCCTGTTTGGCCTGATGGTGGTGCCGGCAGCACGGGCCGGCGTTGCAGGCGCAGGTCCGGCCGCCCTGCTCGAAGGGGACCGCATGCTCAAAGTCACACCGCCGGGCGGCCCGCCGGCACGTCGGCCAGGTGCACTCGCCGTCCCGGATCTCCACCAGGTGCCGCAGCCGGGCCGGGGGCCGGTAACCGGGCCACTCGTCCCGGTGGTCGCAGTGCACGACCGGCACTGGGCCGATGTCCACCACGAACTCCCGGTGGTCAGCCAGCCGCAGCCGCCAACGGCCGTACCCCCCGGGCGGCCCGTGGTCCCGCTCCAGGGTCAGCGCAGGGTGACCGGGGTGACCTGGCTGACCGGCCGACGTAGGCGCCGCTCGCCCATCCGGCCCGGTACGAACCGGTCGCGCGCAGCCATGGCCGACGGCCTGGCCCCGCTGATCGGTGACGGTCACGCACCAGGTGCTGCGAGGATCGGCCGCCGCATCGCGGACCAGCCGGCGCGCTACCTCCGGGTCGACCGCGCCGAACCCGGCCGCTTCGCCCGGACGTTCCGACCGGCCCGCCGCGGTGCTGAGCGGCACGGTCAGGTTGACGCTGGCCCGTGTCCCGTGGGCCGGCTTGGACGCTGACGAGGCCGTCCCCTCGCTGGTCTGGTCGTCGCTGGCCTGTGCGTCGCGGGGCCGGGAGTCGACCCCGAGGGTCAGGTCGAGGAACGCCCGGGCCCGGAGCTGATCCATGGTGCCGTCCAGACCGGCGGCCTTCAGGTCCCGCGCGTAGGCGGTGATGCGCTGGTCAGCGGCGAGCGCCTCGGCCGGCGGCAGATCCCGTCCGCACAGCGCGGCTGTGCCCGCGTCTTCCCGCCACAACTCGACCCGGGCATCCTTCTCAGCCTGTTCCCGGCGGCGCCGGGCCGCGGCCGGATCCACGGTCAGCACGGCCCGGGCCAGCGCGGCCCGTAGCTGTCCCGGGGTCTTGGTCTCGATTCCGGGCAGCACGAGCGCCTCGACCGCGGCGGCACCACGAACATCGAGGGTGCGGGTGGCTTCGGAGATGATCTGCGCCTTGTACTCGTCGATCGCGCCTTCAAGCAGAGCCCGCGCCGTGCCGGGCAACCGCCCGGCCAGGTCATAGGCCAGCGCGAGCTTCTTGTCCCCGGCCCGGGCCGAGATGGCCATCGTCAGGGCGAGTTCATCTGCGCAGAACTTCCCCCAGGCCGATGGCAGCTCCGCCGGCCCCTGGGGTGCGCAGCCGGGCGCCGGGCGGCGCCGGATCAGTTCGGCGGTCACGGCCAGCCGGCGGGCGGACGCCCATGCTTCGATCCGCTGCCAGGCCCGGAGCAGGCCGATCAGTTCGTCATCGGAGGCGGCACGGCCGCGCCCATCGTCCCCGGTAGCCTCTTCGCAGAACGAAGCCAGCGCCACCCCCGGCAAGGCCAGGTCCAGCGGAGCCTGGGAGGCGAACCCCGCGGCCGGCCCGGCCGGGGGGACCGGCGGCGGGCCCGGGGGAGTGATCCCGTGCAGGTAGCCGGCGTCAGCCGCTTCGGGCGGGGCTGAGGCGGCTGACGCTGCGGTCGCGTCTGCCGCGGCGAAGATCTCAGCCAGCGGGACGCCGATGTACTCCGGCGGGCACGAGCTGTCCAGCGGGTCCTGGGAGTACCAGATCGCCGCGTCGCTCCCGCCGTCGTCGCTTAAGCCCGGCCGGTCAGCGCCGTCCCTGTTCCCCCGCACTGCGCCACCTCCCCAGCCGGAACCGAACGATACTAGTTTTCGATAAAAGTATCAGTAAAAATCAGTCAATGTCTAGTCATTCGACAATAATTTCGATATGCGCAATGAACCCCATCCCGCCATCCCGTCCGTCTCCCGACCCCTGACCGGCCGCCATCAGTCCCGGCACACTCCGTAACAACGCGAACCCGCGTCCACCCGCCGCAACCGGAATTGCCCGCCCTTTCCCTCCGTCTCCGGCGTGTGTGGATCCGGGAACCAGGCCCCGCGATGTAGGCTCGGACCACCGGGTCGGCACGGTCCCCCCACCGCGGAATTACTCGCCTCACCTGCGGGGCAGGGCATGTGCCGCTTCCCCCCGGCACCGCTCGGTAACGATGACGCGCGCCCAGCCAAGGGTCATTCACGGGCTGCGCGCAGCATGCCCGAAGGAGGCGGCTTAATCCATGGCGGAACCCGCGACCCGTCAGCCGTTCGCGCACCTCCACGTGCACACCGAATACTCCATGCTGGACGGTGCCGCCCGCCTGAAGGACCTGTTCAAAGAGGTCGAGCGGCAGGGCATGACCCACGTCGCGATGACCGACCACGGCAACATGTACGGCGCGGCCGAGTTCCACCGCCAGGCCAAGGACGCGGGTATCACGCCGGTGATCGGCATCGAGGCCTACGTCGCGCCGGAGAGCCGGACCAACACCAAGCGGATCCTGTGGGGCCAGCCGCACCAGAAGAAGGACGACGTCTCGGCCAGCGGCGCGTACCTGCACAAGACCATCTGGGCTCGCAACAAGACCGGCCTGCACAACCTGTTCAAATTGTCGTCGCGCTCCTACGCCGAGGGCTGGCTGGTCAAGTGGCCCCGGATGGACAAGGAGATCCTGGCCGAGCACGTGGACGGCCTGATGGCTTCCACCGGGTGCCCGTCCGGTGAGCTGCAGACCCGGCTCCGGCTGGGCCAGTTCGACGAGGCGCTGAAGTCCGCCGCCGAGTACCAGGAGATGTTCGGCAAGGAGAACTACTTCCTGGAGCTGATGGACCACGGCCTGGACATCGAGCGCCGGGTCCGGGACGGCCTGGTCGAGATCGGCCGGAAGCTGAACATCCCGCCTGTCGTGACCAACGACTCGCACTACACCAGGGAAAGCGACTCGGTCAGCCACGACCTGCTGCTGTGCATCCAGACCGGCAAGACGCTGGCCGACGCCGACCGGTTCCGGTTCGACGGCAGCGGCTACTACATCAAGGCCGCGGCCGAGATGTACGCCGGCGACAGCTCGGACATCTGGCAGGAGGGCTGCCGCAACAGCCAGCTCCTGATCGCCGACCGGGTGGACACCACCGGCATGTTCGACTTCGTCAACCTCATGCCCCGGTTCCCGATCCCGGAGGGCTTCGACAGCGAGGACGAGCTGTTCCGGTCCGAGGTGTGGAAGGGCATGGACCGCCGCTGGCCCGACGGCTACGACGAGGACCACAAGCGGCAGGCCAGCTACGAGATCGACATCATCTCCCAGATGGGGTTTCCGGCCTACTTCCTGGTCGTGGCGGACTTCATCATGTGGGCTAAGAACCACGGCGTGGCGGTCGGCCCGGGCCGAGGCTCGGCCGCCGGGTCGATCGTGGCCTACGCGCTGGGCATCACCGACCTGGACCCGCTCCAGCACGGCCTGATCTTCGAACGGTTCCTCAACCCCGAGCGCGTGTCCATGCCCGACATCGACGTGGACTTCGACGAACGTGGCCGGGCCGACGTCATCCGGTACGTGACCGAGAAGTGGGGCTCGGACAAGGTGGCGCAGATCGTCACCTACGGCACGATCAAGGCCAAGGCTGCGATCAAGGACTCCACCCGGGTGCTCGGCTTCCCGTACGCGCTGGGCGACCGGATCACCAAGGCGTTCCCGCCCGCGGTGATGGGCAAGGACATCCCGCTGTCCGGAATCTTCGACGCCAGCCACCCCCGGTACAACGAGGCCGGCGAGCTGCGCCAGCTGTACGAGGCCGAAGCCGAGATCAAGCAGGTCATGGACAAGGCCAAGGGCATCGAAGGGCTGATCCGTCAGCCCGGGGTGCACGCGGCCGGCGTGATCATGAGCGCCGAGACCATCACCGACTACATCCCGGTGTGGACCCGGCACGCCGACGGCGCCGTCATCACGCAGTTCGACTACCCGACCTGCGAGGGCCTCGGCCTGCTCAAGATGGACTTCCTGGGCCTGCGGAACCTCACGATCATGGCCGACGCGGTGGCGGCGATCGAAAAGAACCGCGGTACCAAGATCGACCTGCTCAGCCTGCCACTGGACAACCGGCCCGCCTACGATCTGCTGTCCCGGGGTGACACCCTCGGCGTGTTCCAGCTGGACGGCGGCCCGATGCGGTCGCTGCTCCGGCTGATGAAGCCGGACAACTTCGAGGACATCTCGGCCGTGCTGGCCCTGTACCGGCCCGGTCCCATGGGCGTGAACTCGCACACCAACTACGCGCTGCGCAAGAACGGCCTGCAGGACATCTCGCCGATCCACCCCGAGCTGGAGGAGCCGCTGCGGGAGATCCTCGAGCCCACCTACGGCCTGATCGTCTACCAGGAGCAGGTGCAGAAGGCGGCCCAGATCCTGGCCGGCTACTCGCTCGGCCAGGCCGACCTGCTCCGCCGGGCCATGGGCAAGAAGAAGAAGGAGATCCTGGACAAGGAGTTCGTCCCGTTCCAGCAGGGCTGCCGGGAACGCGGCTACTCCGACAAGGCGATCCAGGCCGTGTGGGACGTGCTGGTCCCGTTCTCCGGCTACGCCTTCAACAAGGCCCACACCGCCGGCTACGGGCTGGTGTCGTACTGGACCGCCTACCTCAAGGCCAACTACGCGCCCGAGTACATGGCCGCGCTGCTGACCTCGGTCGGTGACGACAAGGACAAGTCCGCTCTCTACCTGAGCGAATCCCGCCGGATGCATATCAAGGTCCTGCCGCCGGACGTGAACGAGTCGGTGGCCACGTTCACCGCGGTGGGGGAGGACGTCCGGTTCGGCCTGGCCGCCATCCGCAACGTGGGCGTCAACGTGGTCGAAGCGATCGTGGCCACCCGCAAGTCCAAGGGCGCCTTCACCAGCTTCTCCGACTTCCTGCGCAAGGTGCCCACGGTGGTCTGCAACAAGCGGGTCATCGAGTCGCTCATCAAGGGCGGCGCGTTCGACTCCTTCGATCACCCGCGCAAGGGCCTGGTCATGGTGCACGAGCAGGCCGTGGACTCGGTGATCGACATCAAGCGCAACGAGGCCATCGGCCAGGACTCGCTGTTCGGCGGGGACGAGGAGACCGAGGCGTTCTTCGACGTGCCGATCCCCGAAGGCGACGACTGGGACAAGGCGACCCGGCTCAGCTTCGAGCGCGAGATGCTCGGGCTCTACGTCTCCGACCACCCGCTGCTGGGCGTCGAGCACCTGCTGGCCCGGGAGGCTGATTGCTCGCTGGCCGATCTGACCAGCGCCGAGGAGGCCAACGACCAGCCGCGGAGCCAGGGCGGCCGTGACGGCGGTCAGGTGGTCAAGGTGGCGGGCATCCTGTCCGGGGTCCAGCGCAAGGTGACCAAGCAGGGCAACCCGTGGGCCGCGGCCACCCTGGAGGACCTGGGCGGCGCGATCGAGGTGCTGTTCTTCCCGGCCACCTACCAGCTGTACGCGACCTCGATCGCCGAGGACGCGATCATCACGGTCAAGGGCCGGGTCGACCGCCGGGACGACGTGCCCAAACTGATCGCGATGGACGTCACCGTCCCCGACATGACCGTGGGCGACGGCGGCCCTTTCGTGGTCTCGATGCCGGTGACCCGGTGCGTCCCGCCGGTGGTGGAGCAGCTCAAGGAAGTGCTGATGACCCACCCGGGCCCGACCGAGGTGCACCTGAGGCTGCGCGGTAACCAGCGGACCACCGTGGTCCGGCTGGACGACAAGCTGCGGGTGGCCAACTCCCCGGCCCTGCTCGGGGACCTGAAGCAACTGCTCGGCCCGGCCTGCGTCAGCTAGCCGCGTCAGCTAGCCCTGCAGGTTGCGCTGGATGTCCTGCAGGGCGCGGACCACAGTAACCTGCTCGGCCGGGCTGAAGGAGACCAGCGCCCGCTCGGTGAGCTGATCCATCTCCCGGTCGATGACCTCCTGCAGGGCCCGGCCGCGCGCGGTGAGCTGGAGCCGGACCAGCCGCCGGTCGCTTTCGTGCGGCTCGCGGCGGAGCAGGCTGGCCGCCTCCATCCGGGTCGCTGCCCGGGTCACGGTGGACGTGGCCAGCCCCAGCGCCTTCGCGATCTCGCCCGGAGTCTGGCCGTCCTGCGCCCACAGCCGCCGCAGGATGAACTGCTGTCCCTCGTGTACCCCGTGCCGGGAGAACGCTGCGGCCGACGCCAGCGCCAGCGCGTGCTTGGCCGACCAGAACGCCGTCTGGAAGTCCGTGGCCGTCTCGTCGGCTCGCGGGTCAGCCGCTCCGGCGGTCCGCTCAGCGATTTTTTCGTGGGACATGGCCCGCTAAGCGTACGACGCTGGCAGGCATTAGCCGGCTCATGATAAATTCGTTGCCCGGCTAACGAGTTTCCCCTATGACTTGGGAGCGTGAACCATGAAGGTCGGCATCGGCCTAACCAACTTCTCCTGGCCCATCCCCGTCACCGAGCTCGGTCCCATGGTTTCCCGCATCGCCCGCACCGCGGACGACGCCGGGATCGACAGCCTCTGGGTCATGGACCACTTTTTCCAGATCCGCATGAGCGGTGAGCCGCCCGAGGCCCCCATCACCGAGGCCTACGCCACGCTGTCGTTCCTGGCCGGCCAGACCCGGCGGATCCAGCTGGGCACACTGGTCACGTCGGTCGCCTACCGCCATCCGGGCGTGCTGCTCAAGTCGGTCACCGCGCTGGACGTGTACAGCGGCGGCCGGGCCGTCTTCGGGATCGGCGCCGGTGCGCCGTGGAACGTCCAGCCCGCCGGCCCGGGGACCTCGTCCGAGACCGAGGGGCTCGGCATCCCCTTCCCGTCCCTGGGCGAGCGGTTCGAACGGCTGGAAGAGGTACTCCAGATTGCCCACCAGATGTGGCGCGGCGACGAGAGCCCCTATACCGGCCGGCACTACCAGCTGGTCCGCCCGCTGAACTCGCCGAACTCGGTGCAGCGGCCGCACCCGCCGATCCTGATCGGCGGCAGCGGGGAGCGGAAGACCCTGCGCCTGGTGGCCCGGTACGGCGACGCCTGCAGCCTGTTCGACCTGCCCGGGGCGCAGTTCGCCGACAACATCGAGCACAAGCTGAGCGTGCTGCGGCAGCACTGCGCCGCCGAGGGCCGCGACTACGCCGAGATCGAGAAGACCATCGCCAGCCAATTCGATGCCGCCGCAGACTCCAAAGCGACCCTGGCCCACCTGCACGACCTGGCCACGCTGGGCATCGGCCACGTACTGCTGTCGCCTCCGCGCACCTGGGACGATGCGGGCCTGGACGCGCTGATCTCGATCCTCCCGGACATCCACGCCATCGAGCCGGCGGTCTGAGCCTCAAGCCGCGAGTCAGCCCTGCGTGGCCTTCGGCTGGACCCGCAGGTGGGCCCGTTCCCCCTGCCCCCCAAACAGGACCAGGAATTCCACCGGCTCCCCGTCTGCGCTGCCGAACCAGTGCGGCGTGCGGGTGTCGAATTCAGCCGCCTCGCCGGGGGAGAGCGACAGGTCCCGCTGGCCGAGGACCAGGCGCAGCTTCCCGTTGAGCACGTACATCCACTCGTAGCCCTCGTGGACCTTGGTCTCCGGTGACTGCGGCCCCGGCCCGGCCGGGATGACCATCTTGTACGCCTGCACACCGCCCGGCCGGCGGGTGAGCGGCACGATGGTCCGGCCGTTTCGGCTCAGCGGGCGCAGGTGGATGCGCGGGTCGCCGGTGGCCGGCGCGCCCACCAGGTCGTCCAGCGGCACCCCGTGGGCCTCGGCCAACGGCAGTAGCAGCTCGAGGTTGGGCCGTCGCCGCCCCGATTCCAGCCGGGACAGCGTGCTGACCGAGATGCCGGTGGCCGCGGACAGGTCGGCCAGCGTGGTGCCACGGCGCTGGCGCAGGGCCCGCAGCCGCGGCCCGACGTCGTTGAGGACCTGCTCGAAGTCGGCCATGCCGTCGAGTTTGCCAGACCAGCAACTCAGCTTGCGATCTGCGTCGGCGTGGCCCGGACTCAGTTTTTTCATTTATTAATGGGCGTACTGGGTACTCCGTCTCGGCGCCGCGCCGCCCGGTACCCGTGGGCGCGCCCCCGTTGACAGCTCCGGCGACGACCGATGTACTGCCGATCATGACGGAATCAACGGGGACTTCTGCGGCTTCTTTTCGGGTCACCACGGCCTTTGAGCTGACGGGGGTGACCGTCGAACGCGACCTCGGGCTCGCGTTCGGACTGGTCGTCCGCAGCATGGGGGCGGTCAAGTCGATCAGCGCCGGGTTCAAGGCGCTGCGCCAGGGTGAGGTGCGGGAGTACACCCAGCTGTTGGAGGACAGCCGCCGGCACGCCGTGGACCGCATGATCGAGAACGCGCGGCTGCTCGGGGCCAACGGTGTCGTGGCGATGCGGTTCGACTCGTCCGAGATGGGCCAGCAGCTGACGGAAATTGTGGCCTACGGTACGGCCGTGGTGGTCCGGCCGACGTCGGCCTGACCGTGCCGGAGGAGCGGCGTTCGCTGCTGGGTGACGCCGACCGTGACCGGCTGGTCGCCGTGCTGCGCGAGCACTACGCAGCGGGCCGGATGGACACCGAGGAGTTGCGCCGCCGGGTCGGGATCGTGCTGGCCGCGGCCTACGCCGACGAAGCGGCGCAGGCCCTGGCCGACCTGCCCCCGCTGGCCATGCCCGGCGACCCAGCCGGCGGTACCGCGGGCACGGCGGCCGGCACCGCCGCAACCCCAGGTCAGTCCCGCTGGCGTAAACGGCACGCCCAGGTGGCCCAGCCCCAGCCCGGCTGGGTCCCGACCTCCGAGCGGTTCCGCGACCCGTCCAGCGGCACGATCATGCGCGTGTGGACCGACCCGGCCGACGACAGCCGCCATTACGTCCCCGACGACGACCCGGTCTAGCCTGGGACGTATGTTCCCCAGCATGGCCCGGCTCCGCCAGTCGTACGCGTCCCCGGAGTACGCCCCGGCGCTGGCGATCCGGCAGGTCGCGCGCGGGCGGCGGCCGCTGCTGTTCGTCGAGGGTGTGGCCTGACCGCCGGTGGACACCGAACCCCAGGACTCAGGGCCCGGCCAGCCTCAGCAAGCACAGCAGCCACAAAAGACTCGGCAGTCTCGCCAGGCTCTCACTTCCCGGGCCGTCGGCCGAACCGCACTCGCCCTGCTCATCCCGCTGGCTGCCACCGCCGTCATCGGCATTCCGGCCGGGTACATCTGGGCCTGGCTGGCCCCCCGCGCCCTGGCCCAGGTGGTCAGCCGCGGCGCGGCTAACATGGTCAACCCGGAGACGACCGCGTTCATCGCCGCCGACGCCTGGTTCGTTCTCATCGCCGCGATCGGCGGCCTGCTCACCGGGATCGCCGGGTACCTCCTGCTGGTCCGCCGCCGGGGCGCGCCCGCCGCGCTGGGCCTGATCCTGGGTGGCCTGGCCGCGGCCGCGCTCATGCTGTGGATCGGCGACAACTACGGGCACGCCGCGTTCCAGCACCGGCTGCTGACCGATCCGGCCGGGACCTACCTGCACGCGGCCCTGTCGCTGGGGTCCAAGGGCGCGCTGGCCTTCTGGCCGATGCTGGCGGCCCTGGTCATCGTGGTGCCGGAGACGGCCGCGTACCTGCGCAGTCCCCGCAAAGACCGGACCGTCCAGCCCGCCGCCCCCGAGCAGTAACCCAGTCCTGCCCGAGGGGTAGCCGGGCAGGCGTGTCCGCATTGTGGGACGACGCCGACGCCCCACCGGCCACTCTCCGTAGACTGAGCGGGTGATTCCCCGTATCGACCGCATCGACCTGCGTGACCTTGACACCGCCGCGCTCAGCCGGGTCAGCCTGTCCGCAGTCCTGCCCCGCGCCACCCTGGACGTCGCCGCGGCGGCCGAGCAGATCCGGCCGGTGTGCGATGACGTACGCCCCCCCCCCGGCGGGGGGCGTTGCCCCCCCCCCGGGGGGCCGCGGCCGCGGTCCGCGAGTACACGGCCCGGTTCGACGGCGTGGACCTGGAGACGACCCGCGTGCCCCCCGAGGCCCTCGACGCCGCGCTCAGCGCCCTGGACCCGGCTGTGGCCCGCGCGCTGGAGGAGGCCGCCCGGCGGGCCCGGCTGGTGCATGAGGCTCAGCTGCCGCCGGCCGAGAACACGGTCTCGCCCGCCGACGGCCTGACCGTGACCGCCCGCTACGTGC
>CAXUJF010000074.1:0-16646 GCA_964250865.1 uncultured Streptosporangiaceae bacterium
GTGCAAGGGCTGAACTTCTAATGCCCGGCGAACTGGCGGCGATGTTCCGTTCCCTGGCCGATGACACCAGCGAAGCGGCCGGATCCATGGCCACGGCCATCTTCCGCTTCACGGTTTCCACGGCGGACACCGAAGACGCCAACGTCGCCCGGACTTTAGCGGCCGACGCGGATACAGCCCGCACCATAAAGGCCATCCGCTGGTCCGGCGCACGGTACATAGAAGACTCCAGCCCGGAAGAAGAGGGCGCGTTCGCCGATATCCGCTCCAGCACCACCGACGTCGCAAACATCGCCGCCAACACTGGCATCGCCGAAGATGTCCTCGCCCAGATCAAAACTCATCTATTTCTCACCGAGCACGATGTGCCGGTGGCTGCCAATCAGGTCGTCCACGGCTACTTCACTGCCGACGGGGACACCGCCGACCTGTGGGCGAAGGCCGAGGCCGGAACCATGGACACCAACGAGCAGAAGCGTTTCCAGTCGCTCATGGCGCATGAGTACGTCGAGAGCCACCTGATGAAGGTAGGTATGCCGTATCGATCGGCAGACCCGGCAGCATGGGACGACGACGGACACGGTGTCAGCGCATCGCATTTCGGGGCACACGAAGCTGCACCAAGGTCAGCCGACGGAAAATTTAGTCACTGGCCAAGACTTGGCCTTACACCACCCGACATAGCGATTGCGCCCGACCTGTCTAACATCGACGATGTCCTCAACGCAGTTCGCAAAGGACTTAAAGGTGAATGAGCCAAGCCACGCCGAAGCGACGTTGTCCCGGCTCCTGACAGTGGACTGGGACGGAGACTTTGACGTCAGCTACCGTCACGCCGCTTCGCGCGACAAGCTGATGCAGGAGTACCTGCGCCGAAGTGCGCGCTGGGCGGCACAGCTGAATGCCACGAAGGAGTGGCCGTTCTTCGACATTGCCGGTCGGCTAGCCCCTGAAATCGAGCCGCCTGCCGCGCTGGCCGAGCAGCTCGAGGAATCGATCGTTAACCGCACCGGCTGGCCGTCGCACCGCACCGTCGCCCGAGCTGCCTTCCATTGGGCTGCTCTGGTGGACGTCGGCGTACCCCTCCCCCCTGACCTTGAGGATCCTTTCGAGCCGCTACTCGTGATGCTCGACCGCGGCGGCGGCTACACCACCGAGGCTGGGTTCATCGATCTCGGCGCATCCTCGATCCTTCGCAAGACTTGGCAAGACCACCTGAGCACCGAACCGATCACTGCCCTCGACCCAGCCACTCTCGACGCTCTGGACGAGGCCGCCCACTAGTCCCCGCTTAATGTCGTTGGCCAGGCCTAACCTCTGATCATTGTCTTCTGGCAGCTACCATCGACGCGAACAACCCAGCCAAGCTGGCGCAGTTCTGGGCACAGACGCTCGGCTACCAGCCAGCGCCGCCAGACGAGCCAGACATGACCTGGCACAAGCACTACCGCGCCCGGCTAGGCGACGATGCGGCCTTCGACGACCGCCTCTTCGACCCAGCTGGCCTGCAGCCGCCGATCTGGTTTCAGCCGGTCCCAGAATCAAAGGCAGGCAAGAACCGCCTCCACCTAGACCTCTACCCCATCGGCCGGGACAACTCTCTGCCCATGGACCGCCTCATCGAAATCGTCGAGACCAAGGTCGCCGAACTGATCCACCTGGGCGCCACAGTTGAGCGTCGAGACCGCGACGACGACCCCGAGGACCCGGTCTACTACGTGGTCATGCACGACCCCGAAGGCGACGAGTTCTGCGTCAGCTGACCGTTCCCCGCAGCTCCCGCCAGATCTCCTGAGCATCACTGGAGATCAGGCAATACGGATTACCGCCCTCCCGGCTGACCACCTCGAACCGAGGCCCGTCCCGCTGATTCACTAGCACCTTGACTATGTAGCCAGGGAAGGCAGCGCGCAGAGCCGCCGCCTGAGCCAGAGCGGATGAAGCCGACGCCAGCGACGGTCCGCCCCTCACGCGATCCTCGCCGCCTCGCCACAATCATCCCTGGCAGGTGAAGCCTCGCTATCCGCCGCAATTAACGTCTGCAATTTTCCTGGATTAGCTGCCACCAGCGCCCGGCCATTATCAAGCCGCTTAGCCACCCACCCAGCCGAAGTAACTGCAAGATCGTAATCCTCACCCCAGTGCTCGTCGAGTTCATCCAGCTCAGCCTGCCGATACGCGCCCATCATCGACTACTTCCTCTGTGGAGTCAGTTGCGTGTCTTTCTGACAGCCTGCCTCCATCGAGTTACCGTCATAAAGAGCAAACCGCTCCGTGTCCACGAGCTGTGGCAATCCGTCCAACAGCTGTCCAATGTCGTGGCAGAACGGTTCCCTCCAGTGCTGAGAGGGTCAAAGAATGCAGCGAGACGCCGTCACCGCCGAAAGCCCCTTGCGCGTGTTCGGCGCCATGCTCCGGCACTACCGCACCGCCGCAGGCCTGACCCCCGAGGAGCTGGGCGCCCGCATCTATCTCTCCGCCTCCCAGATCCGCAAAGTCGAGGAAGGCACCAGGACGCCGACCGAGGCTCTGACCCAAGCCTGCGAAGCTCTACCCGAGCTGAACTGCAACGGCGCCCTCACCACGCTGCGCGAAATCCTGAAGGATCATCTCCGCCACCGCGCCTACCCCGGCTGGTTCCAGGCCTGGCCCGACCACGAATCGCACGCCCGCCGCCTCCGCAGCTTTGCACTCGTTGTAGTCCCCGGCCTTCTCCAGACTGACGCCTACGCCCATGCGATCCTCAGTACCCGCGTCGGTGCGACTGCAGAAGACGTGGGCGAGGCTGTCGCGGCTCGTTTGGAACGCCAGCAGATTCTCGACCAAAGCGAACCGCCCGAATTGTGGGTGCTGCTAGACGAGGCGGTGCTGAGACGCCCGGTCGACAGTCCAGAGGTGATGGCGGAACAACTGGCTTACCTCGCGGCCGCAGCTCGGCGTCCGCACATCGTCTTGCAGGTCATCCCGCTGGTCGCGGGAGCTCACGAAGGAATGCGTGGCGGCCCATTCGTCCTCGCCGACTTCGCCGGCAGCCCCACCATCGGCTATCAAGACACAGCCGTCACCGGTCAAATCGTCGAGGAAGCAAATTGGGTAGAGGCCCTGGCCGTCACCTGGGATACGTTGAGGCTGGAGGCGCTGCCTCGGGGTGCTTCCCTAGAACTTGTGGAGGACGTGGCACAGATATGGAGACGGCAGAAGAGCTGAGCTGGCGTAAGTCGAGCTACAGCACCAGCAACGGCGGCGACTGCGTAGAGGTCGGCACTGCTCCTCACATCATCGCCGTTCGTGACAGTGAGAATCCCAACGGCGCCAACTTGGCCATCGCTCCTGATAGTTGGCTAGCCTTCACGCGCCGTACGAAAGCCCACATATAGCGCCGCCGACGGATGGTCCAATAGCTCCTATGCTTAGGCAACAAGAGCGAGTAAGCGGCGCTGATCTACGGCGCGAAGCATGCAATCCGACCAAGGACTATCGGTGGAACTCATGCTTAGGTTGAAGCGAAAGACCCATAACGGTCCCCAACCGCGGCGACGCGGATTTCGCGCTCCGGTTGGCCAGTTGCACGGCGACCCTACGGTCGAAAGGACCACACCGGGTTCGGACTCGAGTCCTGGCTTAAGCTCTGGCTCGAAAGCGCATGGCGGCGCGATGGGATCGAACTAACATTGGCGGCTTGGAATTGGCATCATTTAAGCTCGTACAGGACCTGACCTGCAGATTCGTTGAGCCCTGAGTGACCGCAGGACCACGGCTAATGGCCCGTAAATGGCACGACATCGCTGGTCATCTAACGTTCAAGTTGAACAGCGACAACTGGTCAGGGTTAGGCTCAACCGGAACAGCGCCCGGTTCTGAACCATCACTCCTGCGCCACGCCAGCTGGTCGACACTCAAACCGAACTCATCGCCAAACAGAACTGCAAGCCGAACAACCATTCGCACTTGTCCGCGAATAGCAATACGGCCAGAAAAGTCCGGGCCGGTAGCCTCCCAGCCATCCTCCACTTCACTCCCTTCAGGCAACTCGGCTTCGAAATCGACGACTTGATCGAGGTCATACTCAGCCAGGATTAGTCCATCGGGCGCCTTGATGGCTCCGAGCGGGTCGAACGAGCCACCCCACTGAACATCTGTGATCTCCACGGAGTAAGGCGACCGACGGAAACCGAGATCCTGTGGATTAGGCACCAGATCGTTTTGAAGATCCGACTGCAGGTAATAGTCGTAGAACTCTTGATCACGGCTGCGAGCGACCGCATCCTCAAGGCTGTCTGACGTCCAAGGCAATTGATCAAGCAGCCATCTTCCTAGGTCGCGCACCAACTCAACATCGCCGGGAGTGTCGGCGACTTCCTCAGCCAGGCTTAGAGTGAGCCTCTCATCCTGTCCTGCAAAGATCCTGTCCTCCGAAGCAAGTGCTACCTGATGGCCGGACTTGGAAAGCTCAACGACATCAGTCCACACCAAGGAGTCGCGGTAGCCACCTCCCTTTTGATCAAACGGCGGCGTCCGGCTGACCGCTCGGGCAACCAGTTCACGGTGGGAGACAGTCGGCCAGTCCAGGACAGTGATACCCAGAACCTCATCGAAACGCTTCGCGAGATGCTCTCGATAGTCCAACTGAATATCTTCAACCTCGACTGAGCCAAGGCCAAGCATTCGCCGATCCTTGATCACACCCACTAGTTTCTTGCGAACTTCATCGACCGCTCGACTGTGATGGGCTACTATCTCCTCGAACACAGAGGCCGGGATATACACGTTAATTAGTGTTTGACTAATCATATGCCCGAGAAGCTGAAATTTGAGACCGGCACACAGCCAGTCCTTCCTGAGCTCGGTAGCGTCAAGAACCAGCGTCTTCACCTGTGACCGTCCGGCGATCGGAAGTTCGTGGATGGATCTTATTCACTTTAGAGGCTACTAACACCTAGCGGCGGCCTCAAACATGTCAGCATCGATTTGCCTGCTACAGATCAGCTGTCCTGCTTCATGCCGACGTGAGTGCAAATTCGAAGTCCGATCAGGTTGGCCATGGGTGTTGCGACGGCGTTGCCGATTGCCCCCATGCTTCTTGAGCGCGGTACCGGGAACTCATATGAGTCCGGGAAACCCTGTATTCGAGCTGATTCTCGAACGGTCAAGTATCGAAGCGTTCCGTCATCGAAGCGGATCATCGCTTCTCCACCACTAACCCCATGGACTCCCGCCTTTATCGTTTTAGCTGGCCAATCAAAGGGGCTACCCGAATGCTTGGGGTAGGTACGTGCTCCAGGGATACCCTGGTGGTTGGTGATTCCCTCGGTTGCCCGACCGTAAATTGGTTCCGGCAAGTCGCTAAGGCAGTCTCGGATCGTCTGCCACCGAAAGCCCTCGGGGCGTCCCTTATCTTTTAGATTGCGGACTCGCCCTTCGAGATCTTCGGGAAGCTCGGGGGTTGGGGCGCCATGGGCCGTCCAGTATTCGCAGCTGACCCACTGGTCGTACAGCAGTGCATCGCGGCTGTGCGTCGGCTCTGGAGCCGTCCACGTTCCTGCGCCAGGAACATCGCACCGGATCGCTATAAGGAAGACACGGCGTCGATTTTGCGCCATACCAAAGTCGGCCGTGTCCAAGAGGTGCTCGTGGACCTTATATCGAAGGCTTGTAGGACGCGACCTCTTTATGCGAGCGTGGTGCTCAGTCCAAAGTTCATTACCCTTGGGCGCGATGGTCGGCTTTTCAAGCTGGTGCTTGATGTAAGAAAAATATGGCGCGAATGACGGACGTGTCAGACCAGGAACATTTTCGAAGACGACAAAACGAGGCCGGAATTTTCTTACCGCATTGATGGCGGCCGGGAACATGTTTCGGCTGTCGGTGTCCCCTGCGTGCACCCCAGCCAAGGAGAAGGGCTGGCAAGGGGGTCCACCAGCGACCAGATCCACCTCGTCGACACCCAATTCAGTTTCATCAAGCCAAACGCGAACGTCTTTCTCCAAGACGTTGTTTACGTCCCACCACTCTGGGTTGTTCTTGGCATTGTGACGTAGGATCGCGGCAGCGTTCTTGTTCCACTCAACGAGCGCCAAGTGCTCAAAGCCTGCTTCGCGGGTGCCGAGAGCCATTCCTCCGCCACCCGCAAATAGCTCGAGGGAAGTTAGTCGCCCACTCATTTGGAACTTTCCTCGATTTGACCACGAACAACCGATTCCAACATGTCAGCGACAGTCGACACGTCGCGCTGAACGTCGGATGCCCATACACGGAAGACAATCCAACCCTCTGCCCGCAGGCGAGCGTTGACCTCTCGGTCACGCTGCATATTGCGAGTAATCTTGCTTTTCCAGAAGGCCGAGTTGGCGTGGTTGAATTCGTCTTCGAAGGAGTCATAGCCGCGAGCCCGCCAGCCATTGCCGTGCCAGCGATCACCATCGACGAAGCAGGCGACGCGTGCGCTTGCGAACACCAGATCCGGCTTGCCCACCACTGCAGTAGTAACCCGGTAGCGAAGTCCTCGGCGATGTAGTTCACGACGCAGGGCCATTTCGGGCCTGGTTCCGGTGCGTTTTACAGAGGCCATGATGCGGGAAGTGATCTCAGGATCGCGAGTCATGACCTGTTCAGTTCCCGGTCGACGGAACGCCTTGCCGAGGTCGCGCGAAAGTACTTAAGTCCGAGCGAGCATTGCGAGGCGATCCGGCTGTGCCGTATCTTCTCCGCTGCCGTCGTCGGATCGGCGAGCGTCTCCGTGATCACCACGGTGGCCGTATGGTTTGGGTGATCGGCAAGATGGTTTACGCACGCCCAGACGAGGTAACGGATTTTTTTGGCGCCGCCCCACGCGATATATGTTGGCACCGATTCCGCGTGCGTCTTGGCGAGACAATGGAACGGCTTAACCCCAACGCTGCCCTCAATGACGACGACTGCGCCGCCGAGGACGTGTTTCGCGATCTGCTCAGGCGATGTCCCCGGTGCTGAGCCGAACTTGGCGTAGCGTCCGGCACCCTGACGCGCTCGGGCGTACTCCTTCATCGGGCCGTCCTTGATCCACGAGCGCGTGTTCTCGCTGCTCATGTACGAGGTGAGCACGGCCCCAATCTCGGGGTCGCTGACCCACTGGTCGTACTGAGCGGTACGGCCTGCTGGAGGCATGTGTTCCCAATCGATGCTCTCGGCGTCGGCGTACAGCGCCTTCACGACGGCCTCAATTTGCTTGGGGGGAACTCGGCGAGAGTCTGAGCGATTCATGCGGCGGGAATGTCTGGATCGAGGAACTGGAGTCGAGCATCGTCGTTGGCGGTCTCAAGGTTTGCAGCGTCGAGGATCCATTGCTCAAGGAGAGACTCTGCCTTAGCGTCCGAAAATGTGATTTCCGGCTGCGGAACATTGGGCAAAACCTCGATCTCTTCCGCGTTGATCTGGCGTCGGAGGTTCAGCAGCGCAGCGACCCGTCGTAGGTCACTAACGAAGTCAAGTGCGATGACTTTATGTTTGCCCTCACGCAGTCGAAGGCCACGACCGAGCTGCTGCACGAAGATCCGGCGGCTGTGGGTGACTCGGGCAAAGCAGATGACATTCACGTCAGGTACGTCGACGCCTTCGTTGAGGATGTCGACTGCCGCAAGGATGGGGACACGTCCAGCGCGAAAGTCCAGCAGCCGGAGCTGACGCTCGCGTACGGTAAGGTCAGCATGTATCGCTCGGGCGTTGTGCCACTCAGGTGTGCGACGAAGTAGTTCGGCCATGCGCTCAGCGTGCTCAATGGTCTGGCAGAAAACGATGGCCCGCGGATCGACCGTCGAGTTCCATGCGGCAGACAGTTCGTCCCTGATCGCCTCATCGCGCTGCGGCAAGAATAGCTTGGAGTTCAGCTCTTTCATCGAATACGAACGTTTTGATGCGTCTTCAACCACCTTCCAGTCAATGTTGTCGACAAAAAGACGGTAGTCGACTTGAGCCAAGTGCCCGCGTCTCATCCCCTCCTCGATGCCGAGCTTGTAAGAGGCTGAGCCGAAGTAGTCTTCGATGTCGTACTTATCGCCGCGCCATGGCGTAGCTGTGACGCCGAACTGAGTCGAGTTTTTTAGTTCCGCAAGCAGTTGGCCATACTTCCCATCCTCGCCCACATGGTGAGTCTCGTCGACCATAACCAAGGTCGGCCGGTAACCTCCCAGGGCGGCGTTGAGAGCGCTCACGACGGTAGCAAACGTTACTCCGTGAAGGTCTTTGGGTTTCTCGTCGCCAGTCAGCACTTGCGTCTTGACGGTCTTGGGGAGATGACGCCAAACGGCCCGTTCGAGTTGGGCGACCAGCTCCTTGGTATGCGCTGCCACCAAGATGTCGGCGGTGGGATCAAGGGATAGATGATGGGCGATGATCTCCCCACCGACGACCGTCTTGCCTAGACCGGTCGCGAGCACGAGAAGTGCTCTTCCCTCTGTATCGAGGTCCTCAATGAGGGCGGCAACCGCTTCACGCTGGTAATCGCGCAAGCGGACGCGAGAACTTTTTTCCGGACTCTGTTCCCACAATTGCGTGAGATCATGCCCTGCCCAGAAATTGATGCGTTGCCCTATTCGGACCAGCGCTTGAGCGCGAGCGATGGCATCGCGGCTGGGACGGACGTTAGTGACGACCACACCACGCTCGGCGCGGTAGTGGTCCATTGCCTCTGAAACCTCGTTCACTCCGGCTTGTGGCACCGACCCGTGTTTCTGCCACTTGCACTGGAACACCCACAGGGTGCCCGCGATTGTGGCAAGCAGATCCCCGCCCTTATCCCCGGAACCATCAATGTTCATAATGTCCGTATATCCGAGCTGGCCAAGCAGTCGCTCGACTTGACGCGTAAACCGGTCGGGGCCGCCAAGAATCAGCAGATTCGGATTGACATACGACTCGTTCATGACCCGTCGTCCATTGCCGGTTCCGCTAGTTCGCTTTCCAACAACCGACAGCTCAGACGTCCGCGGTTCAGATCGTCAGGACGACGACGCGACCGATGCTCGGCCAGCAGTCCGACGTCATTCAAGTAACCGACGATCCGGTTGACTACCAGCGAGCGGGCGTGGCTATCCGTGAATGTGGCATAGCTGATCCGGAAGGCCTTACCGTCGAAGAAGTCACCGGGACGCTGCTGGACTAGGCGAGACATTGCGGTCGCCGGAGCATAGTCAATCCAGGCGCCCGCGGCGCGGATGTCGCTCCAGGCAATGTCGAGGCCTTCTTGGGCGAAGCACTGTTCCGCTGCCGACTGATCGTCTGCGGAGACCAGTGACCAGAACCCCTCGGTGTTGCCGGCCACGACCGAGCGCATAGATTCGCGGACGCGGTTCAGCAAACCGTGCGCTACTGTTGCCAGCGCAGATGGCGTTACCTTCTGATCTTGCAGGCATCGCTCCTTTAGCTCGGCGATGATCGAGCTGAGAGCTTCATGGCTGCCACGTCGGTCGCGCATGTGCTCGGCAATTCCAAGAACCGCGTACTCGCGAGGGTCACCACCGAACTCGGTGAAAAGTTTGTGGTCGAAATCAATAAACACATGCACGTCGGTGCCCCTCTGACGCTGGACATAGACCGGCACGCGCTGACCATTTGTGTCAGTGATCTCGGTATCAGTCAAACCGTAGACGGTAGCCTTCAGGGCTGGACCGAAGTTGGGGAGCGCGTACTCCCCGGCGACGTCGAGCAGAAGCTCGCCGTTCTGGCGATAGCGCTCTTGTTTCTGGTCTTCAGTTTCTCGCAGTGGTTCGGGGATATCTGGGCCAGGGCGCAGCGGATCTGTCGGATTCGGGATGTCGAGGCGACTGCGCGCATCCTGTTCGGGATCGTCTGAGCCATCCGTGGCATCGCTCGGCACCGGTAGTTTCGGCTCATCGTGCTGACGTGCGGACTCATACCAGATAGCGTCATCCTGGTACTCAGGTACACCTTTTCGGAACTCCGCGGCCCATTCGCGGGCCTTCTTATGGATCGCGTTTTTTCCGTCGCCAGGCACTAGGCACTTAAGGCCGGGGTCGAGGCGTCGGTAGCCAGTAAACAGGCGCCCAACGGACGAGTCGTTTTCCGGGTATCCATGTGTGCGAGCGATCTTGGGCCGCAACGGACCCTCACCACGCAAAAGGCGGACCGCATACTTCCATTCGAGCGTGTCATACTCAAAAGCGTTCTTCTGGTAGTTCACGCGCACATGATCGAGGTGGATCTCACCAACAATGCGGCCTTCATAGGGCACCTCGACCGGGTATTCGACCTCGGGCCGGGCGCCTGGCTCGTTGGGGTCCGCCCAGCCGAACAAGCTTAGATCACGGACCAGGATTTTGCGGCCATTCCGAATAAAATCTATTCCAAAATCCGACTTGTGTGAGTAACGTTGAATTCCAAGCCAACCCATGATACGGCGCTCACGAATCTCAAGGTTGGCGCTCCCGCACTCCTCGCATTCCGTTGCCGCCACGTCCTGCCAGCGGCCACATGTCTGGCAGGCACTGAGAGGATTCAATTCCTTGTCGATTTCAATGTATGCCGGGAAGCGTTCGGCTCGGACGATCACAGCCCGGTCTTTACCCCAGATACACGGTGCCAGCGGTTGCACGGCAGTATTGTCTACCAGGATGGAGAAGTTCTTTTCGCGGAGCAGATATGAGTAAACATCGCCGAGGACGCCTCGTATCTTTGCCTGCTGGCGCGAGATAGCTTCGTGCTGCTCCGGCCTGAGACTGCTGATGATTATCTGCGTTCCGTGATCAGATGGGTCGTCCTTCGGTTCCCGGATCACGGGCACTTCGAAGTTGGCGTTTGAAGCCATGTCGGAAAGATTGAGCGTTACACTGATCCACTCCGGATCACCCGCACGCGTAGTCCTAACCGTCGTACTGTTGCCAAGGCGGGCAGTGGCGATGTTGAAACCCATTCCGAACATTCCGAGTTTTCCATAGCGCGCATTGCTGGTCCATCCGGCCGCGACAGCACCATTGAGGTGGTCCAGGCTCATACCCCGGCCGTTGTCGTTGATCCAGACCTGGGCGTCACGGCGATCCGAGCCGCGACTCGGAAGCGTAATCGCGACGGTCGGCGTCTCTCCATCAGGCGGCGCCGCCAGAAAGTCGTCGAAGGCGTTGTCAATAAGCTCGGCCACACACTGCCACGGAGCGAACTCGATGTCCCCAAGGACCGCGAGCAGCCGAGGGTGCGGCGTGACATCAATGGTCTCCCCAACGATGGGGATGCTTGACTCGTCGATCACCGAGCCCTCCTCTATGCGCCCGTGCGAGCCGTCTGGCTCGACCAGAAGCGACCCTATCCGCGGGCACTGACATTGGAGGGGCATCTTGCCACGAACCCAGCTGACGTCAAAGTTGCAGCGTTCAGGCACCCAAGTAACAGGATCGACAGGTAGGCATACCATGACATTCGCGAAACTTCGCTCGAAAAGCTCTCCTAATCCGTCGCTCAGCTTCGCGTAAGGAGTGGGATTGTAAAACAAGTTGACAGTCCCGGCCGGGACAACCGGGCGTACAGGCGGCGTTCGGTCAGGTCCAGCCCATCGAAGGCCCCGTCGGTGCCGGCTTGGCGGATGCCGTCCAAGATGACCATTAGGGCGTCCAGATTATAGATCACCTTGTAGCTGTCCGATAGGACCGCCCACGCCACCCCTAGGCCGCCACTCTCAGCTCGGAACAGGCGGAGCAGGTAACCGGTGATCATCGGCCGGGTAGCTGGCCAGGTGGCCTCCGTGTAGCCACCCGCTGACCTTTGCATCCCACAGGTCCGGACGGCTGGCCCGCAGGCGGCATAGGTAGGCCAGGTTGATGCCGAGCTTGTCGGCGATCCCTTCATCGGCCACCGCGGGCGGCCGATAGGTTCCGGCCACTGAAGTCACCCATCTACGGCGAGCTGGGAGGAAGTGTTATCGGTTCGCAGGTTCCCGTCGTGGGCGTGGATCGCCGCCGTCGCCGCGACGGTGTACAGGCTGCGGGCCCGGTGGTTTCGCAGGATCATGACCATGTTCGCCAGGGTGGCGTTCCGCAGCCTGGCCTCGCCGCAGCCGCCTCAACACTCATGAGGGCTTTCTTTTCGCTGGGTGATCCGTTTGGGGGATAAGGCCGCTCGGCGGTCAGGGCCTCGAGGTCAGGCTGCATGTCCTGCTTTACCGCCAGCCAAGCCAGGCGTGTCGTAGCAATCGGTCAGGGTGTGCCTGAACGACCAGCCAACTCGGGTAATGCGCAGCGGGCGGGACCGGATCGACCGGGTTAGGACGGCTCGATGTTCACCGCCTACGTTTGGCCAGCAGCGCGCGAACTGCGTCGACGCCGTAAGTGATGTCGCCGGTCAGCTCGGACTCACGGCCTTCATTCAAACCGCGCAGAGCATCTGGGTCCGCCAAGATTTCGGCGGTCTCCCGCGTTGAGATGTGTTGCTCGATTGCGGCCAGCACACTCGGCTGCGCGCTGCGAGGCTCGTGCTCGGTCATGGTCATACCAGGATCGTTAATTCTGGTGCGGCGCCGCTAGCCAGTCCCTTAAGCAATGTCGTCAAGACGCGGGTTAGGCGGGGGGCTACTTCGACGACGGCGTGAGCTAGGCGGGGGGCGGGGCGGTAGAGGTGTTGGACTTCGGGGCCTGGGGTGGCCATTTGCCATAGGGCGCCAGCCAGGCTCGTCGCGGTGGCGATCACGTCTACCGACTGCTGTTCCGTGAGACCTAGCAGGCGTTGCAGCTCGGCGGTGATGGCGGCTACTTCCTCCAGCGTGACGAGCTTGAAGGCACGGACCGAGTCGAGGCTTACGTTGCGCTCTAGGTTGAGGGGGGCCTGGGCTAGGAGGTCGCAGAACATGGGGCGGGCCACCAGCGACTCGGCGATAGCCCTCGCGACCGCGGCGGCCGGGACGCCCGGCTCCAGCTGGCCCAGGTCCTGCCTTAGCGCCGCGGACCAGTCGCGCCAACCCGCCGCCGTTAGCTTGAGGAAGATTTGCTCGCGGGTTTCGAAGTAGCGGAGCATGGCGGATTTGTGCAGGCCAACGGCTTGGGCTATGTCGGTGAGGGTGACTGTGCGGATGCCCCGCTCCGTGCCTAGCTGGGCTGCGGCGTCGAGGATGGCTTGTTCGCGCTGGAGCTTCGCTTCGGCGGAGCGGGCTCGCTGAACCTCGGGCGTCGTCGTCACATGGCCAGTGTAGCAAAACTGAGTTGCGTTATTAACGCAACGGTGGTTTACTAACTGGCATGCAGACATGGTTTATTACTGGTTCTTCGCGGGGGTTCGGGCGGGCGCTGGTTCAGGCGGCGCTTGATGCGGGCGACCAAGTTGTGGCTACCGCGCGACGGCCGGAGCAGCTGGCGGAGTTCAGCGACAAGTACGGCGACCGGGTACTGGCGCTCGCGCTGGATGTGACTGACGTCGATGCCGTGGACGCCGCGGTCAGCGCGGGGGTGGATCGGTTCGGGCGGCTGGACGTCGTGGTCAACAATGCGGGGTACGCGAACCTGGCGCCGATCGAGACGGGCGACTTGGGCGACTTTCGGACGCAGTTCGAGACGAACTTCTGGGGCGTGTACAACGTGTCCCGGGCGGTTATCGCGCAGCTGCGGGCCCAGGGCGGCGGAACGGTTGTGCAGTTCTCCTCGATTGGCGGCCGGGTCGGTGGCTCGCCGGGGATCGCCAGCTATCAGGCGGCCAAGTTCGCGGTGGACGGGTTCAGCCGGGTGCTCGCGGTCGAGACCGCGCCGTTCGGGGTGCAGGTCATGGTGGTCGAGCCCAGCGGCTTCGCCACCGACTGGGCCGGGTCGTCAATGACGATCCATGACATCCCGGCCGACTACGACAGCACGATCGGGGCCATGCACCGGCGGATGCGGGCCAACACGTCTGGCGCCGCGGGCGACCCGGTCCGGGCGGCCGAGATCCTGGTCCAGGTGGTCAAGCGGGACAACCTGCCGCCGCACCTGCTGCTAGGTGTGAACGCAGCCGACATGGCGCTCGACTACTCCCGGCGGCAGCTGGATGAGGCCACGGCCTGGGAGAACGTCAGCCGGTCGGCCGACTTCGCCGAGCCGTACCCGGCCGAGTTCCCGGCGGACAAGCCGACGGCATAATCCCTGAGCTGGGTTCGGCGCCGGGGCCACGGGCGGGCGCCCCCCGGCCCCGGGGAGCTGGTTAACCAGCTACCCGGTGATAACACGCTTTGCGGGCGGCGCGGGTTCAGAGATAGCGACAGGTTGGATAACCGAGCACCGCCGCAACGGGCCGGGCGATGCGGGAGCGTAGGGGATGCGCAACAGGCCACCGTATGTGGCGGCGTGGGCTTCGGTCTGCCAGGAGCGAGCCTCCGCCGGACCCGGCTCGCACCGATCGTCCACCAGTAGCGCGGCCATCAGGGTCCGAGTCGTGGCGAGGTCAAGCTCTCCGCCCTGAACCGGGACGCGTCGACGTAGGCGGCTCGGAGATAGCGCTACTAGCGCGAGGAACCAGCGAATACCAAGACAGCAAGAACTGCCTGACTTTAGTCACTCCTAATCCGGCATAAGACAGCAGCAATCTCCGGAGCTTGGCGATCTGCCTCCCGGACGCTTGCGATCACTGGAACAGTGGCCTGCATCGTGGCAACGGGAGGGAGACGTGATGCGCGAGATCGAGGTTAAGTACTGGGTCCATGATCCAGAGGCTCTGCTCGTAGCACTCAAGGACGCCGATATCGCACTGGGGGATCCGGTCCACCAAGATGACCAGGCATACGCCCCGATCAGCTGGGATTTCGGCGATAGCAAGCTTGGCGTCTCCTTCCTCCGGCTGCGTACCGTTGGTGGCCGCCACTACTTTGCGCTCAAGCAGCCGGGCGAGAACGCTCAGGCTTGCCTGGAGTACGAAACCGAAGTCGCTGATCGCGGTCAGATGGATGGTGCCATCAAACAGATGGGCTACCGCCGCACCGTCCGGGTGGCGAAGACCCGGCGCAGCGCTACTTTCGACGGCCTATCTCTGTGTGTCGATGAGCTTGAGGGAGTCGGTTGCTTCCTCGAGCTCGAACGCCTCGTAGCTGACACTGTGGCGGCGGCCCAGTCCAAGAAAAGCTGGCCGTATTCGCGGCTTCTCTCGGCGCGGAGATGACGCGAACTGACCAGACGTACGACTCGCTGGTACGTGACGCTCAGGCACCGTCTGCCTGATGCAGCAAAAGAAAAGGCTCGGCGCCGGGACCACTGGCGGGCGACCCCGGCGCCGGGGAACCGGTCGGCGATCAACAGGTTCCCGCTGATAGAACGCTTACTCAGGGGCGCGGGTTCACGCGGTGGCGGCGGGAGCCGGCTATGCGCGGCGGGAAGCGGGATAGCCGAGCATGGCGGCGACCGGCAAAGCGCTGCGTGGGGCGTAGGGGATTCGCCACAGGCCACCGTGGGCGGCAGCCTCTGCTTCGTCCTGCCAGGGGTGAGCCCTCGCCTCGTTGCCGCCGGCGCAAAGGTCGTGGACCAGGAGCGCGGCCATCAGGGCGCGGGTCGTGGCGGGGGCGAAGGCTTCCACCCCGAAGTGGGGGGCCCCCTCGTAGGCGGCGGCCAGGGCGCGGTTCTTGGTGACCGATCTGGTCTTGGTCGGCGGGGCCACGTTGAGGGAGACCTTGGCCCCGTCATGGCGGGCGGTGGTAGCGCGCCAGCGCTGGAGGCGTTTGGCCAGGGCGTAGTTCGGGCCCTGCTGGGCGATGAAGCTGTCGTTGATACCCGGGGCACCGTCCCCGGCCGCCCCTGGTACATAGGCCTGCTTGAACAGGCGGCCTGCCGTCGTGGTGCTGGCCAGCTTCGCGGCCATCGGACGCGCGGCGAACCGGCGGCAGGACTCCGCGACCGCCTCGGGCGGGACGGCAAAGACGTCCGTCGGGGTGGCCAGAAAGGCGAGGGCCACGTCGGGGCGCGCGGCTTGCAGGCGGACGGTCAGGGCGTCGACCGCGCTGGCCACGCGGACGTTGGCGGCGCCGTCGGCGTAGACGTAGTTGCCCAGGACCAGCGGGCCGTCGACGGTGGCCAGCCAGTCGGCGACGGTGGGGATGTCCGCGGCCAGGTCGAGGCCCGCGCGCTGGGCGAGATCAGCGCCGGCTTCCCAGGGCGGGTCCGTGAACCCCAGCGAGCCCGCGACCCCGGGCGGCCATCCGGCACCCAGTGGCCCCTCGGGGACTTCCAGCGTCCCGGCGCTTCGGCGGGCGGTGTCCAGTACCCGCGCCCAGAGCGGTGCGCTGGGGAGATCGACGCCGATCAGGTGAGCGCCCCAGCTGAGCAGCACCGGGAGGGGGCCGACTTCTGCACCCGCGCCGAGGACGACCACCGTCTGGCCGGGGAGGGCGAGCCACTCGGGGTGGGCGGCGACCGTGCGGACGGCCTCAGCGCAGGAGGGCTCGATGATGCCCCGCTCGATCCAGTCGTCCAGCTGGCGGAGCAGCGCGTCACCGCGGAGCTGCTGGTCACGGTAAGGGATGACCAGCTCGCGTTCGGGTGCCGCCTCGCCCGTGACGGTCACCGTGGTCGGGGCTGGGCCCGGTGCCGACGTCGTTATTACATGTTCCAGACCCATCTCGGACTGGTCCGCAGCTACGACACGCATCTGGCGGTACAGCGAACTAAGCCCCTCGCGCGCTACGGACCGGGCCGCGTCGGGCGACGGGAGACCAGCCTCGA
>CAXUJF010000075.1:0-5205 GCA_964250865.1 uncultured Streptosporangiaceae bacterium
CTTGTCGCGGCTATGCCTGGGAGGCGACCCATGGAAGGTAACTTTGGTGCCCGAAGAGGGGTACCAAAGTTACCTCCACACGAGCCCTGGAGTTCTGAGGATGCTGGGGTCAGTGGTGCGGGTGAGGTGCGGCGGGCGCGGGCCCGGGTGGCCCGGCACCTCGACGGCTTCGCGGAGAGGCGTACGTCGCAGTGCAAGACCAAACGCAGCGCATGAGCGGGCCTATTAAATAAAGATGAAAGTCCGCCAGGGCAGATCATGTGGTTGTGCTCGAGGGCGGGGCGGTCAGCGGCGGTCGGCCAGGCCGGTCCAGGGGGCGGCGGTTTCGCCTGCGCCGACGTTGGCCGACAGGTGACCGAGCAGGGTGCTGAGGGTGGCCAGGTCGTCGTCGGCCAGGCCCGCGCGCAAGGTGGCATCGAAGGCCATCGCGGTCTCGCGCAGGCGGACGAAGGCGGCTTCGCCCGCTTCGGTCAGGGTGACGACCTGGACGCGCCGGTTGGACGGGTCGCGGGTCCGGGTGATCAGCCCGCGGGCGTCCATCGCGTTCAGGTGATGGGTCAGCGTGGCCTCGCGCACGCCGACCGCCTCGGCCAGTTCTCGCTGGTTGGCGGGCTTGCGCACCTTGAGGTTGAGCAGGATCAGCCACACCGGCAGGGTGCCGCCCGAAGCGGCGAGAGCTTCATCGAACGCGCGCTCCACGGCCCGGGCGGTCTGAGCCAGGCGGAGCCCGATCGGCAGCGGAAACGGTGCAGGCACGTCGGCCAGCGTAGCACCATGCTTAGTAATCAAAGCGTTTGACATCTAACTCTTAGATATCTAACCTTTTGAAGGAGCTGCTGGGGACCCAGTGAGTGCTTCTGAGTCAGTGGAGGGAAGGCCATGGCCGTTGAGCTGGATCACACCATCGTGCCCGCGCACGACCCGCAGGCATCAGCACAGTTCCTGGCGGACGTCCTCGGGCTGCCGGTCGACCCGCCGGTGGCGCAGTTCACCCCGGTGACCCTGGCCAACGGGGTCAGCCTGGACTTTCTGCAGCGTGACGACGTCAACCTGCACCACTACGCCTTCCAGCTGAGCGGGGAGGAGTTCGAGGCCGCCTTCGGCCGGATCACCGAGCGGGGCATCACGTACTACGCCGATCCGGGCTGCCGCCAGGCGGGCCAGGTCTATCCGGCCAGGAACGGCCGCCGCGGCACCTATTTCCGTGACCCCGACGGCCACCTCATGGAAATCCTCACCCCCGTGAAAGGAGCAGCGGCATGAGCGCGCTCAGCGGGCAGATCGCCCTGGTCACCGGGAGCACCCGCGGGATCGGGGCGGCCATCGCGGCCGAGTTCGCGCGCGTCGGAGCCGCGGTGGCCGTGCACGGGCGCGACCGGGACGCGGCGGACCGTGTGGTGGCCGCGATCGCCCGTGACGGCGGGAAGGCCATGGCGGTGACGGGCGACGTTACCGATTTCGGCCAGGTCGAGTCGGTGCGGCGCCAGATCGAGGACGCCTGGGGGCCAGTCGGCATCCTGGTGGCCAACGCGGGTGGCAGCTTCACCGCGCCCGCGCTGCTCGAGCTGATCCCGGAAGACGGGTGGCGCGCCACCGTCGACGGCAACCTGCTGGCCACGTTCCTGACCCTGAAGAGTTTCCTGCCCGGGATGAAGGAACGCGGCCAGGGCACGATCATCACCATCGGCTCGGCCGCGGGACGGCGGGCGGACCCCCGCTCCCCCATGCCGTACGCGGCGGCCAAGGCGGGCATCGCCCTGCTGACGCAGCAAGCCGCGGCCCAGGCCGGGCCGTTCGGAGTCCGGGTCAATTGCATCGCCCCGGAGACCATCTTGACCGAAGGCAACCAGCGCCGGATCCCGGCCGAGGTGCAGGCGGCGCTGGCTGAAGCACACCCGTTGCCACGGCTCGGCACGCCGCAGGACGTCGCGGGCGCGGCCGCGTTCCTGGCCTCGGACCAGGCGGCCTGGATTACCGGCGTGGTCATCGACGTGGCCGGCGGTGCCGTCCTCGTCTGAGGGTGCGGCGCTGTCCTGGGCGGCGTCCCCGTCTGGGGTATGGCGCCGTCCTCGTTTGAAGGTATCGAGCAAAGGAGTCTGATCATGGCTGTCACCCAAGCCGAGAGGGAGCGGCGCACGCGGATCATGCGTGCGGTCAACGTCCCCATGCGGGCGGCACTGAGCCTGCCGTTCGCCACCCCGCTCAGCGGGAACCTGATGCTGATCGCCTACACCGGCCGCAAGAGCGGGAAGGCCTACCGGCAGCCGGTCAGCTACGCCCGCGACGGCGACCTGCTGCTCACCCCGGGTGGCGGCCGCTGGACACTCAACCTGGCCGGCGGCCGACCGGTCCGGATCCGGTTGCGTGGCCACTGGTGGCCGGCCCGGGCCGAACTGGTGACCGACGCGGCTGAGGTCGAACGGCTGCTGGGCGTGATCGGTGCCAAGAACCCGCGGGCGACCCGGTTCATCCCCATTCCGCGGCTCCCGGACGGGCGGCTGGAGCCCGAGGCTCTGGACGCGGCGCTGCGGCACGGGTTCTGCATCGTGCGGTGGCGTCTTGGCGCTGGATGAAGGCATGCCGAGGCGGGAGACGTTAGACCAGCCTCGGTGATTCGGGGCAGAAATGTCACTCGAGATGGTTAGCGTGGTACTACGGTCCAGCCGAGCAGGGGATGGTGGTGCAGTGGTGAGCGCACAACCGACAGATAATCACGGCGCGGGGGCACCGTACGAGGTCATTCACCTCGGTGGTGAAGCGGCCGCCATCGTCCCGCTCGCGGAGCTGCAGCGGCTCCGGGCTGTAGAGCGTCACGCGTCCGCCGAGGCCTTGGAAGAGGCCGAAATCGAGGCGACGCTGGCCAACCATCGGGCTTGGGTTCAAGCCGGCCGGCCGGGTGCGGTCTCGCACGGAGAAGCGATGGCGGAACTCCTGGGCGGCCACGAATGAGGATCGAATGGTCGCCGGTAGCGCTGGCATCGGCACGTCGTTTCATGAGCGATCAGAAAGCTATGCGCGCCATCAGTGAGGTAGTCGCGGGGTTAGCCGATGACCCGTACTCGCTAGAGGCGTTTCACCGGGGCGAATACCACCGGCTACGCGTGGGCTCATATCGGGTCATCTACATCGTGGACGACGACGTGATCACGATTGAGCGGGTGGACCGTCTCAGAGTCTGACCAACTACAGACGTTCTTGCCTGCGGTCAGGGCTGGCCTTGGAGAGCGACGTTGTAGATGGCGGCCTGGTAGGTGCCGTCGCTGTCGGGCGGGAGCGCGGTGAACCAGAGCAGGACGTAGCGGACGCGGATCTGCTCGGGGCGGATCGTGGTGGTAGAGCTGGCGTTCTTGGCGCCGCCGATGATCGCGAGGTCCGACTTAGAGGTGCCCGCGCGGAACTGGATGGTGGCGCCGGGGGCGCCGACGACGATCAGGGCCGAGCTGATGGTGACGTTGTGGCCCATATCGAGCAGCAGGCCGGTGCCGGTCTGAGTGTTGCCGAACGCGGCGGTGGAGTACCAGTCGCTGGTCCAGGCGGTTCGGCCGTGGATGTCGATGGCCTTGGACGCGTCCTGCGGGTTGTCGCCCTCGACGCCGTAGGGGCCGTACGCGGTAGCGCTGACCGGTTTCAGGGTCTCGACGGCAGGCGCCGTGGCGTGGGCCGGCGACGGGGACGGCTTGGCCGCGGACTTGGACGCGGCCGGTTTGGCGTGCTGGGTGGAGCGGTTGTATGCGGCCTGGGCCGCGTTTTCACGGGCCGGGCGCATGTCCTGGCCGAAGTGGTAGGCCTCGACGCCGAAGATGGCCAGGACGACCAGGCACAGCGCGGTGCTCAGGACCACTCGCCTGCGATGCCGGCGCCGGTACCGTTCGGACCGGCTGGGCCCAGGCCGGGCCGGGCGGCGCGGGGCTGCGGGCCGATCCGGCGGATGGGCCGAATTGGACGGGCTAGCCGAGCCGGACGAGCTGGGCGGGCTAGCCGGGCGCGGGGTGAGGAGCATGGAGGTACGCAGGTTGTCCGCCTCGGCCTGGCGCCTGGCCTCCTGCTCCTGGCGTCGGGCGTCGAACTCCTGGATCAGCGGGACGGAATCGACGCCGACCACCTGGGCGATGGCCCGGATGTGGCCGCGGGCGTAGAAGTCCCCGCCGCAGAGGGCATAGTTGTCCAGCTCGATGCCCCAGATGACGGCTTCCCGGATCCGGGTCTGACGGCTGACCTCGTTGATACTCAGACCCGACCGGCAGCGCGCGTCGGCCAGCACCTCGCCAATGCTCACCCTGTGCCTCCCCGCCCGCCTCTGGCGTCACGGCCTTCCCAAGGTCAGAGTGACATATTGCCCGTGGGTGGCGATAGCACCGGAGGGCCCAATTATCAGGACTAACGGCTTAGTCAGACCTCGAGGAGGTAGCGCTGGGCCGGGGTCAGGCGCTGGTAGGTCGCGTCGTGCAGGTAGTTGGCGAAGACGGTCTGCTGGCGCTGGTCACGGCGGACGAAGGCGGCATGGATGGCCCGGCGGGGCCGGTCGGTCTGGTTCAGGGTGCCGCCGTGCCACAGGTGGCTGTTGAACACGACGCAGGTGCCGGCCTGGCCGACCACGAGGACTTCGTCGGGATGGGGGGCACCCGGATCGGCCATGGCGTCCTTGGGCAGGCGACCCCAGCGGTGGGAGCCGGGCACGACCCGGGTGGCGCCGTTCTCGGGGGTGAAGTCGTCCAGCATCCAGATGGAGTTGGTGATCTGGTAGTCGCCGGGCGCGACGGCGGTGGCCCAGTCGACGTGCAGGTTCTGGTGGCCCTGGCCGGGCAGAGCGCTCCGGCCGTTGAGCGAGAAGACCTTTTGCGGCTGCCACTGCAGCACGTGGGCGATGGCCGAGAGCTGGCGCGGGTTGTTCCAGATCAGATCGAACAGCGGATCCTTGTCGGCCAGGTTGGCCAGCCGCGCCGTTCCGGCCTCCTGGTGGGCTTCGAGGCCCGCCTGGTCCCCTTCGGTTGCGACCAGCTCGTCGAAGCGCCGGACGACGGCCTCGACCGTGGCTGGGTCGAGCAGTCCAGGCAGGGCCAGGAAGCCGTGTTCGTCGAGGGTTTGCCGTTCGGCGTCGGACAGCAGCGCCGGGCGGGCGCCGAACGAGCCGAGGAGCTCCAGTATCTGCGGATCGGGGTCAGACATGGCACTCCAGCTGGTCAGCAGTGGTTTTGGCAGTGGTTT
>CAXUJF010000075.1:5305-9320 GCA_964250865.1 uncultured Streptosporangiaceae bacterium
GCAGTGGTTTTGGCAGTGGTTTCGGTGGTGGGTTCAGCGGAACTGGCGGGCGCTGGGGTAGCGCTGGCCGCCGTCGACGACGATGTTGGCGCCGGTGACCCAGGAGGCCCGTGGGGACCCCCGACCGTAACACCGCCGACAGCGGGACCTTCAGCCCTGACCGCCGGGACGAGATAGATCCACAATGGCCGGAGCCGGAGCCGCCCGAGACCCCTCCCCGGGCGGCTCTGGTCTGGCCCCGCCCAGGTCAGTCCGGATTCGGACCCGCGCCGGCCGTAAATGCGACATGATGATCACGATTAGAAAGTGATTGTTGACAGTTTACAAGCAGGCACTCTACCGTGCGGGAATGCAGAGAGTTCTCAGCCGCCGGTCAGGCCGCCCTGTGAGCCGGTGGCCTGTGAGCAGTCGACCCATAACCCGGCCGGGCCCGGCCTCCCGGGCAGGCCAGTCGTGACCCGTCCGGTCATCGCGGTCGCCGACACGGCGTTCGCCGACCACGCCGGCCTGGAGAAGGACTTCAGCGACCACGCCGAGCTCCGCTGGATCGACCTGTCGCAGCCGGACACCGTCCGGGAATCGACCGGCGATGCGGATGCGGTGGTCGTGACCCTGCAGCGGCTATCCGGCGATGTCATCACCGCGTTCGCCCCCTCGGTCCGGGTCATTGGCCGGGCCGGCGTAGGCCTGGACACCATCGACCTGACCACGGCGGAGAAACGCGGTATCACCGTCATTAACCAGCCCGCCTACGCGGCGGCCGAGGTGGCCACGCACGCGCTGGCGCTCCTGCTGGCGCTGGAGCGGCGGCTGTCGCCGTCCGATGCCTTCGTGCGGGCCGGCTGGCGCGGCCCCTTGGACCTCGGCGGGGTCCGGGCGCTGGACGATGCCACCGTGGGCGTGGTCGGCGGAGGCCGGATCGGCCAGGCCTTCGTGGAACGGGTCCGGCCGCTGGTCCGGCAGGTGGTCGTGTACGACCCGGCGCCGGTCAGCCTGCCGCCGGGGGTGGAACGGGCGGCCGGCCTGCCCGACCTGCTGCGGCGCAGCGACATGCTGAGCCTGCACCTGCCGCTGATACCCGCGACCAGGGGCCTGATCGGCCGGGCCGAACTGCGCCTGCTGCCGGCCGGCGCGGTCGTGGTCAACGTCGCCCGGGGCGGGATCATCGACGAGGACGCCCTGGCCGAGCTGCTGCACAGCGGCCACCTGGCCGGCGCCGGGCTCGACGTGTTCGAGACCGAACCGCTTCCGGCGACCTCTCCCCTGCTGAGCGCGCCGAACACCTTGTTCTCCCCGCATAGCGCGTCGGCGTCCGGGCGTTCCGCGCATCGGCTGTCGCACTGGACGATCGGGGACGCCATCGAGTACCTGGCGTCCGGGTCGGTCACGCACGGGTCGATGGTCGTCCAGGTGAGCCGATAGTCGTCCAGGTGACCAGCTGAGCCAAAGGAGGCACGGTGGCACAGGCAAAGCAGATACCAGGCACGGAGTGCTATCACGGGGAGGGCCCGGTCTGGGCCGATGAATGGGGCGGCCTGCGCTGGGTGGACATGCTCAGCGGCGATGTCCTGGCCCTCGATCAGGACGGCGGGGTGACCCGGACCCACGTCGGGGAGGTCGCCGCGGTCATCAGGCCGCGCGCGTCCGGCGGCGCCGTGCTGGCCCTCAAGGACAGCTTCGCCGTCACCGACGGGGACCTGGGTCAGCTGCGCACCGTGGCTGCGGTCAGCCTGGAACCCGGTGTCCGCCTCAACGAGGGCGGATGCGACCCGGACGGGCGGTTCTACTGCGGGTCCATGGCCACCGACGAGACCCCGCAGGCCGGGACGTTCTACTGCCTCGATCCGGACGGATCGGTGCGGCCCGTGCTGGACAAGGTGACGATCTCCAACGGGTTCGACTTCTCGCCTGACGGCACCATCGCCTACTACGTCGACACCCGCGATCAGAGCATCGACATCCTCGACTACTCCGCCGATAAGGGCCTGGTGAACCGGCGGCGATGGGTGGACGTCCCGGTTGAGGCGGGGTGGCCCGACGGCCTGACCGTCGACGCCGAGGGCGGAGTATGGCTGGCCCTGATGGGCGGCTCCGCAGTCCATCACTACTCGGCTTCCGGCCGCCTGGAGGAGGTTATCCCGCTGCCGGTATCCCAGGTCACCGCCTGCACGTTCGGTGGAACCGGCCTGGACACGCTCTACGTCACCACCTCGCAGATCGGAGCCGATATCCAGGCGCAGCCCGCGTCCGGCGCGCTGTTCGCGGTCCAGCCCGGCGTCCGTGGCCGCCCCGCCCTTACGTTCGCGGGCTGAGCTGCTGAATTGCAATCCGTAAATAGTTGACAGTTGACAGCCAGCCGGATCATGCTTCCGTTTTAACCAGCTATTTGACCTGGTTCTCCACGACGCGAGGGATGCCGGCCCACCCGGGCCCGGCGACCTCACTGAACAGATATCTGACGAGTAGACGTCTCGGTACCGGCGACCCCCGCAGCCGCCCATCAAAGGACAGAGGAAAGAGATGAATGGCGACGCACGTAACGACGCGAACGCAAAGCCAGATCCCAAGCCGCTGAGCCGGCGTAATTTTTTCCAGCTCTCTGGTGGCGTCCTCGCGGCCGGGGCCGGCGCCTCGATCCTGTCCGCCTGCGGCGGCAGCAGCAGCAGCGGCAGTAAGACCTCGCCCAGCGGCGGCACCACCAAGAGCGGCAAGACCACGCTCAACCTGATGTCCTGGGAGCAGTTCGAGGTCGGTGAGAAGGCAGCCTGGTTCAAGGTCATCAGTGGCTTCGAGGCAGCCCACCCGAACATCAAAGTGAACTGGGTCGGCTGGCCGTTCGCGACCTACGACCAGAACGTGGTCACCCAGGCCGAGGCGGGCTCGATCAACGCCGACGTGGTCATGTGCCCGCCCGAGCTGGCGTCGGCCCTGATCACCAAGTTCAACATGACCGTGCCGCTGCAGTCCATCACCGACGACCTCAAACTCACGCCGATCCCGGCCCACGAGCAGTTCATGAACGGCTCAAACCTCGAGGGCCTGGGCGTCATCGACGTGCCCTTCGCCCTGACCTACGACCAGCGCGCGCTGAAGGCGGCCGGCATCAGCGCGCCGCCGACCACGCTGGACGGGTGGCTGTCCAACGCCCAGACCCTGACCAAGGCCGGGGTGGCCCTGCTCAACAGCGCGGCCGACGGCGCCGACTGGTGGAACCAACTGCAGAACTTCCCGCTGGCCTACGGCGGCGCCTGGGCCAAGGGCAAGACGCTGACGTTCACCTCCGAGCCGGTGGTCAACTCCATGAAGTACTGGGTGGAGCTGCTGACCAAGGGCGGGCCCAAGGGCAGCTCCGAGGCCGCCATCACCAAGCTGTGGGAGTCCGACCGGATCGCCATGAACCTCAACGTGGCCGCTGGGCTGACCACCTTGAAGCAGCTGGCGCCCAACCTCTACCCGAACCTGCGCAGCGCCCCGCCGCCCTGGCCGGGTAAGAAGGCCATCGCCCGGCTGCACCCGGTGACGGTCCTGAAGTCGTCCAAGAACCAGGACGCGGCGATGGAACTGGTCAAGTGGATGGTCACGCCGAAGAACCTGTACTACGTGACCACGACCAACGGCTACCCGATCATCCCCTACAGCAACTTCGGCCAGTACGAGCCGACGTACGCCAGCTACCTGAAGGACACCCCCTGGATGTCCGGCTACCTGGAGACGAACTACGTCGGCGAGGTCGACATCCTCGGCGACTACACCATCGTGTACTCGCAGATCGGGGAGATCATCATCAAGGCCATGGCCAGCGCCGTCTCCGGCGGGCAATCGGTGGAAGCCGCCCTGGCCGCGGCGCAGAAGCAGGCCCAGCAAGAACTGGGCCCCCAGGTCGGCGCGTGAACGCAGGGATATCACTGTGACGCAGGTACTGAAGGCTGGCCGGGCGCATGCTCCCGGCCCCCTCCCCCCCCCCCCCTTCTGCCCACGGCCCCGGCGGCGGCGGTCCGGGGGCAGGGGGGCCGAC
>CAXUJF010000075.1:9330-16622 GCA_964250865.1 uncultured Streptosporangiaceae bacterium
TTCGTGCCCGCTGTTCGGCGCGGGGGCGCGGCCCCCCCCCCCCCCCCCCCGCGCCGCCGCCGCAGCTTCTCCGCAGGGCCGCGGCGGCGGATGTCCGGGGCCTGGCTGCCCTACCTACTGGTCATCCCCATCCTGGCGTTCGAGGGTGTGTTCGTCCTCTACCCGATCGTCAAAGGCATCCTGACCGCGTTCAAGAGCCAGCAGCTGGGCCAGTCGGGCTCGTACACGTTCAGCAACTTCAGCCGCATGTTCGCGGACCCGGTGTTCTGGCAGGTCGTCCGGGTCACCCTGATCTTCACCGCGGTCGTCGTGGTCCTGATGCTGATCGTGGGCCTGTTCATCGCGATGCTGCTCAACTGGAGCTTCCGCGGCCGCGGCTTCGTGCGTGGCATCCTGTCCATTCCCTGGGCCCTGCCGGACATCCCGGTGGTCCTGACCTTCCTGCTGATGGCGGACCCGAACTTCGGCATCCTCAACCGGATGGCCACCTGGCTGGGTTTCGGGCACCACAACGCGTTCTTCACCAGCTCGCATCTGGCCCTGGCCTCGATCGTGGTGCTCACGGTGTGGAAGGGCTTCCCCTTCTACGCGCTGATCACCTTGTCCGCGCTGCAGGCCGTGCCGGATGAGCTGCTGGAGGCGGCCCGGGTGGACGGCGCGGGCGCGATCCGCCGGTTCCGGTCGGTGGTGCTGCCCAGCATCACGCCGACCCTGTGCCTGCTGGCCGTGCTGGCGTTCATCTTCTCCCTGCAGCAGTTCTCGCTGATCTACCTGACCACGGGCGGCGGCCCGGGCAACGACACGACCACGCTGTCCATCGACATCTACAACCAGGCGTTCCAGTTCTTCAACTACAGCTACGCCAGCGCGGTGGCGATCGTCGGGCTGTTCCTGTCGGTCATCGGCACGGCCCTGTTCGTGTACATCGAGCGCCGCGTGGTGCGGAGCCGAACATGACCACACCTGCGGCCGGCGACCCGGTGAACCAGACTGAGCGGAGGACGACATGGCCGTGCTGACCAGGCCAACGCCGGCTCCCACGCCGGCCACTGCGGCGGCCCCGAGGCGACGCAGCCGCCGGTACCTGGCCGGATCGGCGGTCCGGGTCGTGGTGATCGTGGCGGTGTGCGTGGTCGCGCTGTTCCCGGTCTACTGGATGGTCCTGTCCACGTTCCAGCCCGAGAACAAGACGCTGTCGTTCCCGCCACCGCTGTTCCTGCACGGCTTCAACACCGGCGCGATCAGCCAGCTGTTCGGCGACCAGCCCATCGCGAGCTGGCTGGGCCATTCGGTGTTCGTGGCGGTGATCACGGTGGCGATCACGCTGGTGCTGGCATCTTTCGGGGCCTACCTGCTGGGACGGCTGGAGTGGCACGGCAAGCTGGTGTTCGGCCTGCTGCTGCTGTTCACCCAGATGATGCCGGGCGCCATGATCATCGTCCCGGAGCTGCAGTTCTACCGGTCGATGGGGTGGACCAACAACCTGCCCATGCTGGCCGTGCTCTACGCCGCGTTCAACGTCCCGCTGGGCTCGTGGATTCTCAAGTCCTCGTTCGACAACGTGCCCAACGAGGTGCTGGACGCGGGTCTGGTCGACGGCTGTACCCGGCTGGGGGTGCTGCGGCGGCTGCTGCTGCCGCTGTCCCGGGCCGGGCTGGTGGCCGTGGCGGTGGTGGCGTTCTTCGGCAGCTGGAACGACTACCTGTTCGCGTCGGCGCTGATCACCAACCGCAGCCAGTACACGGCGGGCCTCGGCATCGCCACCTTCATCAGTCAGCAGGACGTCCCGATCTTCGAGTTGCAGGCGGCGGGCGTGGTGTTCTCATTGCTGCCGGTCATCTTCTACATGTGCGTGCAGCGCTACGTGGTCCGTGGTCTGACGGCGGGCGCGGTCAAGGGGTGACCGCGCTTGCCGGCCGACCGGGGATGGTGTAGAAAAGTCGATTGTTGACAACAATCAATTGACTATCTACGAGCGCTGAGCGCAGGAGGAAATCTGATGGGTTCGATGGGCGCTGGACAGGCGGCTTCCGATGCAGCTGTGTAGCTTTCTGGCCGACGGCACGGCCGGGACCCAGCTGGCCGGCCTGCGCCCGGCGGTGGTGTCCGGGCCGGGCACCCTGATCGACCTGACCGCACTCGGAGTGCCGACGGGCGACCTGGGCGCGCTGCTGTCCGGGGCACTGGCGGGGCGCCTGGCCGACCTGGACGCGAACGCGCCGGAGAGCGCGCGGGTCCGCCTGGATGAGGTTCGCCTGGGCGCCCCGGTGCCCAGGCCTTCGAAGATCATCTGCATCGGGCTCAACTACCGAGACCACGCGGCCGAGACCGGCCAGGAGCTGCCGACCAAGCCGACGGTCTTCGCCAAGTTCCCGACCGCGCTGACCGGCCCCTACGACCCGATCGTGCTGCCGGCCCTGAGCAACTCGGTGGACTACGAGGGCGAGCTCGGGGTGGTGATCGGGCGGCAGGCCCGGAACGCCCGCGAGGACGAGGCACTGTCGTACGTGGGCGGCTACCTGGCCTTCAACGACGTGAGCGCGCGCGACGTCCAGAACTGGACCAGCCAGTGGACGCTGGGCAAGAGCTTCGACACGTTCGCGCCCGTGGGCCCGTTCCTGGTCACGGCGGCGGACGTGCCCGATCCGCAGGACCTGGACATCGAGACCCGCGTCAACGGCGTCACCGTGCAGCACTCCAACACGGCCAACATGGTCTTCACCGTGGCCGCGCTGATCAGCCAGCTCAGCGCGGTGATGACGCTCGAGCCCGGGGACATCATCGCCACCGGGACCCCCGGCGGCGTCGGCGCGGCCCAGAACCCGCCGCTCTTCCTGCACGACGGGGACATCGTCGAGGTCGAGATCGAGCGCCTCGGCTGCCTGCGCAACCCGGTCGTCGCCGGACCTGGGGTCGCTGGGGCTGGGCTCGCCGGGCCTGAGGTAGCTGGCACTGAGCGGCAGGGATCGTCATCGTGAAGCCACTGATCGACCTCACCGGGCGGCACGTGGTCATCACCGGTGGCGCCGGCGGTGTCGGGCAGGCCCTGGCGGCCACGTTCGCCGACGCCAACGCCCGGATCAGCCTGCTCGACCTGGCCGGGACCGACACCAAGTCGGTGGCGGCCAAGGTCAACGACTCCGGCGGCGCCGCGGCCGCCCGCGACTGCGACGTGACCGACCCGGAGCAGGTGGCTGAGGCGTTCGCCTGGGCCGAGAACACGTTCGGGCAGCCGGACATCCTGGTCAACAACGCGGGCATCAACAAGCGCGGGCCCTCGCTGGAGATCACCGGGGCGGAGTGGGACCAGACGTTCGCGGTCAACCTGACCGGCTACTTCCAGTGCGCCCAGCAGTTCGGCCGGGGGCTGGCGGATGCGGGCCTGCCTGGCTCGATCGTCAACGTCAGCTCCATCGGCGGCGTCAGCTCGCTGGGCCGCGGCAACTTCTCGTACGGGATCACCAAGGCCGGCGTCAACCAGCTGACCCGTGAGCTGGCGGTGGTCTGGGGCCCGCGCGGCATCAGGGTCAACGCGGTCGCGCCCTGCCAGATCGCCACCGAGGGCCTGAAGAGACTGAGTGAGCGGCCCAGCGAGGAAGGGAACCTGCTGAACACCTTCCTGCGCGGCATCCCACTGGGGCGGCTGGTGGAGCCGTCCGAGGTCGCGGCGGCGGTGGCCTTCCTGGCTTCCGACGCGGCCAGCATGATCACCGGCGTAGTACTCCCGGTCGACGGCGGGAACCTCGCGCTGAACGCCGGCGGGACCATTGGGGATTAAAGGAGAGCGTGAGTGTCCAGAGTCGAGCTGAAGATGCCGTCCTACGGCATGGCGGACACCGAGAGCGTGGTGACCGCCTGGCTCCGTGAGCCCGGAGAACAGGTGGCGGAAGGGGATCCAGTCGTGTCCATCGATACCGCCAAGACCGAAGTGACGCTGGAGAGCCCGGCCGGCGGGGTGCTGGGTCCGCACCTGTTCGACGTGGACGCCGAGGTGGCCACCGGAGCGGTCCTGACCTGGGTTGACGAGGCCGGCGAATGAGAGCACACACGGTCCCGGCGGAAGGCGAGGACGCCGGCATCGACCTGGACGGCATCGCCCCGGCCGAGGCGCGGGACTGGCTGGCGCGGATGCTGCTCATCCGGGAGTTCGAATCGACGGCCGGCCCGCTGGCCACATCGGGCGCGATCCCCGGCGGGATGCACGCGGCCACCGGCCAGGAGGCGGTGGCCGTCGGCGTGACCTCGGTGCTCGGCCCGCAGGACGTGGCGGCGGCGTCGCACCGCAGCCACCACGTCGCGCTGGCCAAGGGCATGGACCCGCGATCGGTCATGGCCGAGCTGTACGGCAAGGCCACCGGGTGCGCGGGCGGCCGCGGCGGCCACATGCACCTGGCCGACTTCTCCGTGGGGTTCGACGGGTCCAACGGGATCGTCGGCGCGGGCCTCGGCATCGCGCTGGGCGCCGCGTTCGCGCAGGGCTACCGCCAGGACGGCCACTGCGCGGCCGGCTTCTTCGGCGACGGCGGGGCCAACACGGGCCGCGTGTGGGAGTTCGTGAACCTGGCCGCGGCCTGGAAGCTCCCGCTGATCGTGGTGTGCGAGAACAACGGCTACGCGGTCGAGACCCCGATCAACGCGGCGATGGCGGGCGAGTCGGTGGCCAGCCGGGCGTCCGGCTTCGGGCTGCCTTCAGTCCAGGTGGACGGGCAGGACGTGGTCGCGGTGCACCGCGTGGCGGCTGAAGCGGCCGAACGGGCCCGCAGCGGCGGCGGCCCGACGTTCATCGAGGCCCTCACCTACCGCCACCTCGGCCACGACATCGGTGAGCGCGGGCAGTACCGCACCACCGAGGAAGTGGAGTGGTGGCAGACCAACCGGGACCCCATCAACCGGATGCGCGCCGCGCTGGACAAGGCGGGCGAACTGGACGAGGCGGGTTTCTCCGAACTGGCCGCGGCGGCGACCGCCCGGGTCAAGGACGCGGTCGAGTACGCCGATGCGTCGCCCCTGCCCGACCCGGCCACCGTGGCCGACGGCGTGACCGGAATCTCGCTGCAGCTGAGAGGAACCCAGTGACTACTCCGGCGAGCAAGAGGACAACCTTGTCACGGGCCTACCGCGATGGCCTGGCCGAGGAGATGGGCCGGGACGACAGCATCGTCGTCATGGGCACCGACCTGTACGAGCGGGGCGGGCACTGGGCCCAGGTGACCAACCTCGGCCCACAGTACGGCCGGCACCGGGTCCGCAACGCCCCCATTTCCGAGGCGGCCATGGTGGCGGCCGGAGTCGGCGGCGCACTGAACGGCCTGCGGCCCGTGGTCGACCTCAACTTCCTCGACTTCTCGTTTGGGGCCATGGACGAGATCGTCAACCAGGCGGCCAAGATCCGGTACTGGTGGGGCCGTCCCGTGCCGCTGGTCGTCCGGGGCACAACCGGCTTCGCGGGCGGCGGCGCGCAGCACAACAACCCGATCGAAAGCTGGTTCTGTCACGTCCCGGGCCTGCTGATGGCCTACCCCAGCACGCCGTACGACGCCAAGGGACTGATCAAGTCGGCCATGCGGGGCGAGGACCCGGTCATCTTCGCCATGCACAAGATGCAGACCGGCACCCGCGGCGAGGCGGGCGGCCCGGACGACCTGGTGCCGTTCGGCCAGGCGGTGATCCGGCGGCCCGGCCGTGACGTCACGGTGGTGTCCTACGGCGTGATGGCGCCCAAGGCGCTGGCCGCGGCCGAGCGGCTGGCCGCCGACGGCATCGAGGCTGAGATCATCGACCTGCGCACGCTGGCGCCGCTCGACCTCGACCTGGTGGCGGAGTCCGTCCGGCGCACCCGGACCCTGGTGGTGGCGGCCGAGGACTACCGGCACGGCGGGATCGGAGCCGAGATCGCCGCGTCGATGCAGGAAAGCCTGTTCGGCGAGCTGGATGCGCCGGTGCTGCGGATCGGCGCGCCGTTCGCGCCGGTGCCGCACAGCCCGGTGCTGCTGGATGCGCTGACCCCGGGGGCCGACGACGTCGAGCGGCTGGCCCGCGAGGCGGTGAAGACGGCCGCTGGCGGCCGCCAGAAGTGAGGGCACCGCATTGAGGGCGCAGCAATGAAGGCCTACGTCTCGTTGTGGTCGGCCGACCAGCTGGCCCTCGGCGCGGCGGTTGACCTGCTGGGCGACGTCGTGGACGGCTTCCACCTGGACGTGTTCGACGGGCACAACGTCCGTGACCTGCTGTTCGGGCCGGCGCACGTGGCCGCGCTGCGCCAGCGCACGGCCGCGGTCCTGGACGTCCACCTCAACGTGACCGACCCGGACTACTGGGTGGACCGGTTCGCCGAGGCCGGCGCCGACATGATCACCGTGCAGAGCGGCCCCTGCCCCGACGTGGGCGCCACGCTGGCCCGGATCCGCGACCACGGCTGCCGGGCCTCGCTCGGCCTGGAGGTACACGAACCGGTGAGCCAGGCCGTGCCGTTCCTGCCGGACGTCGACCGGTTGCTGCTGATGGGCACGGTCATCGGGGTCAAGGGCTACGACCAGGATCCGGGTACGGCGGGCCGGGTCGGTGACCTGGTCGCGGCCCGGCACGGCCCCTTGGGAGCTGGCACCTCGCGCCCGGACGTGGTGGTGGACGGGGGCATCAGGAAGCACACGGTGCCGGGGCTGGCGGCAGCGGGTGCGGACGGGGTGGTGCCCGGCTCGTTGGTCTTCGGTGCCCCGGATCCGCGGCAGGCCGTGGCTGAGATCCATGCGCTGGGAGCCACAACGTGAAGGCGGCTCTGGTCATCAAGCCCGGTCAGCTGTCGGTGGAAGAGGTGCCCGATCCGGCACCGCGCGATCATGAGGTCGTCGTCCAGGTCGGCACCTGCGGCATCTGCGGCACCGACGTGCACGTCGCCGACGGCGACTACGCCGCGGTGAAGCAGTACCCGGTCATCCCCGGGCACGAGTTCTGGGGCACGGTGGTCGAGGCCGGGCCGGCCGTGCGCACGGTGCGGGTGGGCCAGCGGGTCGCGGTTGACCCGATGGACTACTGCGACGCCTGCGCCCCGTGCCGGGCGGGCTGGACGAACATGTGCCTGAACGGCGGTGGGCTCGGCACCACGGCGCCGGGTGCGCTGGCCGAGTATGTGGCCGTGAACGGGGCACGCTGCGAGCCGCTGCCGCCCGGGCTGGACGCGGACCTGGCCAGCCTGGTCGAGCCGCTGTCCTGCGTGCTGCACGCCCTGGACCGGATCGGCCCGGTGCTGGGCGAGGACCTCCTGGTGCTGGGCAGCGGGCCGATCGGCCTGATGC